>DATHPI010000001.1:0-22594 GCA_035484035.1 Chthoniobacterales bacterium
ACGAGGACGAGCACGAGGAAGAGTGGTTGGAGCGATTTGGAAGGGAGAAGAGGTTGCGTCATAGGGCGAGGGATGCGATGTGATTTTCCCAGCTCATACCGCTTGAATGCAGGAAGCAGCGCAAAACGCAAGAGGCAGGAACCCAGCCCCGGAAGGTCAAGGAACCGGGATTTTGCCGCTTCGTATTCTGATACCGTTGATTGTGGCGTGCGCGTTGTTCATGGAGAACCTCGATGCAACGGTTCTGTCGACTGCTTTGCCTGCGATCGCCCGCGATCTTCACCAGAGCCCGATTCAACTCAAACTGGCGCTGACCTCTTACTTGCTGACACTTGCAGTCTTCATCCCCGCTTCCGGCTGGGTTGCCGACCGGTTCGGCACGCGGATCGTTTTTCGTCTGGCGATTTTGATCTTTGCACTTGGATCCGCGCTCTGCGGTTTCGCAAACTCCATTGGGACGCTCGTGGCGGCCAGGGCATTTCAGGGCATCGGCGGGGCGATGATGGTGCCGGTGGGCCGGTTGGTGATTTTAAGGACGATTCCCAGGTCAGAGTTTGTTGGTGCGCTGGCCTGGTTGACAATGCCGGCACTGCTCGGACCGGTGATGGGACCGCCGGTCGGCGGTTTTATCACCACCTATTTTCATTGGCGCTGGATTTTTTGGATCAATTTGCCAATAGCCGTGCTGGGCATTGTGCTTGCGACCCTCTTTATCCCCAATGTGCGGGGCGAAACCATCAGCCGGTTTGACTATTTGGGCTTTGCCTTGTCCGGGATTGGGCTTGCTGGACTGGTCTCAGGGTCCGCCGCCATGGACGCTTCTGGCATCCCACTCTGGATTGTTGTCGGCCTCTTCCTGGTCGGTTCCGTTTCGGTGGGGCTTTACATCTTGCACGCTCGACGGGCGGAAGCACCTATTCTCGATCTCAAGCTTCTACGATATCCGACGTTCAGGTCCGGAATCGTCGGGGGCTCACTTTTTCGGATTGGAGTGGGCGCTATGCCGTTGCTCCTGCCACTCCAGCTGCAACTCGGTTTCGGAATGACGCCATTGAAATCGGGCTTGTTAACCTTCGTGACTGCGATCGGTGCAATTGGGATGAAAACAGCCGTAGGAAAAATTCTGAAACAGTTTGGATTTCGTACCGTCCTGGTGTTCAACGCCATCGTTAGCGGCGTTATGATAGGTGCACCAGCGATCTTTACGCGGATGACGCCGATCAGCGTGATGCTCTTGGTTCTCTTTGTCGGTGGCTTTTTCCGATCACTGCAATTCACCTGTATCAATGCGATCTGCGTTGCGGAGATTGATCAGCCGGAAATGAGCCAGGCGACCAGTTTCACCAGCGCTTTTCAGCAGATAGCCCTGAGCCTCGGGATTACGGTTGGGGCGTCGATTCTCCAGCTTTCGCTGGCAATCCGTCACAGTGATTCATTGAACGGGGCGGACTTCGTGCCGGCGTTCCTCCTCGTCGGATTCGTTTCGACCATTTCGTTCCTAAGCTTTGCGCGCTTGCCGAAAGATGCCGGCGAGGAAGTTGCCGGCAGAAAACGGCTGGCATCGGCGGCTGTGGCCGTCGCGAACGGAAGGAGCTGAAAGAGGCTCTCCTGGTATGTCAGATGTGCAGATGGCAAAACCGCTCCCGTCGGAATGGCGTCCGCAAACATGGCGCGAAGAGGTGGCCAACAGCGTTAGCGCTGGAGTCGGCTTACTGGCGGTGATGGCCGGGATCCCTCTGCTGGTCGGTCCTGCGATCCAACGCGGGGACCGATGGAGCCTGGTTGGTGCCATCATTTTCGCCCTGGCCATGATTTCCCTCTACCTTGCATCAACGATCTATCACGCGGTACCGCAGGGCAAGACGAAGGAATTTTTCCACCTGCTTGACCACTCGGCGATCTACGTTCTGATCGCGGGCACGTATACACCTTTCGCGCTCGGAGCCTTGCGCGGCGCATGGGGGTGGACGCTGTTCGGGGTAGTCTGGAGTTTGGCCGGACTCGGCATCTGTTTCAAAGTGTTTGGAGGGTTAAAGTTTCAACGACTCTCGCTGTTAACCTACCTCGGCATGGGATGGATGGCATTGGCCGCGATTCGTCTTTTTTGGCTTCATGTCCAGCTCGCCGGATTGCTCTGGATTTTGGCGGGAGGAGTCGCCTACACCTGCGGGGTCTTCTTTTATGTCGCGAAACGGCTTCCGTACGGCCACTTTATCTGGCATCTGTTTGTGATCGCGGGAACAGCGTGCCATTTTTGCGCTGTCATCTGGTATGCTGGGTAATTAGAGGATTTAACTTACATCGAGTGCGGGCGTATGTCTTATCCTGTCGAAAAGCTGATCGAAGAATGGCTGACCGAGAAAGAGTGCGAGGAATTACCCGGAAAAGGCAAACCGTTGGATCTTAACGAGTACTTCAGCTGGCCCGAAGATCAGCGGATCGGTTTTTCTCTTCTTAAGAATTCCGGATGCGTGCCTTTTGAGGTTGAACAACTGCGAGAGATCAAGCGGTTGAGTGATGAGATTGGAAAATGCGCGGATGATCAGACCAGAATTCGTCTGCGGCGCAGTCTGCAAGAGGAACAAGTCCAGCTGAGTCTGAGAATCGAGCAGTCGCGTCGCCGCAGAAGCCGCTGACTAGCCAGCGAACTATTCATGCGAGTTACCCCTCCTATCGATGTTCTGGTGGTTGGCGCCGGTCCAGTCGGACTAACAATGGCCTGTGAGCTCGCCCGGAACGGCGTGAAAAGCCGAATCATTGATAAAGCGGCGACGCCAGCCACTACCTCCAGAGCCCTGGCTATTTTTCCTCGTACGCTGGAGATGTTTCAGATCATGGGACTGATCGGCCCAGTGCTCGAGGCGGGTCACGAATTGAACGGTGTCGCTATCTACAATCTCAGCGGTCAAATCGCCCACATTGGGTTTTGCGGTTTGCCGAGCCGTTATCGGTTCGCGATCAGCCTGCCGCAAAGTGAGACGGAGCGTCTGCTGACTGAGCATCTGGCACATTTTGGGATCGTTGTGGATCGAGATAAAGAGCTGGTGGGGCTCTCTCAATCGCCCGATACGGCTCGGGCAGTTATTCGGGACTCGGCAGGAGTCGAAGAGATCCTTGAAGCGCGTTGGCTGATTGGTTGCGACGGCGCGCACAGCGGCGTGAGGAAGCTATTAGCGGTGCCATTTGAGGGAGACGCTTATCCGGAAACGTTTCTTCTCGCGGATGTGAAGATGGAGGGTCCCCTCGATCACATTCACATCCATCTTTTTCTGACGGGGGAAGGTCTGGTTGGGTTTTTCCCATTCCGGGGGGACCGATGCCGGATCATTGTCAGCACACAGGAAGAATCAGAAAAACAGCCGGTCGGCGATCTCCAGTTTGACGAAATCCAGGCGATCGTGGAGAGCCGAACCAAGTTCGGGATACGCCTTACAGATCCGGTTTGGGTCTCGCGCTTTCACATCGCTCATCGGAAAATTCCTGAGTTTCGCGTTGGCCGCATTTTTTTCGCAGGCGATTCTGCGCATATCCATAGCCCCGCCGGTGGCCAGGGGATGAACACCGGTATCCAGGATGCTATGAACCTCGCATGGAAACTCGCTTTGGTTGTTCATCAGAAATCACCAGATTCGCTGCTGAACAGTTACAACGAAGAGCGCGAGCCGGTCGCTCAGATGGTCTTGAGTCTTACCGACAGACTCACTCGCATGGCGAGCGTGCAGGGCGGGCTGGGTCAGCAACTCAGGGATGCGCTCATTCCGATGCTCACCGGGATTCATTTGGTGGAGGATCGGATCGCGGAAACGATGGCAGAGATCGGGATTCACTACCGTCGGAGTTCCAATGTGTCTGGCAAGACTGGGCACACCTTGCACGCCGGCGACCGCGCGCCGGACTGTGAATTCCAGAGGCAACCCGGGTTGGAGACGCTTAGATTATTCGATCTCTTTCGCGAGCCAGTCTATCACCTTCTGCTTTTTGCCGGTGCGGATGCCGACGCGGCATCGAAGTTCAAAGTCTTGCGTGATGAAATCCGAAAGGATTTCGAGGGGTTGATCGAGGCTTTGGTGGTGATTCGGTCCGCGCGGACCGACATTTCTGATGCCTTCTTCGATTCGGACGGCGGAGCGCACGCTCTTTACGAAGCTGAACCGAGCGCCATCGTATTGATTCGGCCGGACGGTTACATCGGGTTCAGGGGCGGTGCGCGACACACCGAAGCATTGCGCGAGTATCTCGCAGGTATTTTGACAGGCTAGAATTTACACTTCTAACAATGCCGATTACTTGTAGCGCAACATGGAAATGTCCCCTGCGATTTTGCCGTCCGCTTTGAAATGAAATATTTCATTCTGCTCATCCTTGCGCCCGCATTTTTCAGCTGTGCATTGACGCCAAACGTCAACACGAGAAAAGCGGGCCAGCACTGGAATTACTACGGCGATCTGGGAAGCGTGTATCAAGATCAGACCCGAGGTGCCAAGGCCCAATTGGTCTGGTTGGATCAAATCACTTTTCAAAGAGTGGAGCAAAGTGCTTTTCAAAACACCGTTCAAGCCCTCTTGAAACAGGGATATCGAAAGATCGGACTGATTGCGGTCCGATCGGCTAATTTCGTCGACCCGTACGAGATTAAAAAATTAGCTGCCGACAAAGGAGCGAACCTGATCGTTGGTTGCTGGTTCGCGGGTTATGAGACGAGAACCGGATTCTGGTCGTACAAGTATTGGTATCAGCTTCTCGACAAGCCCGTTCCGGCGCCTCAACCTGTTGTCCAGCAGGCGCCTGTTGTGGCCCCAACACCTCCAAACCGGGCTAGTCCGCTCTATTAGAGTTTTAAAGGGCATCCTATGTTTCGCTTCATTTATTGGCCGATATCGATCACCGTTTCTCTTGTTCTCTTCTTAGGCGGTTGTGCTCAAACACCGGCTCCATCGGCTGGCGCTGGTCATTTTTCGACGGTGGTCCTAGATGCCGGTCACGGCGGAAAAGATAGCGGCGGTGTGAGTGGCCAAAGAGCCCCGATTTTTTTGAAGGAAAAGGATTTAACGCTCGAGACGGCGAAGCTGGTCCAGGCGGAGTTACGCCGCGCCGGAGTGAGGGTCATCATGATGCGCGAGGACGACCATTTTGTGGAGCTGGATGATCGCGTTCGTTTTGCGAACCGACAAGGTCGCGGAGCGGTACTCGTGAGTATTCATTACGATGCGGTGTCCAATCAAGCGATGCACGGAGCAAAGACTTTTTACTGGAGAGCTGACAGTCACGGGCTGGCGACGCGCATACAACAGCAGCTCGTTGCGTCGACGGACGAAACCGATCAGGGGGTGATGCGACGTCGCTTGAGACTCACCCGCAATCCGGAGATTCCATGCGTCCTCTGTGAGTGTGCCTACATCACCAATCCTGCGGAAGCTCGGAAAGTGGCTACCGAGAGTTACCGGCAGCGAATCGCGCACGGCATCGCACAAGGCATCTTGGAAGAGCGCAGACTCGGCGATGCCGGGATCGCACCGGTTCCAGAGATTTATGCTCCGCTTTCCAAGGGCTCGGACAAGAGAATATGAGGTAGTATTCAGGATTCAGAATTCAGGATTCAGGAGACAGGATTCGCTTGACGCGGGCACTAACCTGTTAGGATCTCTTCATGCACCAGGATAAGGTTCCTTAGCCATGGAGCCTTGGCAGAAAGTTGCGTCGGACGCGCCTGAGACGTGACCCCTATCAATCAGTCGTTCGAGTCAACCTGCGCCGAAGCTTCCGGCGTCAACCCTAGTCAGCGAATGGGCGCTCCGAGGGTTAACTCGCGGTCTAAGACAGAGCGAACGATTTTGAATGCCGCGTCCGCTAAACCCGTATAAAAGATGATCCCGTTTAACAAATGAAGCCCGTTCTGACTTTGACTGCCCTCATCTTGGCGTTCGTTTTATCAGGGTTTCCCGTTGCCGCGCAGGAGCATGTGGACGTTCCGCTTCCTGCCTACGATCCCCCTCCGAAGGCGTCTCATCATAGCGAGACTTCTACTGATGAAACTTCAGGTGCTCCCCGGAAGACGCATGCGCAACCTAAGGTTTCGACGTGGTCCCATTCAAAACCTCAAGCGAAGAAAAGCAGCAGCACCCATCGCAAAAAGCAGAATAAGAGCAAAAAGAAAAGTAAGAATAAAAAGAAGAGTAAGAGCCGGCACCACGGCTTTTTCCATTGGCCCTGGCAACATTGATTAGCGATCGCGCTGCTCGGCTGGAGCCCAACGAAAAGGGAACTTAGGTCGGGAAATAGTTTCTCCGGTCTCGGAAACGCACCATTTGGGAAGGTTGCAATGAAAACATCGGCCGCCAAAAAGACTGCGATAGAAGGCAGCCCGGAAAAATGCCTGCCCGCATCGAGGGCACTTCCAGTTTGCCAGCCAGGCGGCCAGGAAGAAGTAAGTGACAAAGGTCAAGGCAAAGAAGAATCCCGGAACGAAAAACGAGAACCGGATTTCGAGTATGGCGACGAAGAAGAGACAAAAGACCGCGAGGCGTCGCCGGCGGTACGAAGTCCAGGCGGTCGCATACTGCGGATCGACCCATGCACCGCGGTATTCGCTGGAGCTATTTTGCAATTTGAAGGACTTCATTCCAAAGGAAACTAGAGCCGCACTCCGGAGAGGCTGGCAGGCTTATGAGAGACTCAAGGTTTGATCCAGCCAATCGAAAATTCGTTGAGTGCGGAGACCGGCGATTTTGGGCTCGCACTGCAGGTCGCCGCCTTCTGCCAGGGTGAATTTCATAAGTGTCTTTGGACTGGACAGAGCATCGTACATTTTCTGAGATTGCCCGGGCCAGCACAGCTCGCCCTCAGGCTCCGTAATCAGAATCGGGCACCGGATCTGGTTCGCAACGCCGTCAAGATTATATTCCTGCACCGCTTTAAACGCCTGGTAGGCAGAAGGTTGGCCAAGGGGGCGCGTACGAAGGAGAAGAGCCGAAGCCGCTCTTGGGTTCGATCTGAGGACAACGCTGATGAGATTGTCGAATCTGGCCTGACTTGGTGTTGTCAGCAGATCAAGTGCCGGTTTAGGCAGCATGCGGGTCCAAGCGGTCGAGACATCCCAAACGCCGGGGTCTGCGACACACGCGGCCAGACGGGGTTCAAATGCGGCTGCGCGCGGAGCCCAATACCCGCCCTCGCTGATGCCCAGTAGAGCGATTCGGCTTGGATCGACCTCGCGACGGATGAGCAGGTAATCCAACAAAGGGGAGATCACCTTTTCCCAATCTGGCCGGGAGTGAAGGCCTTGCTTCAACAATGCTGTTCCCTGACCAGGGCCGTAGAAAGTATAGGCGTTGTATCCGCGATCAAGCGCTGCTGCCACGCCCATGGTCCAGGCGGAAATCATTCCTCCTTCATAGCCATTGTTCAGGATCAGAAGTGGTCGCTGTTTCCCGGAATTGTCGACCCTGAACAGGTATCCCGGCAGTGTGGTCTTCTCGTAAGGAAACGGTAAGTAATCAACCGGCGGATCACGTAGCGCGGCGGCTTTGTCCCAAAGATCTTGATGCCGAAGCCAGTTGAAAGCAAAGGCATCGGGAGTCGTCGCCGGGTTAATGAAATAGGTGGAAGCGAAGATGTAATTCGCAGCCTGCATATACGCTTCTCGAGCGCTGACGCGGAGCTTGTTACGTGCGGAAGTCTCGGCGATTGCTGAAAGGCGATCTCCGGCGGCGAGCAACGCTCGCAACGCACTCGGTCGGTCGCCATCTATAATTTGGTCGGCGATAGCCAGGCACGCCCCGATGTCCGCAGCTCGATAGTAAGCGGCGCCCAGCATGCGCTGGAACACGTCGTTGATGTCCGGGTCCTCGAAAAAATGAGACGCTTTCCTGAGTTTTGGCCGGAGCATCTCGTCGAATTTCTGCGGAGGGGACGAGTCGGTTACCGACGGAGCCGGTGACGGGAGATGAACTTTCTCCGCCGGAACCGAAGCAATCAGTCGCGACGCTACGGGAGCTGCTGCAGCGAGTGCGGCTGTGGCCTTGAGGAACTCTCGTCTTTTCATCTCGGTGACTCCCCAAAAACCGGAGCCCAAGGGATTTAGGAGACGGTACACTATGTACTTATCCCTCGAATTGACAGTTTTTAAATGGACGGCTGTAGCCGTGTCAAGAGCTTGACCCGTTGTTTCCCGAGGAGGCGCTGGCTTCGTTCAACTTGCGTAGTTCGGCATCGCTCAGCTGCACCTCCGAAACTCGCAGAAGATCCGGAAGCTGGTCGGTGGTGCGCGCGCTGGCAATCGGGGCGGCCACAGTGGGTTGGGCCGCCAACCAGGCGAGCGCGATGGTGGCAACTGCTGCGTGGTGTGCGGTCGCAACCTCGTCGAGAGCGGCGAGGACCTTAATCCCTTTCTCGTTCAGGTAACCGCTCGCCGTTTCTGCTCGCTTGCTCTGAATTTTGGTGCCCGGCCGGTATTTGCCTGTCAGAAATCCGGAGGCGAGTGCGAAGTAAGGTAACGAAGACAACCGTTCGCTGGCCACCAAGTCCGCAAGTTCTCCCTCGTATTTGTGGCGTTCCATGAGGTTGTAATGCTGCTGGAGAGCCACATATCGGGCAAATCCTTCACGATCAGAAACCGATAGCGCTTTGGCAAGTCTGGGGGCGGAATAATTGGAAGCGGCGATGTAGCGTAGTTTACCTTCGCGGACGAGCGCATCAAAAGCGCCCAGAGTTTCCTCCAGTGGCGTTTGTTCGTCGTCCGCGTGTGCGTAGTACAGATCGATATAATCGGTGCCGAGTCGTTTCAGAGAGTTTTCTGCGGCCAGCCGAATGGTCTTCGCGGAGAGTCCTTGAAATTGAGGATGCTTCCCGACCTTGGTGGCGATAATTGTCTGGTCCCGTTTTCCCCGCTTAGCAATCCAGCGTCCAAGAATAGTCTCCGATTCTCCGCCTGAATTTCCGGGTGCCCACGCGGAATAAACATCTGCAGTATCGATAAAATTACCGCCTGCTGCCGCGTAGGCGTCCAGCACGGCAAAGGACTCTTCTTCGCTGGAAGTCCACCCAAACACGTTTCCTCCAAGCGCGACTGGGTAAACATCGAGATCGGTCGAACTGATTTTTGGCATATATGCGAAACTAGTCTATGCAGTTGCCAGTGTCAGTTGCCTAATCAGTGTCAGCGTCAGTGCCAGTGTCAGTGCTGATCCAAGCTCAGGTTCTCAGGCGGAGGCTAATGCGGCTTCGACGGCGCTTGGAAAGATTGCTGTGACCTCGCCTTCCAACCGAAGAGAAACGCACGGCTGGTCATCCTGGTCGGTCGCTCCGCGATTGATGATAACGTACGGAACCCCTCGATTTGCGGCCAGGAGGGGAAACGAGGCAGCCGGATGAACCGAGAGCGTCGATCCAAGTGCCACCACGAGATCAGCCTTCCGCGCGGCTTCACCAGCGCGCTTCAGAGTGAGGGAATCGAGATTTTGTCCGAAACTAATGGTCGCCGGCTTCAGGTATCCGCCGCATTCGCAGAGCGGCGGCTTGCGATGAATTCGAAAATGTTCAAAATGGGGCTCCGGGTCGCCACGCCAAAGACAAGTTTGACATTCCACAAAGAGGTTTGTGCCGTGCAACTCGATCAGGCGGCGGCTATCAGAACCCGCAAGAGCGTGCAACCCATCGATGTTTTGAGTCAGCACGGCACTCACTTTACCCGCATTTTCCAGTGCGACGATGGCATGGTGGACCGGGTTTGGTCGCGCTGCGCGAAATGCCGGCCATGCCTCGAGTTTATAATCCCAGTGCTCGACTCGAGCTGACTCCGAAGTCATGAAGTCCTGGTAATAGACAGGCTGGCGACGTTTCCAAACGCCGTTTGGTCCACGGAAATCCGGGATCCCGCTTCCGGTGGAAATTCCGGCGCCGGTAAAGATCATGATACGGTCCGAAGCTCGGAGGTAAGCGGCCAGTTTTTGCAGCTCAGCGGTCATCACTGGGAATTCCGTCACTCGATCCGAATTCCGCCAACACGCAAGATACTTAACAAATCAGGGTGACGGATTATTGATTGAATTGGCGAAGATTTTGAGATCTTTCTCGACGATGTCTGGAGACTGGCGTCCATAGTCCGGGCTCAGATAATCCGGAAGGGTGGCAGCTTCATTCTTCGGGTCGGTAAGCAAACTGAACGTCAGGCCTCTGAAGATTTGGAAGGGTTGATACGATTCGAGCTGCTTTTTGTGTGCCTCATCTTTTTCGGCCTGCTGTCTCTGAAGCTCTTTCTGAGCGAATGTTTCGGTCCTGGTAGGTTCCTGGGGATTGGTAAAATCGGCCTTCTGTTCGCCGATAACTGTTAAGGCAGGAAGATCAATCGCCTTGGTAAGGTTTTTCGAGTATTTTTCCCGGTCGGCCGGTTGGAGTTGGGACAGTGAAAACTGGAATTCGCCCTCTTTGCTCTGGATCATTACGGAAGAAGAACTGCGACTCAATACCTGGATATCATGGTAGGTTTTGCCGGTAGTGGTGGTCAGATCTTCACCGTGGGCGGCAACAATCGCGCCAATGGTGCTGAGAAGAACCAAAGCAGTCTTCCGGAGCCCGATCCTCGTTGTCGGATTGGAGACGCAATCGCATGGAGATCGGTGCACGCCGGAAACCCTACGCGCGAATCGAATTTCAAACCAGCTAAAATCTGAGAGAGATTTGCTATATGCTCAGTAAGAACCGAATGATTGCAGGAAAGACAGACATCACCCAATTGAGCGTCGAGGCAATCGTGAACGCCGCCAACGTCTCATTGCTTGGCGGTGGTGGTGTGGACGGCGCGATCCATCGTGCCGCCGGTCCCGAGTTACTGGACGAGTGCCGGACTCTCGGCGGATGCAAAACGGGCGCGGCAAAAATCACGAAGGGCTATCGATTGCCGGCGAGATGGGTCATTCACACAGTGGGACCGGTGTGGCATGGGGGAACACGAAATGAACCCGAACTCCTGGCCAGTTGCTACAGATCCTGTCTAAAAATAGCAGCCGAATATCAACTCCGAAGCCTGGCTTTTCCGGCGATCAGTTGCGGGGTGTACGGGTACCCAATCGATCAAGCGGTAGAAATCGCAGTTCGCGAAATTGCGGTCGGGTTAGAAGCAAATGAATCGCTGGAAAGTGTGTACTTTTCCTGTTTTGGGGAAGAGATCTATTCCGTTTACAAATCGCGGTTGGGTCAGTTGGCAACGTAGTGTGGAACGCCATGCCGCCTGCGCCGCGTGGTCGGGAAGGAAGAAAAGCATCGCACAGAGGTCACAGAGGCCACAGAGAGGGGATTAAGGTTGGCCGGTGAACCAAAGCTAGTGGACACCGCGGCTGCTGGGCGGGAACTGCGCGAATCGGGGAAAGCATCGTACAGAGGACACGTAGGGGTTTAACAGTATGAGCGATGTTTACAGGCGGGTGCGGTTGTTGTAACGATTGACGATGAATTCTCCGAATCCCCTCTCGTCGGGAGAACCATCGGCGTTAGGATTTCTTCCCGAGCGGTTCGAGCCATTGCATCGGCGTATCCAGCGGTTTGTCGATGACGGTCAGCATGCCGGAGTCAGCCTGCTCCTGGCGCGGAACGGAAAGATAGCCGACACGTTCGCGACCGGATTTCGGAATCGGGAGCTTGGCCTACCAATGTCGCGCGACACGATTGTTCGGGTTTATTCGATGACGAAGATCGTGGTCAGCGTCGCTGCGTTAATTCTTCTCGAGGAAGGAAAGTTGGGGTTACTCGACCTGGTGACGGATTACCTCCCAGAGTTTCGCGATCTTCAAGTGTTGGTGGGCGGAACAGCAGAAAACCCAGAGTTGGTTCCTGCTGACAAACCGCTCACGATTCAGCATCTGTTCACGCACACTTCGGGAATGATTTATGATGCTCCCGGTGAACTCATCGGTGAAATTTATCGGCCGATCACCGAAGGGCACTGGACGTCGCTGGAAGCGCTGATCACTGATCTGGCGCGGTTACCGTTGAAGTGGCATCCCGGAACGCGCTTTGAATATGGGCTATCCACCGACGTTCTTGGTCGCGTGATCGAAGTGGTGAGCGGTCTGCGGCTCGACGCGTATTTGCAGGCGCGCATTTTGGAACCGTTGGGAATGTTCGATACCAGCTACGCAGTCTCTGACTCCCAAAGAGCACGGCTGGCGAAAGTCTACGAGCATGACACTGACGGCTCATTGCGCCCGGTGACGTCTCTACGGGGAGAAGCTGTCGAGGGACGAAGGGATTATCCAGGAGGCGGTTCGTGTTTGTTTTCCACCCTCGATGACTTTGCCCGTTTTGGTCAGATGCTTTGCAACGGAGGCGAGTTGTTCGGCGAGCGAATCATTGGGCGCAAATCCTGGGAATTGATGATCGCCAACCATCTGACCGGCTTGGCTGTTCCTTTCATTAATCTGGGTGTCGGGCACGGTTTTGGTCTCGGAGTTGCCGTGCGGATTGACGATGGATTATCAGGAACGCTTGGCACACTGGGCGCATTTGGTTGGAGTGGCATGGCCACAACCTATTGCCGGATCGATCCTGCGGAGAAGCTGGTGGCACTCTGTTTTGCCCAGCATCTACCCTTTGATGAGCACGGTTTATTTCAGCGTTTTGCAAACCTTTCCTACCAAGCGTTGGCGTGATGGGGTGGCGGTAGGGCGAAGCTCCGGCTGCGGACTGGTCATACCGAAACGGATTGAAGATCGAGGATCGAGGAGGAGGGACGAGGACGATTGGGAGGTAGGGCGAAGCTCCGACTGAGCCGGGGCTTACCGGGTGGCCTTGTCTCGTGACTTCAACCCCTATGCATTGGGCGGCAGCGGATCGGTCGTACCGAGCCGGTTAAGAGATCGAGGACGAGAACGAGAACGAGCACGAGGACGATTGGAGGGTAGGGCCCTACGGGTGGGCTTTAGTATTTTCTACGAGCCTGAGGAGGAGGAGCCTCGATATTCTGGAGGTCGATACCGCACTCTTGTAAGGTTCGCAGGATGTTATCCAGCAGCAGAGGAAGGCCATCGACGTTGTTCTCGGGATTTAACGTGTGGAAGTTCACAATCTGTTCGCGAACCTTGAGCGTGAGGAAGGATTTGTATTGTTCGACAGGATCCGTCACCGGTTCGCCGCTATCGGCTCTCCGACTAACGGCTTGATCGAAATTCTCACTGGCAAGGTCGCTCAATGCTTCGCGCAACGAGCTCACAGTTTCCGTTAAGCGGGCGTTTTCTTCCCGCAACGCTCCAATTCCTTGACTCGCATCGATCGTATGGACGTCTACCTGCCTCGATGATTGATTCGATTGGCGAAGGTGACTTCGGGCGATGTCCAACTCTTCTCGAAGATCGTTGAATTGCGACTGGACCTGCTTCAGAAGTTCCGAGAGATCAAAGTTCGTTTTCTGAGGTTTTTGGTGCTGTATGGGGGGCTTCTCCAACCTCTGCCGATGCGATCTTTCGGGCCGATTGTCACCATGACCAGCGGGCTGAGATCTGCCTTGTGGACGTTGCTGGGAACGTCGATTTTGTTGATGCGAAGGTTGAACGGGTTCTTGCCTGGTCGGTTGAATCGCCGGCGACTGCGGGAGTTCGTCGACGGGATTAGCGAATTTCGGTTGCAGGGTCTCTTTCAGGAGGGGAGGCAAATCCTCCTCAGGGAGTTGTTTCTGCCAGCGTGAACTCCACTTTCTGAAAATTTTGGCCAGCTCCTGTTGGAGCGGTTCCGGGATGGTGTTAAGTGGTTGATAGGGCTTGGCCCACTGAATCACCGCGACAGCCGCCGGAGGGTTGGCTCCGGCCGCACACTCAATCGCAGTGAGCGCCACGAGCTGTGCTTCGGCCGGCTTCAGGGTTTTCAGATCGAGTTGCAACAGCCACGGTTTGTTTTTCCCAATCAAAACACTATAAAAGATTTGGCGGTCCTTGGGTTCCAGGCCGTTCTCTTTCCGCAAGCTTTGGAGGGTGGTCACGATGAGCTTAAGCGCCGAAACGGCATCCAGTTTGTGCAGACCGCGTGCAATGCTGAGACGCATTCGTCGCGAGGCTTCCGATTCCAACGGTTTCAGGGCGGAGAGGAAGCTTCGTTGTTTGGCGGGAGTCATTTGAGGCCAAGCTTCCAGGGCGCCGTTTACCGGAACAAACCATGGTAGATCCCCAAGGAGTTCCAGCGCGCTGGACAGCGGTTTTCCTCCTGACGTGACCAATTCTTTGAATAGCGCAGCGCCCTTTTGTTCGTCGGCAGGGGAGAGCCGTCCGTTTCGAGAGTTCTCAATGATGACCCGCAGTTCATCGATGAGAGGTTGGAAATTTTTCACCATAGAGATCCAAGTCTGAGTGCGCCGCCTGCTAAGGCAGGAGTCGGTTCGCTTTCTTCTGTGCTAGTGCAGCTGTCACCTTCCCACCACTCGCGGAGGAGTGAAATCCCGGCATTTGACTGAGCCATCGATAAACTGGCTCGGTTAAATCCTGAGGAATCGCGGGGGGCAGTTGGCTTAACAGTTCCAATTCTTTGACGACCGCTTCGGCGACCTTTTCGACCAGGCTTTGACCAGCGAGCATCGGAGTCAAGCCCATGCTCGTCGCCTTTTTGTAGATCTCGATGCTGTTCAAACAGAGCGTTCGGGTACGCGGATAGAAGCTCATCATGAGATTCCAAGGGTCTACCCCTTGATCTCCACCGCGCCGGAAATCGGTTCGTAGGAGGAGCGACGGGATATCGGCGAATTTCGCAAACATGAATTCAACTACCGTTCCTGAATCCAGTTCGGGACCGTCAAAGTTGAAAAGGGCCAAATCACAGCCGATCAAGGACACAATATCTTTGTCGCGGATATCCTGAGCGCTCATTTCACGCTCCTCCAGCATTTGCGGAAGGACACAAGTGAAATTCAAGTTTGAGACATTCGCGATCGCATCCGCCAAGGCTGCGTTGCCTACCAGGTGTTTCGTAGAAAAAAGCTCGCCCGCAAAATAAACCGAAGACATTCAACATTCAGATCGCGCAAGACCATTCACCTCGCGGAGAATTAATCAAGCGGATTCCTCGAGGCAGTGTCAGTGCCAGTGTCAGTGTTAGTGCACTCCGTGCCTCTTGGAACTCCTGGCTCCCTGAATTCCTAAACCGTTCTCGATCTTTATTCCCGGATCGGGCCGTCGCCCAATGGATGGGGGTTGATGTCATAAGGCAGGGAGAGCCAGCCGGTAAGCCCCGGTTCGGGCGGAGCCTCAACCTACCGCGCCGACTCACCCAACCACTTTACTGGTCAAATATTTCAGGGGCGCTGGATTGAGTCTGAGAAGCCCGAAGAACTGGTTCGAAACTCTCGGATGGAGGACTGCGAGTCTAGCCAGTTTATTGACCCAAAGCCGATGATGATAAACTTTCTGATGCTGTCGCGCGTAAATGAGAGCAGGGTCCGAAGAATCGCGGACTGCGGCGGAAATGGCGTCGGCGGCGAGCATGCCGCTTTGCAGGGCATAAAGAATGCCCTCTCCAGTCAAGGGTTCGACTACGCGAGCGGCGTCGCCGATGTACATCAGGTTGAGGTGTTGCGTTTGAATGGTGCGCCTGGTGAGCGGGGTGATCGACTGCCAACGATGGTCGGGCGTCAGTCCGAATTTCCTGGTAGCTTCCTGGCGAAACTGTTCGGCATGTTCCGGCCGGCAAACCAAACAGAGGTTAGTCAGGCCTTCGCCGATGGTGGCTAATCCGAGATAGCCATACTGGCACAACTGCAGCGCCACATGGGGTTCTGCATCGCCCAAAAAATGAGTCTGTAAAGCTACCCTGTCCGTGCGCGTTTTGGGGTAATCCGCGAGCAGTCGGGCCACAGACGAATTGCGTCCGTCGGCCGCGACGAGAAACCTGGACTGGATCACTTCGTTATTGGTGGTGACTTTCCAGCTAGAACCGTTCTGAACCTTAAGCACGGGATTGCCGAAGCTGACTTGGGCCCCCGCCGAGATGGCATGGGTGATCAAAGCGTTATCGAAAAGTTTTCGACGGATCCCTCGTTCTCCCCTGTTTTCATCAGGAAGCTCAAATCGGATAGGGCGTCCTGTCAGATCAAGGAACTCGACCCACCGCAATTTGGCAGAGGGGATGTGATCAATGATTTCGCTGACACCCAGACGATCCAGGATATTCCAGGCACCAGGGTTCAGGCAATCGCCACAGACTTTCTCTCTGGGAAATTGAGTCCGTTCGAGGACCAGGGTCGATAGGCCTGCACGCGCCGTCATGGCAGCCACGGTGGCTCCGGCAGGACCAGCTCCGACGACCAGGACGTCGTACCTGTTCATACGAAAAGCTCGGCGATGGAGTCAGCGACCATCCGGCCTTTCGCAGTCAAACGAACATGGGCATTTGTATTTTCGATGTAACCTGCGGCCCGAAGTGCGGTCAATTCACCGCTCCATCCGGCCACTGAGGATTCAAGCACGCCGACTGAGGTACGCAAACCAAAGGCGATTGTTTCCGCTGTCCGGATCTGCCCGGTGATAATTTCCTTAAATTGGATTGGTTCGATGCCGGCCCGAACCTGTTCGATATACCGAGTGGTATCGGGCGTATTCTGCCAACGCCTTTCACCGATCGTTGAAAAGGCGCTCGGACCCAAACCGAGGTAGTCGCGCCCGAGCCAGTAAGCAAGGTTATGCCGGCATTCGAACCCTGGATTCGCGTAATTGGAAATTTCGTACTGCAGGTAGCCGCCGGTTTCGAGAATTTCCATTGTCCGTTCGAAGATCCTAGCTTCCTGTTCGGTGTCTTGAGGAAGTTCGCCTCGTTGATGCCGCCGAAAGAACTCAGTGTCTTCCTCGAACGTCAGGCAATAAGCCGAAATATGCTCGGGAGCCAGTTGGATGGTCTTGCGCAAACTCTGCTCCCAGGTTTCGATGGATTGGCCTGGAATCCCGAACATCAGATCGAGATTTAGATTGGTGAATCCGGCCTCCCGCAGAATACCGAATGAACGCTCGGCCTGCAGTGCCGAGTGAACACGGCCAAGCCGATCCAGCATTTCGGGATCCCAGGATTGCACTCCCATGCTGATGCGATTCACTCCAAAATCGTGCAGCATTTGGGCCTTTTCCAGGGAGACGGTGGCGGGATTCATCTCCAGAGTCCACTCGCGTAACCCGGTCAAATCGAGGCGGTGATGCAGGCCGGTGAGAAGAAACTCCAGCTGATTGACTGAAAGGGCGGAAGGGGTGCCGCCCCCAAAAAAGATCGTTTCAAGCCGGCAGGTCGCCACTTCCCGGAGCCGATGATCGAGATCCAAGAGGACCGAATCGAGGAAGGCCTGGGTCTTGTTGCGGTCCGACGCCTCTTTATAAAAGCTGCAATACGGACAGACCTTCGGACAAAACGGAATATGGACATAAAGATGATGCAATTCCGTGCTCTCCTCGATTCTGTTTTGGATTTGCATAAACATGACTATAATCCAGCCTCGTGTTCCGAGCTGTCGTGACGTTATTGATTTTTGGCTTTGTTTCCAGTCCGATCTGGTGCCCGGGTCAAGTACCACAGCCAGCACAGGATTCGACTGCACCGGCAGCAGCGTCACCGCCCGATGCAGCGTCACCCGCCCCGGCAGCGTCACCCGCCCCGGTCGACGTGGAGCCGACGCCGATTCCGGCTCGATCGTACGTCTATCGCACCCAGAATTCGGAAGCGATTGCGGACTATGAAGCGGACTCGGCAGTCGTTCGCCGGATGGTGGATGATCTGGTGATGGCTGCGACAGGTCAGCCAACGGTCTCTTCCGCGTGGGGATCCCTGGTCAAGCCGTCCGATGTCGTTGGTATTAAGGTCTGTGCGAACGGAGCGCCTCTTTTCAGTTCTCATCCAGCAGTGGTGAACGCCATTGCCAGCGGCTTGGCAACTGCGGGCGTCCCGGCTCAGAACATTGTGGTCTGGGATCGGGAAGAACGCCTGCTCAAAGCGGCAGGGTTTCGCTCAAAGAATGCCGGGTACCGCCTGATGTGGAGCGAAGGCAACTACGATCCCAAAGCTGTCATCACATCGGCAGTTCTGGGAAAACTGATCTACGGTGATCTCCTTTTCACGGCCAAAGCTCCAGATACTTTGCGGGGTGAGTTCAGGGCAGAACCGGTGGTGCCAGACAAGAAGAGGGCGGGCAGCATCGACAATCTCAGCGATGAAAGCCATTTGAGCAGCGTCTTGACCCGGGTGGTGACCAAGGTGATCAACGTGCCGGTTTTGTCCGACAACGCTTACTGCGGCCTTTCCGGAGCCTTGTTCAACATGACGATCCAGAACCTCGACAACTGGCGAAGACTGGTCCAGGCGCCGATCAACGGCGATCCCTCCATTCCTGAGGCGTATGCGGATCCGCGCATCGGCGATAAAGTAGTTTTTCAAGTCATGGATGGTTTAATCGCGCTCTACGCCGGCGCGCCTCTCGGAGATGCGAATTACGCCATTCATTTTGGAACGTTGTATGCAAGCAAGGATCCGGTGGCCATGGACGCGGTGGCCTTGAGGAGAATCGATGAATGGCGTCTGGGGGCACAAATGGAACCTGCTTCAAAGACGAGCAGATATCTTCAGACCGCGTTCAGCTATGGCCTGGGGAATGCCGATCTTAGTAAGATCGAGGTGGTCGATGTCCGGTGAGGCCGAGTTGTGGACCCTACTCAGAGGAGTTTCTCGTTCCTTCTATCTCAGCGTCCGATTTCTTCCGGGGCGGATTCGAATGGCGATTGCGCTCGGGTATCTATTGGCCCGGGCGTCGGACACCATCGCCGACACCAATCAGCTGCCGCCGGCCGAAAGAGTCGAGTTCTTGGATCGGTTTCAAAGAGCCATTGTCAACCGGCACCCGGGCGATCCGTTGGATCTGGCAGCCTGTTTGACGGCGCAGGCGGATGGACCCGAGAAAGTGTTGGTGGCCAACATCGATGGGGTGATGGCCTGCCTGGCAAAAATTCCGCCGGCTCACCAGGCGCTCGTCCACGAAGTGCTAGCCAAAATCATTCATGGGCAGACTCTCGACATCGAGAGATTTGAGTCCAAGCCGGGTATCCATGGATTGGTGGATGATTCGGAGCTCGAAGAATATACATATCTAGTGGCAGGTTCTGTTGGGGAGTTCTGGACAAAGATTTGCCTGCTGGAGTGGTCGAATTATGCCCGGTTGAGGCCGGAGGAAATGCTGGTCTTAGGAAGGGATTTTGGGAAGGGTCTGCAGCTGGTCAACATTCTGCGGGACTATCCTCTCGATCTGCAGAGCGGGAGATCCTATCTTCCGGTTTCCAATTTGCACGAAATCGCCTTGGACCCTGCTTTGGCTGGCCCGGAGCAGGCACGATGGCGTCAACGGGCTTCCGGATACCTGGAAGAAGCCTGGAGATACGTCATAAGTGTCCGGCCTTGGCGCGTTCGGTTTGCCTGTGCGCTGCCTGTCTTCATCGGAGTGCGTACCCTGGGCCTGTTGGGCGACGCGCCCGGAAATCGGACCGGCCTCAAGGTGCCCCGGAGCGAAGTTCGCCGCCTGATGGTCTGGGCAGCATTGGTGGCGATCTTTCGATTTCTGGAACCGGTCGCGTACCGGAAGGTTTTCCGATAGGGCTTTGGTGGACGGCGGGACCTCCGGGCGAGAAGCCGGCGGATCGGAGAAAGCATCGCACAGAGGCCGCGGAGAACGTATCGGCGTGTGGGCGTGTGGGCGTGTGCCGGTCTGCGGGGTAGCCTGGAGACGATCTTATTCTCTTATTCAGCCAAGAAGCCAACAAGCCAAATGAAGTTGGAAGCAGGACCGACCCGCCGATCCGCCGATCCGCCGATCCGTTCTTCCTACCCCCGCCGACGCGTTTCATTTCAGCCGGAAAACGCTGATGGCCGTCAAAAAATCGATCGCCCGCTGGAGAATCAGGTCTTTGAGATGTTGTCGCTTGGATCTTCCGCTGGCATGATCCGCTTCGTACGCATCGAGATCGGGGTTTTTGCCGGCAACCAGGGCGGCTTCGTTGGTATGGGGGCGTTCTTCGTCAAAAATGTAATCTGTTACGCCATTCTGATCTGCGAGCGCAAGGACCGCGTCTTGTTGCGGCTTTGGAAAGGAGACTGCTATGTCGGGCGTAAGACCGTTTGGGAAAATTGGGGGCGCATCGGGAATGACGATTTCTTTGATCGCGACCGTCAAAATGAGGTTATCGCCGATGGGGAAATGCTCGTACTCGACAGCGCGTCCGGAGGTTTTCTGACCGATGACCAGCGCGTGTAACTGGGCGTGCAGGGTTCCTGCAATCGCTTCAGACGTACCAGCGTTGTCCGGACTGACCAAGACTGCTAACGGCCCTGTGAAGATCGGCTCTGCGGATGAAGCGTAGGATTGCTCCGCTCCTCCCTTAGGCTCCACCAGGTTGAACAAGGTTTTACCCTTAGGCACGAACCGACTCAGGATATCCGCGGCGAGTTGAAAATTGCTCTCGGGCTGCATTGTTCGCAGGTCCAGGATTAACCCGGTCACGCTACGACTCCGGAAACTATTGAGAGCCGCGTCAAGTTGCGGCAGATCGTTCTCGCTAAAAGTGCCGAGTCGCAGGTAGCCAAACTGCGTTTGGATAATGTCGGACTTGAAGGGACGGTTCGGGGCTGGCTGTTTGGTTTGAGCTTTTGTTTCCAGGCCGGCGCCCGGCCCAAGCCGGGAGAGAAGGCCCTCGACGGCAGCCTGGTTGATTTCCTGATTGGTCAGCGCACTCGAATCGACGTAGCTGGACCGCAACTGCTCAATCACTCGTTGAAGGCCGGCCTGGTCCAATTGATCAACCAGATCCCGAAGAGGGGTTGCCGGTGCTGGAGCCGCGGTAGCGGTCAGGATGGGCTTCGGAGAAGCCACGGGCGTTTGTTGGGCGAAGACGATCCGGGCGGAGCAGAGGAGCAGAAAACAGAAGATAGTGCGCTTGGACATCCAGAGAATCGTTTGAAGTTAAAACGTTCCAATGTCGCGGCGGAAATAGCTTCCGTCGAATTCGATCTTATTGAGTGCATCGTAGGCTCGCTCCCTGGCTGTCAACAGCGTGTCGCCAACCGCGGTGACACCCAAAACGCGACCGCCCGAGGTAAGGATCCGATTCTCAATCATCCGTGTGCCGGCGTGGAAAACGATGACATCATCCTTCCGGTCGAGATGCTCCAATCCGGCAATCGTTTTTCCGACGTTATATTGGCCGGGATAGCCGCGGGAAGCCATTATGATGCAAACGGCGGGACGGATGTCCCATTCTACGGTGACCGTAGCAAGCTGTTCCGCGATCGTGGCTTCGAGAAGATCGACAAGGTCCGTTTTGAGTCTTGGCATGAGAACCTGGGTCTCCGGATCCCCAAACCGGCAATTAAATTCCAGCACCCGTGGGCCATCCTTGGTAAGCATCAACCCGGGAAAGAGTAGCCCACGAAACTGGAGATGATCTTTTTGGATGCCACTCATAAAAGGTTCCATGACCGTTTCCCGAATTTCCCGCAAAAGCGCTGCATCCAACCGTTGCGAAGGGCTGAAGGCTCCCATACCTCCAGTATTCGGACCCAGATTCCCGTCATAGAGCTGTTTGTGATCCTGTGCGGTGGGGAAGAGGATGTAGGAGTGCCCATCCACGAGTGCATGGACCGAGCATTCAGGGCCGGAAAGAAATTCTTCGATCACTACTTTCCGTCCTGCATCTCCGAAGCGACGCCGCTCGATCATATCGTCGATCGCTGCTTCGGCTTCGGAGCGGTCGTGCGCGATGACGACTCCCTTACCGAGAGCTAAGCCATCCGCTTTGACTGCTAGAGGAAATCCAAACTCGCCCAGGGAGGCCTTCGCATCCCGCGACGATTCGAATTCGCGGAAGCGCGCGGTCGGAATTCCGTGACGAACCATAAATCGTTTGGCGAAGCTCTTGGACGATTCCAACTTGGCCGCTTCTCTACAGGGGCCGAAAATACGCTGACCGGCGGCTTCAAACAGATCGACAATTCCGGCCGCAAGAACGTCATCTGGACCCACGACCGTGAGGTCGATGGCCTCCCGTCGGGCGAAGTTCAGCAGTTGATCCAGTTCAGAAAGTTTGATGTCGACATTACGACCCACATGCGCGGTCCCTGCATTTCCAGGCGCGATAAAAAGCTGCTTGACCTGGGGAGACTGACGAAGCTTCCAGGCAAGCGCGTGTTCACGGCCGCCACTGCCGATCACCAGAACGTTCATGAAGAGCCCTTCACCGCATGGACGGCACGAAAACAGTCGTGGTGGCGGGCAGCTGTGACACTGTCAGGGTGAACCGATTCCCTACATGAACCACGTTCGCCCCATAGCTCCCTCCACCTGTCGAGACTATAATCCGGGGACGAATCCGCTCGATTGTTATCCGCCGTTTCTCCTCGTTGAAATTCTTCCCACCTCCCTCCGGTATAAAGAGGACGTCGACACGGCCAATATTCAACGCTTCCGATGGGGTCACGGCATCTTCGATCGCGCCCAGAGTGCAGAATCTGATACCGTCCATCGACCAGGTGTAGGCGACGTTGAGTTGACTCGGGGCAACCAGATTTTCGGAGCTGGTCTGAATTCCGCGAATCAGCACTCCGCTGG
>DATHPI010000002.1:0-8574 GCA_035484035.1 Chthoniobacterales bacterium
GGCACGCCGACACGCCGACACGCCGACACGCCGACACGCCGACACGCCGACACGCTTCTCCCACTGGCTCCTGGTTACTTTCTATGCTAGATGCCGGACGTGCGTCTTTTAGTTACCGGTGGGTGCGGGTTTATCGGCAGCAATTTTATCCGATACGTTCTGGAACATTATCAGCCGGAGATGATCACCAACGTGGATGCGCTCACCTACGCTGGTTCTCTGGAGTCGACAGCCGATTTTGTGTCGGAATTTGGAGATCGCTACGAGTTCGTCCGCTCAGATATTGCGGATTTCGGGCGAATAGAGGAAATCCTGTCGAATCATAGCTATTTCGCGGTGGTGAACTTTGCAGCCGAGAGTCACGTCGACCGAAGCATTACGTCGCCCGAAAACTTCATCCACACCAATATCGTCGGAACCAGTATCCTGCTGGATGCCTCCAGACGGCATGGCGTGAAAAGATTCGTTCAGGTTTCGACGGATGAAGTCTACGGTTCACTCGGAGAAATCGGTCGATTTACGGAGCAAAGCCCAATCAATCCGAGTTCCCCTTATTCAGCGAGTAAAGCATCCGCTGATCTTTTGGTCTTGGCGGCGCATAAAACGTATGGCCAGGATGTCGTTGTCACTCGTTGCTCAAATAATTATGGACCATATCAGTTCCCTGAAAAGCTGGTCCCCCTCGCAATCTTGCGAGCACTTGCAGACCAGCCGGTACCGGTCTACGGAGATGGATTGAATGTCCGCGACTGGATCCACGTCGAGGATCATTGTGCGGCCGTTTTTGATGTTTTGATGCAAGGTCGGTCCGGTCAGATCTACAATGTGGGTGCGGATTGTGAACGGAATAATCTGGACTTGGTGCGGGCGATTCTCACGCGTTTAGGGAAGGGCGAGGAATTGATCGAATTTGTGACCGATCGTCTCGGCCATGATCGCCGATACGGGATTGATTCAAGTAAGATTCGGGCTGAGATCGGTTGGAAGCCGCTGCACGACATGGAGCGTGGTTTGACCGAAACAATCGAGTGGTACCGTCGGAATGAGCCTTGGTGGCGCGAGGTTCAGCGTCTGCGATGAAGCGAAGGATCGCAGTGGTGGGCAAAAATGGGAGGCTGGGAGCTGCCCTGTGCCGGGCTCTTGCTGAAGCGTATGATGTTCTCGCTCTGGGTCGGTCGGAGCTGGATCTGGGTAAGCCGATTGCAGACCAGCTGAAAGACCTCTCGTTTGATTTACTGATCAATGCCGCCGCGGCCACAAACGTGGATTGGTGCGAGCTTCACGAAGACGACGCGAATCAAATCAATGCGCGCGCCGTAGGCGAACTCGGTAGGGTCTGCGCGGAAAGAGGTGTTCGTTGTCTGCACGTGAGCACTGACTATGTTTTCGATGGCTTGGCTTCCTGTCCCTATACGGAAACGGATCCGGCGATGCCGCTCAGTGTGTACGGCAAAGCGAAACTTCTTGGGGAAGAACTTTTGCTCGGAGCCGACCGGGGCCACCTGGTCATCCGAGTTTCCTGGGTGTTCGGTCCAGACAAGCCGAGCTTCCTCGATTGGGCGTTGGATCAAGCTCTCAACCGGGAGACGGTTGCGGCGATTGACGATAAAGTTTCATCGCCCACCTACACTCTGGATTTCGTGCAGTGGATTCGTCCGCTTCTCTTCGAGGTGCCAATCGGGGGTATCGTTCATCTATGTAATCCAGGCGGATGCAGTTGGCGTGAGTATGCACAATGGGCGATCGATTCGGCTCGGGAGGAGGGCGTTCGCTTAAAGGCGCATGAAATTCAGCCGATCACTCTTGAGTCCATGAGTGCATTTATAGCGCGTCGTCCCGTTTACACGGTCCTGGCGACCGGGAAATTTGCGGAAAAGACCGGATTGTCGCCACGTCCCTGGAAGGACGCGGTTCGCGACTTTGTTCGAAGGAAATTTTCGCCAACCGAATGACTTTACGAAAATTTCGGGGTGAAGGCGGGTTTTGTGCCGGCGGCTGTTTTGTCCTGGCCTTTGTGGCTCTGATCATGGTGGGGGCGATTCTTTGGGGAGCCTATTCCACCTACCAGGGTGCCTACCAGATGACCTCACCGCATCCTCGCACCTTTGAACCGATCCCTTCCGTGGGAGAGCAGAATGCCGCCCGTTTGAAATGGAAGGCGCTGCAAGATGCCTTGCAAAAAGGGGATGAGTTGGAATTCAGGTTCACGGCGGACGATTTGAATGCCTGGTTTTTCGCCGATGGTAAAAATGCCGATCTGATTCCGCATCTCCGTTTTCGAACTGTGGACGATTGGATCGTCGCTGAGGTGAGCATTCCCTTGAGATTCATGGCCGATGTCCCAACGCTTCCCTCGTTGCGGGAACGTTTTTTTAACGGCAAGATTGCCGGCCGCCTGGCGATCGAAAAGCACGAATTGAAAATCAAAGGTCTCGATATTGAAGGGAACGATCATCGGCTCCCATGGTTGTTTACCGGGCAAGGATATCGGGACACCGTCACGCAAACGTTGGAACAAGGGATAAGAGCACGTTTACCCGATGGAGATATTTTCCTCTCGCGCCTGGATTCCATTGAGGTCGAAAACGGCCTGATTGTGGTCCGTTTTCGCGGCACGACGGGACCTTGACGCCAAACATTGAACGCCAAACGCTGAACGCTGCGCCGCCGAACGCCGAACGCAAAGCGCCTACGAGGATGTCGAAATCGCGTCTGTCGTATAAGTTGGCGCCGGACCATCGACCAATTCCATCGTGACCTTCATCGATCCAAAAGTCGCCGGACCAAAGATGGTCGCAAAAGAGGTATCGGCGGCATCGTGGCCTGTGCCGATGCGAATCAGCCCGGTTTGAGGCGCAAGGCGCGTCGAATCGAATATATACCAGCCTCCGTCCAGAAAGGCCTCGAAGTAGGCGTGGAAATCCGGCGGCTGCAACGCATACGCATAGCCGGCTACGAATCGTGCCGGGATGGAGACCGCCCGACAAAAGGCGATCGCTAGATGTGCGAAATCGCGGCAGACCCCGGCCCGTTCAGTCGCTGTGTCGTAGGCGGACGTGAGCGGATTGGTGCTTCCTCGCAAGTATTCCACGTTGTCGTGAATCCAATTGCAAATGGCCGTCACTCGGGAAAAGCCGTGCTGCAGTCGACCAAATTCATGTTGGGCAAGCCGCACCAACATATCGGATTCACAATAGCGACTGGGGTAGAGGTATGGAATAACTTCCGACGGTATGCCCGCCGGCACGGTTTCCGGGACGTTGTCCCCTTTCTGAATCCGGTGCATCAATTCAACCGTCGCCTGATAAGAAACCCGAAGCGGCCCTGGCGCAGCGGAAAAGCGATGATGCCTTTTTTCGTCCCCCACCGAAATGGACTCTTCGACCTGATAAACTGGAGCGGTGATGAATTGTTCATTCAGGACCCGCTGGAACGAGTTGGTCACAACGCCAACGTTGAAAATAAACGCACTCGGTCCGGCAACCTGATAGTTGAGGTCACAGCCCACATGAAACGTGGTCTTATTCATACATTTTTTTCTCCCAGAGTCTTGTCTGACTCACTAAGTTTCCCATTTTTTACCGCCGCGTATCCTCGTCGCTCTCTGCCCGATTGCAATCGTATTTCGGTCTATCGCCTTTGACCTGGTTCTCTTGGCGGCTGCTTACCATCTGAGCATTACACTCGCGTTTGGCACCGTTATCGGACTTGCGCGGCCCCAAATCGGCGGACAGGATTTGCGATCAATTCTTGGGCCTTGATCAGCTCAATCTCTCTCGCACCAGCGTCCGCAGTGGCTTCGAGCACAGCAAACACCGCGGCGGTTGTCAGCTCCAGAGCGATCTGAACCGATCCGCTTTTGCGCCAGTGCGCGAAAAAAAGCGCAGCCGTCATATCTCCGGCACCGTTGACATTCACCGGTAGCAGCGGCGTTTCGATCACGAACGCCCCAGCCGAATCCACCGCCAGCATTTCGATCCGATCGCCGGCCGCATCGTGTCGGTGCAGACTCGTCACCAGCACCACACTGGGCCCGGAAGCCATCACTTGGTCGACCGATGCCAGAGCCGATTCCAGATCCGTGACGACCCGCTGAGCCAGGTACTCAAGCTCAAACTGGTTCGGCGTGATGATGGTCGCGGCCGGCACCGCACGATCCCGCATGAACTCAGGAATACCCGGTCGCACGAAAAATCCTCGGCCAACATCTCCCATGACCGGATCACAGCAGTAAACCGCGGCAGGATTGGCCTTCCGGACCCGCTGGAACGCGTCCAGGATCACTTCGCCGAGTGAGGCGTCGCCCATGTACCCGCTCAAGACTCCGTCGCACTCCTGGAGCACCCCGCGCTCCTCAATTCCCTGAATAACGTCCGCTACCACCTCGGCCGGAAGAATCGTACCGCGCCACGCTCCATAGCCGGTGTGATTCGAAAAATGCACCGTATTCACCGGCCAGACTTCGACGCCGATCCGTTGGAGCGGAAAAACGGCAGCACTGTTCCCAACATGTCCGTAGGCAACGCTGGATTGGATCGACAAAATCGTCATAAGGGAGTTGTCAGTGCCAGTTGCCAGTTGTCAGTGGGGCAAGAGGCGGGAAAGGACCCAAGCAAGTGGAGAAAAGTGAATACTCACAAGCCAGACCATCTACTCCGGAACGTCACGTGTCGAGCAAGAGGCGTTCGGCGTTCAGCGTTCAGCGTTCAGCGGCTGAACGCCGTAACAGTGTTACCGATGTCCTGACCCATAAGTGTTACCGATGTCCTGACTGCGCCGCCGAACGCCGAACGCCGAACGCCGAACGCTTTTCCCTTGGCTTAGCGCTTCCGATCGTCTACCAACGAACGACCCCCATGAATCAATCGCTGAACGGTAAAATTGCCATTGTTACGGGCGCGAGCTCCGGCATCGGTCGTGCGGTCGCCTACGAGCTCGCCAAACACGGCGTCAAACAAGTTTTAACCGCCCGTTCCAAAGACCGGCTGGTGGCGCTGGCGGACGACCTTGATACGGAGGCCATCATAGTGGCAGCGGACATGACCAGTCCCAAAGATATCCGCTCGATTGTCGAGCAGGCGATTGCTGAGTTTGGCCGGATCGACATCCTCTTGGCCAACGCGGGCATCTACATTTCCGGTGATATTATCATTGGGGAACCCGATGCCTGGGACCAGCTGATCAGCACCAATGTGACTGGAGTCTTCCGTCTGGTGCATGCGGTGTTACCGCATCTGGTATCGCAGCGCTCCGGTGACATCCTGGTCACCAGTTCCATCTCAGGGCATCAGGCAATCCAATGGGAGCCGATTTACAGCGCTTCGAAGCATGCGATCCAATCGTTCGTCCACGGTCTGCGCCGCCAGTTGCTGACTTCTGGAATCCGGGTTGGAGCAGTGGCTCCGGGCATGGTGCTCAATGAACTCTGGGGCATGATCGATCCAGCCGAGATTGATCGAAAGGTTGAGCAGGGCGCCGGTCTTCGCTCCGAGGATGTGGCGGAGGCCATCACCTTTATGTTAACCCGGCCGCAGAATGTGACGATCCGAGATCTGGTGATGCTCCCGCGCGCCCAGGATTTGTAAGGTGTGCGGACTATAAGCTTAGCGTCCGCTTTGCCTCTCCGATGCCGGAGGAACCTGGGGCCACGGAGATTCGTCGTCGACCGACGTGACTTTTCGTCCATCCGGACGAAATGACCAAAACCATATAAAAACTTCACAAATTGAGTTGCGCGTTCCCGAAACAGAGCCACCTTACGGTTCGAACAAAAACGCGGGGTGGAGCAGCCTGGTAGCTCGTCAGGCTCATAACCTGAAGGCCGTGGGTTCAAATCCCACCCCCGCAACCAATTTAAAACCCTGCCACGAGGCAGGGTTTTTGGTTGTAAGTGACTTGATTGGAAGGTTATTACCGGCGGGTTCATCACCAGCTTGTGCTGTAGCTCCCGAGAATTCATCTCGCTGAAGCGTCGACTATTTCAACTACAGGTGAGTATTTGCCTCAGTTTTAGCTAATTTTTAGCTAATTTTTAGCTAAGAATTTAGCTAATCATTGACTAATTTCGGGTTGGGTTTGTCGGAATTCCGCTGCGCTTGGGGCGACGACATTGAGTCAATTTTTTTGGCGGATCACCAAGGTTTCCCAAGCTGTCTACCGCCCTTCTCCGTACAGGGGGGCGTGATCTAGGTTAAAAATCTTTGGAAAAAATTATGACCTCCTTGGAACTGCTCCTTGCTCTCGCCGACGAAGAATTGATGGAGGTGGCGTGCATCGATGGACGCAGCCATCATCCGCATTTATACCAATGTCATGTTCCCCACCGGTAGCCTTGAATCGTTATCCCGCCCGATTCCAGCCTCGCCCCTGATCGCCGAAGCCTACGCATCCCTCTTCGGTGACCGCGACCGTGTCCTCGAGCTTGATGAAGCCGCGTTTAGGATGCGCCATCGTGGTCTCGATGGAGAGGACCATGTCGGCCTCCAGAGGCCGGCTCGCGTCATAGCCCTCATAACCCCAAGGCTCGTAGTCGGTCAAGCGCGGCGCTTCATGACTGACGAGGCCCATGCCATGCGCCACAAAATCCAGATATACCCGGTGGGGCGAGGCATTCACAAGCTCATGAGCCGCCGCGAAAATCTCAACCCCGGTAGCGCCGCGGCGGATCGGCTGGCGCGCCCGCTGTTGGATCTCCTCGATCATACCAAGGAGGTCCACAAGCTCGGCATCTGGCTCACCCAGAATTCCCATCCGGCACAAATCACCGATATAGCCCTTATAGTTTCCCCCGGAATCGAGGGAAAGGATGTCGCCGGCCTCGAGGCGCTGGTCGGAGGGTGCCCGGTCGAAGCTCTTGCCGGCCGAAATCAGGCAGTATTCGAAGGTCAGGCCTCGCTCGACCTCCTCGCGCCGCAATCGGTCGACGAGCTCAAGTTTCGTTTGGCCGGGCGCACACCCGTTGAATACGGCGAGCATCGAGTCCAGGACACGTTCGGAGGCTGCACGCAGCTGCGTAAGCTCGGCGCTCGTCTTTCGCGCGCGCAGCCGCTCCAGAGGGAAATAGGCGTCGACGATCTGACAATTTTCTAGCCCGTCCTGTAGCACCTTAGCGCCGTCCCAGGGCAGGAAGGACGCCTCGACACCCACCTTGGCGATCGGCCCGGGCAGACCCCTGATATGCTCCACGGCCCGCCGAATCGCGCTGGTGCTATTGCGTGAGGTCGTCTCGGCGACCCGAGGCCAGAACTTGCCGACCTGCTTCGCTTGGCTTTCGAGGTGGCAACCGATATATGCCGAATTGTCGGGGCGGCCCTTCTGATAGACCACGACCGGCAGATAGCGGCTCACCCCGATCGCATCCATGTAGTCGAAGAAGAAGAAACGATAGCCGCCAAGCAGATACTGCACATTGTGCTTGGAGGTCGCGACGAGGACGTCAATGCCCTCGTTTTCGAGCAGGGTGTCGAGTCGTGCGGTGTCGAAGGGGGCGCGCTTTGTATCGTCATGTCGAGCATCGTTCATGTCGTCTCTCCTGCTGAAGCGGTCGAGCCCTAACTAAAAGCGGCCTCGATCAAAATGAGCAACGCCGGCCAAGCAACTCGACGGTTCAGAATCCTCACGAACACTTAAATCCTATCCCGCGCTCAGCAAACGCGTCGCGAAATTTTCCGGGCATCCCTGAGTCCGTCAGCGTCAAGGAAATAGCCGAAAGGCTTGCGAAGCTCTCCAGGTATACATGCCCAAATTTGGACGAATCCGCCAGTACATAAGTCTCATTGGCAGACCGGATCATGGCTTGTTTAACTTGCGCCTCCAGCGGATTGGCCGTGCTGTATCCGTGTGCAACGGTAATACCAGAAGTTCCTAGAAATGCGCGGTCTGCATGATAGCGTTTTAGTGTCTTGATCGCCGCTGAGCCGATCAGCGCCAAATTGCTGTCGTCCACCTCTCCGCCCGTCAGTAGGATCTTGTAGTTCGTTTTGGACAATTCCAATGCCGCCGGGATGGAATTTGTTATAACACAGAGCGACTGAAAATTGCCTCGGAGTGCTCGAGCAAGTGACAAAGTTGTGCTGCCGGAATCAAGGAGAATGGTAAGACCTTCAGCAATGTAGTTGAGAGCCAACTGTGCGATCGCATTCTCTCGGCGGGCTTGATCATGTCGGCTCTGAAATGAGTAGGTCTCCCCGTTGGAATCGCTGTGCCTCAATCCCCTCCTGTCAAGCGCAGCTAAATCCCTTTTGATCATTGGCTCGGTGACTTCGAGTTGAGATCGGATATTCATGTCACGCGGCAGACGGGGGAGTGAGAAATCTCGCCCGGCCCTATTGGTGGCACACATACTTTTCTTGACTGTTTACAGTGGCATTTGCGTATGGCGCGACCTGCTCAGTAGCAACCAACGGGTGAAAGCACGTGGAGATTTTAGAAGGAACTCGCTTGAAACGATTGGCTAGTCTGTCAGCCCTTACGTTCTTTTGCTTCTCGAGAGGGCCGACCAAACTATGTCTAAGTTGAATCCTCGTCGTTGGTGGGGTGGTCATGGCTTATATACTTTGACGTCGATGACAGGGC
>DATHPI010000003.1:0-17327 GCA_035484035.1 Chthoniobacterales bacterium
ACCGGTCACGCCGCGATAAGCGATGTAACCAACCAGGAAGGGAAAGATGATCGAAAACAAGATCATCAATAGCGGACTGGGCACCGCAGAGTTAAAGACGCTCGGCATGAGCTGACCCATTAAGTAACCCGTGAGGAGGGCGGTCACGCCAACCATCACTCCCGGATAGACCCAGTAATAAAGATGACTGGCCCATCCAACGGCGAATTTAGCGATTCGCGCATACTTGAACGCTTTGTTCTTGGATAGAAATGCTTGTTCGGCGAAGAAATAGGAGGAACCAGCGCCGGGATAGAGTTTTGACAACTCGGCATATGAAATCGCGGTCGCCAAACAGAGCAGTAGCGCGACAACAATACCGAACCACATCGCCGCACCTGCCATTGGTTGACCGTAGAGACACTGTTGAGCGTAGGTTAACCAAAGGAATGCGCCTGGTGCGATGAGCGCCATGGCATTCATAGTTAATCCAGTTAAGCCAAGGGTAGGCTTTGGGGCAGGTGCAATATTTTCTGACATACCTGTAGTGTAGTTTCCTTTAGGAGCCGGGAGAGTAGCAATAGACGTGCCAAAGAATTTTGGTTAACCCAGTAGAAGGGGAAAGACCGAACTATAATTGGCTAAACGACCAGTCTCGAAGGCGGCCAAAGGGATGGGCGTTCATTCGGCGTTACTACCTCATTCGGAGAGCGAGCAGAGCACCGGAAAAGGTAAAAAACGACAGGCTGGACAGTTTGGTGTACTGCTTTTAACTACATTTTCCTAAAGGAATACATTACTCCGCCAGAAAGCGGCTCAAGCTAAATCCGCTTTAGGGCGCGCCGAGCTTGCGTTCGAGCAGGGCACCATGCCTCAAAAAGCGATGCCAGACCGGCTGAAGAGAAGGTGCTCAGCCGGTTCTCACCACCGCTGCTTTCATAAGCACCCCAATCAAGGCTCTAGGGTGACCTTAACCGAAGTCAGGCCGGAGATCACCAAGTCGATGCCCTTCTGAAAATCGGCCAGCGGAAGACGGTGAGTGACGATCTCGTCCATCGGCAAAAGACCCTGCTGGATCATCCGAATGGCAACTGGGTAACAGCGCGGGCCCAAATGAGATCCGTGAACGTTCAATTCTTTGGTGTCACCAATGATTGTCCAGTCAACAGTCACTTTCTCGCGCATCACGCTGAATTCAACGAAAGTGCCGAGCTTCCGAATCATCAGCAGGCCTTGCTCCACAGCGGTCGGGTGTCCCGTGGCCTCAATATAAACATCGCATCCGTAACCGTCGGTCAACTCAAGGACCTTTTTTACTGCGTCTTCCTTTTTAGGATTGATTCCAAGGTCGGCACCTGTTCGTTGAGCGACTTCCAACCGGTCATCGCTGAGATCCAGCGCGATGATCCGTTCGGCCCCGTTCATCTTGGCGGCGGCAACCATCCCCAATCCCAGCGGCCCGCAGCCGGCAATAACCACGGTATCCTGAAATTTGATGTCGCCCCTCTCCACGGCGTGGATCGAACAGGCAAGCGGCTCGATGAACACCGCATGATGTAACGGAATGGAGTCTGGAACCTTATAATTCAGAGCACCCGCAGGGAAAACCATGTAGTCGGCCCACGACCCATAGGTTCGCTGGCGAAATCCATAGATATCGTGGACGTTACACATCCAATAGGCACCCGACTTGCAGTATCGACAATTCCAGCAGGGGACAATTTGTTCGCTGATCGCGTGGTCGCCGATTTTGAGTCCGTACAATTCTCCGGCACCATCACCAAGTCCGACCACTTGACCCACAAATTCGTGACCGGGTGTCACCGGGGCCTGACAGTAGCCGACCCGGTGTTCATCACCCCAGAACAGAGCGGCGCCGGTATAACACTTGATATCGCTGGCACAGACGCCCGTGGACTGCACCTTGATCAATACTTCGCCCGGTCCCGGGAGTGGAACCGGCCGCTCTTCGAGGCGATAATCGCGCGGACCGTGCGCCATCACTGCAGGCATCGTCTTGGGTAATTTGTCGACTGTAGCGCTCATAGGGGGAGTGTTTTCGCTTGGGGTTGGAGGAACATGCGAGCCGGTCCAATTCAAACTGAAACGGCCATTCAAGACATTGGCTCATTTTCCGAATCCCTGCGCGCTGTTTTCTACTTTTTTCAAAGGAAGCCTAAAAAGTAAGGGTATGATATTCTTTTCCAAGGCTATTATGCAGCCTGGGTAAGAGCGTTGGGCATGGGACAAGAAAGCCTGCCACCTCTTCGTTTCCTTAGTATCCTTATGTTTCACTGGAGCCTTCTGGACTTCCTTGCCGCATTCCTGCTGACCATTGCCGTGGCGCACGCCGATCCGCCCATCACCGACCCTGTTGCGGACTATCTCGCCATGAATGTGCCGGATCGGATTGCGAATGTTGGGAGGTTGCTGGTGATCAAAAAGGTGGAGATCGACCTGGAGGGTAACGGGAAGGGCGATGTTTTTGTGGGAACCTGGTATCGAAACTCGGGACCGGACACCTGGCTCTGGGCCGGTTACGCGCCGATAGCAGGCGGCTACCAGCGTATCACTCCCGCGGATTCCGATGTGTTGATCGACTTTGACGGGATCTATGTAGGTTACCTGCCCGATATCGGCCGGAACGGAATGGCTCAGGCCTACAGCCTCGAGCTGAATAACAAGGACCGGGATAAATCGAATATCATTAGCGATCTCACCTTCTATTACATCGACGACGGACAACTGATGCAGACGGGGACCGGGGCACTGGACAGAGACGAGCCGGAGCAAGAGGCGAAATTCGAGTACTACTTCGGCCCGGAACGCAAATCGCAGGGAGCACCGAGAATCGAATCGTTGACGGTCCTGGAGTTGGCGCAGCGTGGCTACCGCATCCCGCTCTGGCGTCCTGCTCCACCCTCGGGAGCCCGATGACTCCGAGACTGAAGATCCGGGCGATGCCTGCGCTGCGATCATTAGACGAGACTGAATCGCTCCGAAACGCGATTTAGACCTCGTTTAAATTCCTAATATGATGTAACTTCCTGTTCAGCGAGGGATATATGAGAAGACTAGTGTTTGCCGTTTCCGTCAGTGTTGCGATGACCGCTGGAGTCGGTTTTGCTCAGGAGTTTACGACCAGGCCGTCGCGGGTTGCTCCTCAGACTGATCCTACAGGTCCGTCCATCGAACAGAATTCCAATTCCTCCTGGTATAAAAAGTTTGTGGCGGCCCAGAACAAATTACAGCTGATCAGCCCGTTCGCGCCTCGGCAATATGGCAGCGGGGCGCAAGTGGTGGTGGCGGATCCTCGCGACCCTAGGGAGCGGGCGAACGCCGTTCGATTGTTCTCCATCGAATTTTGAGCTGAGACTGCGGCGTTGGCAAAGCAGCAAAGATGAGGGAGTAAGGCTCGGTGCCGGCACCCGATCAGCCGAGGGTGGCGATTTTCTGTCCCACCTTCCTAAAGCTGGAGATGTTTCACGTGTACCGGCAGGTAGCTGGGCTGAAAACGGTTTCTCCGGTCGTATTGACGTTCAAACGCGAGAATGCCGACCGATTTCCATTTGAACCGGTTCGGTTGGTGCGCCGCTCTCCTTTTCGCTGGTGGCGCAGGATCTGGGATGTGCAAATCAGGAAGATCCCGCAGCAGGCCTACCCGGCTGAAGTCAGTTCCGTAGGCTTCCTGATGGCGGCGGATCGCTGTCAGCTGTTGCATATCTATTTTGGCAATAACGGCCTCTTCTGGCTGCCATTATTGCGCAAGCGCGAGGTTCCCGCGGTGGTCTCGTTTCATGGCGCGGATGTTCAGGTGGACGTCGATTCCCCGGCTGCCAGGCGAATGTTCCAGGATCTTTTCGCTTGCTGTGCCCTTGTGCTGGCCCGTTCGGAATCATTGGCCACAGCGCTCATGACGCTTGGTTGTCCGCCGGAAAAGCTCAGCATCCAGCGCACAGGAGTTCCCCTGGAGACATTCCCTTATCTCGCTCGTCAGCGACCTGCCGATGGAAGGTGGCGGCTTCTTCAGGCCTCCCGTCTAATCGAAAAAAAAGGGCTTGAATTGTCGCTCCGAGCCTTTGCGACATTCTTGAAGCAGTATCCCCGTGCCACCCTGACGATTGCCGGCGACGGCCCGCGCCGCGGTCCGCTGGAAAGACTAGCGACGGAGCTTCGATTGGAGGACAGAATCCGATTCACGGGTTTCGTTTCTCAATCCGCCCTGTTAACCCTTTACCAGGAAAGCCACTTTTTTCTGCATCCCAGCGAACAGACGCCGGAGGGCGATCGGGAAGGCGTTCCCAACAGCCTGCTGGAAGCAATGGCCACTGGACTGCCTTGCCTTACGACCCGCCATGGCGGTATTCCCGAAGCCGTCACCCATCTGGAATCTGGAATTCTGGTACCAGAATCAGATCTTGCCGGCCTTGAGCACTGGTTAGAGCGTCTGGCGACGGATGATCCTCTTCGAGATTCCTTGGGTAAACGTGCGGCCCAGACGATCAAGGAAAGATTTGATCTTTCCATCCAGATTGAAAAACTCGAAGAGATTTATTTCAGCTTGTGCAGAGGGGTGAAGGCCCATTAGAGACTCAGCATTTTACGGCGGTACTCTTCGTCGAGCCGATTCTCGATCCGGTTTACTTCGGGCAGTGGCATCGCATTAATCCCTCCCAGGGAGTACGCTCCCACAAATATCTCGGCCCCCTTCACCGTCATCGCCATCGCGACGCGAACCGCATCCGCCGATGGACCGATCGTAATGACGCCATGATTTCCAAGCAGAATGACTTTCGGATATTTTCCGTGTTCCTGCTCGAAGTACGCCAGATCCCGTCGGATCCGGACCGCCAACGCGAGCCCAGGGTCCTCGTACGGAATCAGCATCGACACGGGGCCACAACAAACGACTTCATCGGGGAATCGCCTTTCTTTGGCGAACGAAGGTCCCAGACTCGAGCAGAGGATTTGATTGACCGGGATGGGGTGCGTGTGACCAACAAAATTAACTCCGGGAAGCGTCAGCAAATAAGCGTGGAAAAAGGTTTCCACAGAGGGCTTCAATGCCGTCGGCCGAACCCGTGATTCCAGGAGTATCTCTTCAATTTCCTTTTCGGAGACGCTCTCCCGATCGAGGACGGGAAGCAGCGTGTCGAAGTAACAGTCGGTTAACTCGATTTCAGTCAGGGTACCGAGACTGCTTCCGCTGGATTTAACGGCGAAGATTTTTGGATCTATCCGACCGGAGGTATTTCCCTCGCCTAGAATTGTCCAACCAGCCTGGCCAAACTCTCGGGAGAGTTCGACGAGCCGCGATCGGACCAGAAGAGCGTCTTGTAGTCGCATAAAGAAGAGAGGACGGATCAAAAGTCGCCGCAAAAGTGGACCTTGAGACCAAGCTCATGCATGACCGCAGCTTTGGTGAACATTGCCGATTGCGCACCGTCGCGATCCGGTGCGTAGGCCACCTGGATGTGATTCGATTTGTGCCGAGCCATCATCTGGTCGCGACTGACACCCTCCAGGACCGCATGCATAATCGGCCACTGCGGAGTAGTCTGTTGCCAGCGTTCATTTGTTTCTTCGTCCGGCAAGCGCACAACCTCCGCCAAACCAGTATCAAATTGCAATTCACCACCGGCAACGTAGACACGGCTCCAGACAACCCACCCTGGCTTGCTTACACCCTTGCAGGTACCCCCGCCCAGACGAAAGTACATCGGAGGCTGACGCTCGCTTGAAGCCCCTTCATACCCGCCCACAAAGTGTTCTGGCGGAGCCCCGCCGCTGATCAAAAAGACCCAGACATAGGCATCAATCTCGGAATTCTTGAAATGGCGGCCCCATCTGAGATCATGCAACGTTGTTTCCGGTGGATAGCCCAATTCTCGCCAGACCCGATTGGTGATCAGGCCGTCAAGTCCGGCGCATTCATCCACTTCGTTAAAGTGCGGCAGCGCTGCTCCGGCATACAATTCCTGTCCTGTCACCTCGTGATGAACCGGAGGTCGATCGACATTATTGAGCAGTCCCTCGACCAGATCGGATGCCGGCGCCAGGTCCTTCAGCCCTTGTTGATACTGGATTCCAATCGTCGCGCAACCAAATTCATCGGCGATTCGGACGGCGGCGATGTACATCTTGCACTGTTGCAGGACCTGATTTTCTGTCAGATCGCTTTCTTCATTCGGGCCGAAATGAAATTTCATCCCCCGGGAAAGCAGCCAATCGTAAATTTTCCGGGCTTCCTCATCGGACACCGTCAGCATTTTCGCGTACAAGGTTGACTGGCTTAATCTTTCCTTATAGACGCCGGTCGGATGCAGGAGTTCATCGGGCACGATGGCGTTGTACATGCCCATGCAACCCTCGTCGAAAATTCCGATGATCGCTTTTTCGGAAAGTAATCGCCGCGCAATTTTTTCCCCGGCTCTGCGGGACGAAACGGGTATCTTGGCCTCCTTGAATTTCAGGACGTGCGAGGAGTCGTGTCTCACCTTCCCGTCCTTGAGCCATTCTCGCAGCTTCTTCGTAAAAGGCTTATCGGTGAACTCCTCGCTCCAGAGAGTGCTATACTTCACTCCCGCCTTGGTCAGCGATCCGTTCAAGTTCAGCAAGCCAACCAATCCCGGCCAGGTACCGCTCCAGTTGGCGACCGTCAGAATTGGACCATGATGAGAAATCAAGCCGCCGAGCAAATGCTGGCTGTATTGCCACACCGCTTCGGCGACGACCAGCGGGGCATCCTGTGGTATTGAGCTGAAAACGTGCAAGCCCATGCTCTGACTATCGATGAATCCATGTCCCTTCTTTTCATCGAATGAATGGGCTCGTTTGACGTTGAAACCTTCGCGTTCAATTGCTTCGACCAGAGCTTTTTCCATTTCCGCCTGCGCAGGCTCACATTTTTGGTTCGCCGACAGACGGAGGTCGCCGTTAGCGACAAGGTAGATTGTATTCATAAATCAAAGTTGCGGACCGTGCCCGATCGAGAGCCATGGGGCCACACGGATGATTGCCTTGGGCACTAGCTACGGTCCAGTGTAAACCTCCACGGCAACGCTCTGGGGATGAGCACCCGTCCTAACCTAATGCCCTGGATCGGCCCTGAATCTAACCAATCACTTCCATTCTTTAAAGACCTATCTTTCAGGCTTCACACCAAAACTACCACCAACGAAATTGGCTGAGGGTGGCATAAACCAAAACCAGCGTCACAACGACAATCAGAAAGAAGGTCGAACTTATCAAAATTGAGACAAACAGCCAGTCGCCGGCGGTCACCGCGTTTGTCTGTCCGGCATAGCGCTGCAAGATCTTGTAATTTCGAATATTCGGCTTGTACCAGAAGACAAATATATCTCCAAAGAGCGGCACCATTCCGACCACTGCGTTAATGAGAATATTCAACGCCATTCGAACCAGTGCAATCTTCGGTAGTCGATGTTGGACACTTCTATACAAGAGTGCCGCCGACATTAACGAAGTCATTTGGTCGCCCAAGATAGGAATCAAGCCAATGATCGGCTCGATTCCGAAACGGATCCGGGTTCCCGGAATCACGAAAAAGGTATCCAAGATCCGACTGACCAGTTTGATGAACGGGTCGGTATCGGCGGCCTGCGTCGTCTTTCCCTCGGAAGGTAACACCTCCACATCGATGTAATCCAATCCTCTGCCAGAACGGACATTTTTGGGGTCGCTTTCCATCACAAACCTCTCAAGGAAGCATCCACCTGCTGCCAGGCGGCTAACGGTAGTCGAGATCCGACCGGGGACCAGCGGGGGAACGCTTCCTTTGCCGCCGGAGACCAGCCCCAAATGATTTTAGCCAGGGATCTCTCGCAGCATCTGGGAATTAGTCGGGAATTTCTTCAGGAAGGACAAAAGCCTTTCGATAGCCTCTGGCGGACGATGCCCAGCCAATCCGCGTCTAATCGTGTTGATCTTCTCCAAATCGTGCACCGGAAGCAAAAGTTCTTCCCGACGGGTGCCCGATTTGAAGATATCGATAGAGGGATAAATCCGTTGATCGCTGATCTGCCGATCCAAAACCATTTCCATGTTGCCGGTACCTTTAAACTCCTGAAAAATGAGCTCATCCATCTTGGATCCGGTCTCGATCAATGCCGTGGCCATGATCGTGAGCGAGCCGGCCTCTTCCGTGTTCCGCGCGGCCGCAAACAACTTACGCGGAATCTCCATGGCTCGAGAATCCATTCCTCCGCTCATGGTACGCCCGCTGCCTGAAATGGCGTTATTGAACGCGCGACCTACGCGCGTCAACGAGTCCAGCAGCACAAAGACGTCTTTTCCGGCCTCGACCAAACGCTTGGCCCTTTCGATGGCGAGTTGAGCGATCCGTGTATGGCTCTTGATATCGCTGTCGTTGGAACTCGCCATAATGTCTGCTTTCGGCACGGTCCGACGAATTTCCGTCACCTCCTCAGGCCGCTCATCGACCAACAAAATGATGAGCTTCATTTCCGGGTGATTTCGGACCACGGCATCAGCAATATGTTGCAAAAGTGTTGTTTTACCGGTCCGGGGCGGTGCCACGATCAATCCCCGTTGCCCTTTGCCGATTGGGGTCATCAGGTCCATCACACGCGTGGTATACCGGTCTGGAACAGTCTCCAGACGAATCCTTTCGAGAGGATTAATCGAAGTTAGCTCTTCAAAAACGGGCAGGTTCCGATATTTGTCGGGGTCTTCGCCGTTAATCAGGAGGAGTTTAAACAACTGCGGACCGCGACTGCCCCGGCGGACTTCACCCTTGATCCACAGACCGTCACGCAGGGCATGCTTTCGAACCACCTCGGGAGTCACAAAGATGTCTTGCGGCGATTGGACATAATTCCGTTTCGGATCGCGCAAAAATCCAAAGCCCTTACCGGAAACCTCGATCAACCCTTCTCCAAAGACCGGGTCATATCTGGGAGTTTCAACCGCAGGAGGAGTCTCCTGAAAACGAGAGGTAGCGGGAGCCGATGAGACCGGCTCTTCAACCGGTTCGCTCAATTCGGAACCCTTTTGATCATTTGACCGCTTGGCGGGTTCTGCGATCTCACGGGTATGGGTGGTACGTTCGGACACCACTGCCACGTTTGGAGAAACAATCTTTTGAGACGGAGCGTCCACCTGAACGTCCAACAAGGGCTGATGGTTATTCAAATCGGAGCTGGTCTCTGCTTGGTCGGTTGGTTGTTTCTTGCTTCTTCTCGCACCCGTTTTGCTTGCGGCGGTCCTTCGCGGACTCGCAGCGGCCTTCGTTCGTCGAGGTTTTTTCACGTCGTCCACGTCTTGATTGAGCAAAGCGGGTTGTTCGTTTGCTTCTGCCATAACTTCCATTTTAGAAAATATTTAGATCCGCACGGTTAGCTTGAATGCCTTGCTAGTAACTCGTCGGAGATATCGAAATTGCTGTAGACACTCTGGACATCGTCATTATCCTCGAGCGCATCGCATAGTCTGAGGACTTGCGAAGCTAACTCTTCATTGGCAACTGCCACCATCGTGCCCGGTAAAAAGGCTAACTTTTGTGATTCAAAATGGATTCCGGCATTTTTCATCAACTCTCCAACCTGGTACAAATGATCGTGCGGTGTAGTCACGATGTACGAATCCTCGTCCGTGATAAAATCTTCCGCTCCCGCTTCCAGAGCAATCTCCATGACTTTATCTTCCTCGACGCCAGCCTTTCCCACGCTGATCTGACCCTTCCGCTTAAATAAATAGGAGACAGCGCCGGAAGCAGCCAGGTGCCCGTGATTCTTGGCAAAGATGCTTCGGATATCTGCCGCCGTTCGATTCTTGTTGTCCGTGGCGGCTTCAACAATGATCGCAATACCGCCCGGACCGTATCCCTCGTACATTAACTCTTCGACAATCCCTCCCGCGATCTCGCCTGTCCCTTTCTTGATCGCCCGCTCGATCGTGTCGCTGGGCATATTCTGGGCGCGGGCGGCCAGCACAGCGGTCCGAAGGCGAGGATTTAAGTTAAGGTCGCCACCTCCCATTCGGGCCGCCACCATAATTTCCTTCGAGAACCTGCTGAATATCTTCCCACGCTTTGCATCCAATGCACCTTTAAAGCGCTTGACCTTCGACCATTTACTGTGACCCGCCATACTTCGGGTGAAAACAAATCAATTCTGAAAAGGGGTTAAACTTTTACTAGCGACGCACTTGGGAGCGTCGAGCAAGATAGACAGAATTCCAAGAGAGAACCGCCGATCAGCGCGTCAACAAGTGATTCAAGGAGCAAAACGCAAATAGACTGATTTGTCAACTTACTTTGCTCGAAGCCCGTTTTCGGGCAGACGAAGCGAGGATTTTTTTGCGCAACCGCAGCGTTTTCGGCGTCGCTTCAACGTATTCGTCCGGTCCGATATATTCCAGGACCCGTTCAAGCGTCATCCGAAGGGGAGGCGCCAATTGCACACCCTTTCCATCACCCTGACTTCGCATGTTGGTGAGATGCTTCGCCTTGCAGGCGTTCACCGTCAAATCATCAGGGCGCGAATTCTCTCCGACAATCATTCCCTCATAGACATCTTCCTGAGGCCCAATGAAGAGCTTGCCGCGCTCCTGGACGTTATTTAAAGCGTAGGCAGTCGAAATCCCACTTTCCATGGCGACCAGGACGCCGTTGTCACGATTGGAGATTTCACCCTTCAAAGGCCCATATTCCTTAAACAGGTGACTCATTGAACCGAGCCCTCTGGTCAGGTTAACCAAATCGCTCTCAAAGCCAATTAACCCTCGTGTCGGAATGACCGCTTCGACGAGCACGGTGTTGATTTGATGGTCCATACCGACAATCTCCGCTTTGCGGCCTGCCAGCGACTGCAGGATATCTCCGAGATTTTCGTTCGGCACGTCGGCATAAAGCGTCTCAAACGGCTCCAGCACATTCCCCAGATTGTCCTTGTCAAAGATGACTTCGGGGCGGGAAACCAGGAGTTCGAACCCTTCGCGGCGCATCTGTTCGACCAAAATCGCGATTTGCATTTCACCTCGCGCACTGAGCGTGAATATCCCGGCGGTATCCGTCTCGACGAATTGCAGTGAAACATTGGTTCGGCATTCGCGAACCAGCCGTTCCTTGATATGCCTGGCCGTTAACAACTTGCCTTCGCGTCCGGCGAGCGGCGAGTCGTTAACCAGGAAGTTCATCTTGATGGTCGGCGGATCGATATCGACAAATTCCAGGGCGGGTCTCTCCTCCAGATCCGTCAACGTTTCTCCAATGGAAATCTCTTCAAAGCCGGCCAGACCGATAATATCTCCAGGCCCAGCATGTTTGACCTCGATTCGATCCAACCCTTCGTGCCCGAACAAGGCCGTCACTGTGTCGCGTTCGCGCCGCCCATCCTTATGAATGCAAACGATCGAATCGCCGACTTTGACCCGGCCGCTGACGATCCGGCCAAAGGCCAGTCTGCCCAGGTAATCTGAGTAATCGAGATTGGAAACCAGCATCTGGAAATAGGCTTCCGGTGCCGTCGGTGGCGGCGGGATAAACTTCACGATTGCTTCGAAAAGGGGCTCCATGGAGGTGTTTGGCTCGTGAATCTCCCGCATTGCGTATCCCTCCTTGGCACTCGCGTAAATAACCGGAAAATCCAATTGGGCGTCGGTGGCGTTGAGCTCCACAAACAGATCAAAGACCATGTCCAGCACTTTGTGCGGCCGGGCATTTTCACGGTCAATTTTATTGATGACCACCAGGGGCAGCGCCCGGTTTTCCAAAGCCTTTCGCAGCACAAACTTCGTTTGCGCTTGGGGGCCATCGTGCGAATCGACCACCAGTAGTACACCATCCACCATCTTCATGATCCGTTCCACTTCCCCCCCGAAATCGGCATGACCGGGCGTATCCACAATGTTGACATGGTATCCCTTGTATTTGAAGGCGGCATTCTTCGCCTTGATCGTAATCCCTTTTTCCTTTTCGAGATCCATCGAGTCCATGACTCGCTCTTCGACCTTTTGATTTGCCCTGAAAGTGCCGGACTGCCGAAGCAGCTGGTCCACCAAGGTGGTCTTTCCATGATCGACATGGGCTATAATTGCAATATTACGTATACGTTCCATAGAAACCGATGGAGAATCGGCAACATGGCTGCGCCCAACGAGCTCGTCAACGAGGTTTAAGTTCAAACATCTCTAACCAAAGGGCGTTTCACCGGGATCGCAACAAACGTTTTTAGACCAATCCTCGGATCAGGGCGAATTGCGTTTATTCGGCCACTAGGGAAAACCTGACATAAGCGCTAAGTCATAGGGAGGTTGGCGTTGTCGGGCGAGACAAACGCGAAAGCCCCGGTTCGGACGGAGCGTCACCCTACCGGTTTTTAGTCCAGGAAATGTTCAAACCGATTTAAATCGCAAGAGAAGAGGGCCCCTTTTGGAGCTCCATAATCCGAGCCAATATTGAGCCCAATCATGCCGCCCAAATTGAGCGGGCCGGCCCGACGGTGGGTATGCCCACACACCACGGCGACCAGATTATCTGGGGCTTGCCGCAACAGGATTCCCATCGAACGGTTTCCGAGATAAGCGCGGAAAAAAGCATAAATCGACGGATTCGAGCGTGCCGGCAAGGCGCTGAAAGGGGGAACGCCAAGAAGCTCTTCGAAAGGAGGGGTATGCAACACGACAATGGTTCGAGCGTTTCCGGCCTCGGCCAGGCGTTTTCGAACAGATTCGACCTGTCCGCGTGCGATTTCCCGGGGATGCAGCTCGCGCGGCATAAACTGGAAGTCGCGCCAGCGCAATGCGGAATCCGCCGAAGGGCTGCCGCGGAGATAATCCTCCTCGGTGACCCGTATTCCATCATAAGCGAGGCCGGGTACGGCAAAACCGAGGTCGTAGTGGCCGTAGCCCCCAACAATTGCAACGCCATGCAGGTGCAGATTTCCCCCATCGAGAAGCACCACGTCGGAAGATTTGGCAGCGGGCACCCAGTAGCGTTCGGTGATAGTAGAAAGCGAGTCACGCTCCCTGCGAGAATTATCCAGCATCCAAAAGTCATGATTGCCCAGACAAACGGCGATCGGGCCCTGCGGGAAGCAACCGCGCAGATTTTTCAAAGTCTCTCCGGCCTGCTGCGCACTTGAAAGGTCACCCGCTACGACCAGTGCATCCGGCTGGTAGCGGGTGATCCACTCCCGGACCTTCAGCAGTGTTTGGTCCTGTGTAGCCCGCAGAAGATGTAGATCGGCGGTAAACAGTATTTTCACGCGGGCGCTCCAAAACCGCCGCCACCTGGAGTTTCGACGATAATGACATCGCCGGGTTGAACCTCTCTTTGCCCACAGCTGCCAAGATTTTCTCTTCGTCCGTCCGAACGCTGGATGTGGGTTTTGCCGACCTTTCCAGGTTTGCCACCCTCAAGTCCGAACGGCGCAATCACCCGACTGTTGGCTAAGACCGCTACCACCATTGGCTCACGAAAACGGATGCGCCGAATCACGCCATCTCCTCCTGACCAGAATCCGGGGCCACCGGAGCCATGCCTGATCTGAAAAGCGTCGATCAGCACTGGGTATCGCGATTCTAAAACCTCAGGATCTGTCAGTCTTGAATTGGTCATGTGGGTGTGGACCGCGGAGGCCCCTTGAAACCCGGGCCCAGCCCCAGCCCCGCCGCAGATCGTTTCATAGTACTGGTATCGGCTGTTCCCGAACGTCAGATTGTTCATCGTTCCTTGGGACCCCGCGAGTGCCCCGAGTGCTCCATAAAGCGCGTTCGTTATGGCCTGCGATGTTTCCACATTGCCGGCGACCACCGCAGCGGGAATTTCCGGCGCAAGCAACGAACCGGGCGGGATCACGATTTTAAGCGCTTCCAGACAACCGTCATTTAAAGGAATGTCTTCATTCACCAACGTACGAAAAACGTAAAGCACCGCCGCTTGAACGATCGAAGAGGGTGCATTGAAATTTTCCGTGCATTGAGGGGAGGTCCCTGTGAAGTCAATGGTTGCGCTCCGCGCATCGGCATCGACGGAAACCTGCACATGGATTTCCCCTCCAAAATCCATTTTCTGGGCAAAGTGGCCGGGCCTCAGCCGATCAATTACCCGGCGGACCTGTTCCGCAGCGTTGGCCCGGACGTGAGCCATATAGGCTTGGACCACCTCAAAACCGAAATGGTCGATCATGGAATTCATTTCCAGATTGCCTTTCTCGTTTGCGGCGATCTGGGCACGGATATCACCCAGGTTTTGCGCTGGATTTCGAGCCGGAAATGGGCCGCTTTCGAGTAAGGAAACGAACTCGGCTTCGCGGAAAACGCCTCCATCGACCAGAAGAAAATCGGTAATCACGACTCCTTCTTCCTCGATGGTCCGGCTTTCTGGCGGCATGGAGCCCGGAGTTAATCCCCCTATATCGGCGTGATGACCACGACTCGCCACCCAGAAGACGGGGATCGCCGACCGGCCGAAAACCGGTGTCACGACGGTGACATCCGGAAGATGCGTACCGCCCGCGAACGGGTCATTGAGGGCATAGACGTCGCCCCGCTGGATTTTCCTTCCCCGCCGTCGGATAATCGCCCGCACGGCTTCGCCCATCGAGCCAAGATGCACGGGAACATGAGGCGCATTGGCGACGAGCCGGCCGTCGCCGTCAAACAATGCGCATGAAAAATCAAGCCGCTCTTTGATATTGACCGAGTAGGCGGAATTTTGCAGGACCGCGCCCATTTGCTCGGCGACCGACATGAACACGTTATTGAAAAGCTCGAGCAACATCGGATCCACCTGGGTGCCGACCGCGACCCTTCCGGGACGGGGGACGGATCTCACCAAGAGTAGATGGGAGCTGGCAGTGATCTCCGCCCTCCAGCCTAATTCAACTACTGTCGCAGTGGTTGTGTCGACGATGATGGCTGGGCCTTCTATCCGTGATCCAGGCTGCATGGTTGAACGCTCGAAGACAGGGGTGGCATGCCACTGGCTTTCAAACATGGCGTCGAAAAGGGCTTGAGGTTCAGGGGGGTCCGGTGCCACCCGGTTTGCCGGCTTCCGGAGATCATTAGACTGCGTGTCGCTCCGGCCGATCGCCTCCAGCGAAACCGAGTCGATAACCAAGGGACGGCTTTCGGAATCCATCACAAAGCCGAACCGCGTTCGATGAGCCTCGAGGAATGCTTTCTCCATTTCCACAACAGTGCCGGCTACCACGGACAAAGGAGTATTGGTTCCTTCATACCGGATATTAAACTTCTGAACCATCTCCGCGGTTTCGCTTCCTTGAGCGAGCAACTCGGCTCGAGCCTGTGTCTCCAGGTCGGCAAGTACCCGTTCCGCTTCTTCGAGGCCGGGCTGGGCCAGAAATGTTTCGACAGAGCACTCCTTGAGGACGCGGAGTTCAGCCAGCCCCATCCCGTACGCGGATAGCACACCGGCGAGTTGGTGGATAAAGACGCGATCCATGCCAAGAGCATCGGCGACCGCGCAGGCGTGCTGTCCGCCGGCGCCTCCAAAGGTGACGAGCGTGTATCGGCTGACATCGTAGCCACGAGCCACTGAAATCTTCTTTACGGCGTTAGCCACATTTTCGACAGCGATCCTCAGAAATCCGCTTGCCAGGCGTTCGGCAGAAAGTTCGCCTGTCTCCGAGAGCTCTTTGAAGCGTTGCCGGACAACTTCCACATCGAGCGGCAAATTGCCGCCGGGACCAAAGATCTTCGGAAAGAAGTCCGGCGGCAAACGTCCGAGCATCACGTTGCAATCGGTTACTGTGAGCGGGCCTCCGCGGCGGTAGCAGGCAGGTCCCGGGACAGCACCTGCGCTTTCCGGTCCAACGCGCAAACGGGTTCCATCAAAGCGGCAAACGGAACCGCCCCCGGCGGCGACCGTATGGATATGCATCATCGGGGCACAGATCCGGACTCCGGCCACCTCAGTCTCCAGCCGACGTTCGAATCCTCCCGCAAAGTGAGTCACATCAGTGGAGGTCCCGCCCATATCGAACGCGATGATGCGCTCAAAACCTGATTCGATGCTCACCTTCGCTGCCCCCACGATTCCACCGGCCGGGCCCGATAAAATCGCGTCCTTTCCCCTGAAACGGCTGGCATCAGTCAGTCCTCCGTTGGACTGCATGAAGAGCAGACGTACCCCAGGGAGGGCGGAGTGCACACCATCGACGTATTTTGCCAGTACCGGAGAGAGGTACGCATCCACGACAGCCGTATCACCCCGATTGATTAACTTAATGAGCTGGCTCGTTTCGTGGCTACTCGACACTTGGCCAAAGCCCAGATGGCGTGCCAGGTCGGCGAGCAATCGCTCATGCTTCGGGTACCGATAGCCATGTATGGAAACGATTGCGATCGAGCGAATGCCTTCCGCCAGTAATTTCTCCAGCGAATCGTTTACAGCCTCCAGGTTCAAGGGTTCGAGCTCTTCTCCATCGGCGGAAAAACGACCGTCAAATTCGACCACTTTCTCGTAAATCTGCTTCGGTAAAACTATCTGGAGATCAAAAAGGCGCGGGCGTTGTTGTGTCCCAATGCGCAGCACATCGGCGAACCCACGATTGATCAGCAGCGCCGTGCGCACACCCTTGCGTTCCAGGAGAGCATTCGTGGCCACCGTAGTCCCCATTTTGACGCTCTCGATCAGATTGGAAGGCGTCGCTTCGTCGGATTCCAAAGCGAGCATCCGGCGAATTCCTTCTACAGCGGCATCCGGGTACTGCCCAGGATTGTCGGATAACAATTTGGCGGTGCGAAGGTCTCCCTCAGGGGTTCGGCCCACGATGTCGGTGAAGGTACCGCCCCGATCGATCCAGAACTGCCACCGCGCTCGGCCTGCATTCATGACTTCCCTTGTTCACGTAGTTCTCGCACCGAAGCCACCGTCTTCACCAAAAAGCTTTCGGCCATACAACCCCAATTCCCCCCTCTGTGAACTCTGTGCGATGATTTTCCCCATTCACGTAGTTCTCGCACCGAAGCCACCGTGTTCACCAAAGAGCTTTCGGCCATCAACCCCAATTCCCCCTCTGTGACCTCCGTGACCTCTGTGCGATGCTTTCCCCATTCACGTAGTTCTCGCACCGAAGCCACCGTGTTCACCAAGAAGCTTTCGGTTCTGTGTTTGATCAGCTGCGAAGAAATTCCAGGGTCTTGGCCAGCGCTCTGCCCCGGTGGCTCAGGCTGTTTTTAATTTCGGATTGAAGTTCACCGAACGTTTCCATGTAGCCCTGCGGAATAAACATTGAATCGTATCCAAACCCGCTATCCCCGCGTTCTTCCAGGATCACCTTCCCATTGATAACTCCAGCAAAAGATCCTAGCAATTCACCTTGGCTAGCCAGAACTATCAC
>DATHPI010000004.1:0-6113 GCA_035484035.1 Chthoniobacterales bacterium
ATCTGCGTAGCCCGGGCTATTCGAGATCGGTGAGATAGCGCTCCGCTTCGATGGCTGCGGCACATCCTTGACCGGCCGCGGTAACGGCCTGGCGATAGATCGGGTCGGCCACGTCTCCAGCGGCAAAGACTCCGGGTAGATTCGTTTGCGTGCCTTTCCTCCGGAGCAGGTAGCCGTTTGGGTCCATCTCGACTTTCCCTTTGAACGGTTCGGTGTTCGGCGTGTGGCCGATCGCCACAAAAACGCATTTCACATCCAGAGTGGAAACCTTGCCGGTTTCGACGTTTGTCAGTTCCACACCCTGCACTTCGCCTTTCTTATCGGCTAAATACCGGCTGACTTCGGTCTTCCAAATGGGCTTGATTTTTGGATGGCTCAACGCGCGTTCGGCCATGATTTTGGTCGCGCGCAGGGAGCCACGCCGATGGATCAGAACCACTTCGGAGGCAAATCGAGTGATAAAGATTGCTTCCTCGGTCGCGGTATCGCCGCCACCGATCACGCAAACCGGCACGTTTCGATAAAATGCCCCGTCACATGTCGCGCAAGAGGTGACCCCGTGCCCCTTAAACTTGTACTCGTGTTCAAGACCGAGCCACTTGGCTGAGGCTCCGCTGGCGATGATGACCGACTGTGCCTCGATCGACTCGCCATCCACATTGAGACGGTAGTGGCCATTAACCGGCTCGAATTCCCGCACCTCGGCATACTTGAATTCAGCCCCGAATTTTTCGGCTTGCCGATGCATGTTCATGACTAATTGCGGTCCGTCGATACCGTCGGGAAAACCTGGGAAGTTTTCTACCAGAGTGGTGCTCGTGAGCTGGCCGCCCGGTTCCCTGCCTTCCAACACGAGCGGCTCCAGGTTTGCGCGAGCGGTGTAGATCGCAGCCGTCAGGCCTGCGCAACCGGTGCCGACAATGATCACCTTCTGCATGAATTGATTCCTCCCATAAAGTTTGGGATAGCTAAAGTCAATACGGAGCGACCTTTTTCAACCGACAGGATGTGGTCTCCATGAAGGCTGGTATTTCCATCGTTTCGGGTCCCGCTTATATTCTGGCCTATGTTTACGGGCATTGTCGAAGCGGTCGGAGAGATCGCACGGATGGTTGAATCGGCTCCAGGCAACTATCTTCTGGAACTCCGGACCCCGCTGGCGTCACAGATGAAGATCGGCGATTCCCTGGCCAATAACGGCGTTTGTTTGACCGTAATTTCGCAAACTCCTTCCATCCTGGGATTTGATCTCCTGGCTGAAACGGTCAAACGAAGCAACCTGTTAGATTTGAAAGTCGGCGACCTGGTCAATCTGGAACGATCTATGGCAGCTTCCAGCCGGTTCGATGGGCACCTCGTCCAAGGTCACGTCGATACCACTGCGAAGCTACTGGCTGTGAAGGCCCACGGGCAGGATCACCGGATCGAGATCGAGTTGCCGCGGGATTTTGCGCAATACGTCATTTTTAAAGGATCCATCGCAGTCAACGGAGTCAGCCTCACGGTTGCGGAATTGGATTCGGATCGGTTTGTCAATTGGATTATCCCTCATACATGGAACCTGACGAATTTACGCCAACTGCGGCCGGGAGATCGGGTGAACCTTGAATTCGACCAGATCGCGAAATACCTCGAGCGGCTGCTTGGAGCGTTCGGAGTTCAGCGTTGAGCGTTCGGTGTTTAGCGTCCAGCGGCGGCGGTCGACGTTCAGCCTTGAGCGTCCTTGAACTTCGAGCTTACGGATCTAAACTCGGAGCGTGCTCGACACACCTCCAGACTCAGCCCACCGAATGCGTCGTCTCGGACTGCGCGCTGAAGAGTTCGAGGAGGTTTTTTCCCGCTCGAGCGGACCGGGTGGCCAGCATGTCAACAAAGTCTCGACCGCTGTCACCTTGCTTCATCGGCCTTCGGGGATGTCGGTGACAGTCCAAGAGACGCGTTCTCAGTATCGGAACCGCCAACTGGCGGTTAATCGGCTCATCACATTGATCGAAGAAACACGGAAACGGCAGGCCGCCCAGCGCAGGGCGGCGAGCGAACAGGAACGGCGCCGCAATTCCAAGCGGCCCCGGGCGCTCCGCCGCGAAATCCGAAAATCTAAAGAACACAGATCTGAGATTAAGCAATCGCGCGGGAGGATTGCGCCGGAGTGAGGGGGAACGGGGCGGAAACGTATCGGGGTCGGCGTAGGGTGTATCGGCGTAGAGGCATAGTCAGGAAGGATCGACGGCTTCTCGGCCCAGTTTGCGTTTAAAGTGCGAGTGCAGTCAGCGGGTGCTAATCGCCGATACGCCCCTACGCCGAGCCGCCGATACGCTTCCCCATACGCCGACCCGCCGACACGTTTCCCCTTTTCCCGTCACTTCCCGATTGACGGTCATTCCAGGGCCGCCCTATGTTCAAAAGAGCCAACCCCTCTTCACGGCTCCCACCGGTAGATCTCTCTGAAATGAATATCCACGAATATCAGGCCAAGCAGCTTTTTCAACGGTTCAACGTTGCCACGCCGAAAGGCGCACCTGCCGAGACTCCGGAGGAAGCTGAGAAAATCGCGAGCTCGCTCAATGCCACGGAACTCGTCGTTAAGGCTCAGATCCATGCGGGGGGCCGCGGAAAGGGTATTTTCGCCAACGGCTTCAAAGGCGGGGTGAAGCTGTGTAAAACTCCGGCCGAAGCACGCGATCTGGCGGGGAAAATGCTGGGGCAAACACTGGTCACGCACCAGACTGGTCCGGCCGGGAAGGTTGTCCGGAAGATTCTGATCGCCGCATCGGTCAACATCGAGCGAGAGATTTATTTTGCGATTCTGATGGATCGGGCCTCCGGAGCGCCCATGGTCGTGGCAAGCACGGAGGGAGGCGTCGAGATCGAGAAGATCGCTGAGGAACACCCGGAGAAAATCATTCGCGAACCGGTGCACCCTTTGCTCGGATTGCAGCCTTACCAGGCTCTGAAGCTCAGCCGGGAGCTCAATTTTAAGGGAGACCAGTTGAAAGCCGCTTCCAAGTTGTTTCTGAATCTCTACAAACTTTTCGAATCGCTTGATTGTTCAATGGTGGAAATCAATCCCCTGGTGGTGACCGATAAGGGCGAGGTCCTCGCGCTCGACGCGAAGTTTAATTTCGACGACAACGCGCTTTACCGGCACAAGGAGATTCTCGAGATGCGGGACGTGCACGAAGAAGACCCACGGGAGGTTGAGGCGTCGAAGTTCAATCTCAATTACATCGGTCTGGATGGGAACATCGCCTGTCTGGTTAATGGTGCCGGACTCGCCATGGCCACCATGGACATTATCAAGTACGCGGGCGGCGAACCCGCGAATTTCCTCGATGTGGGGGGCGGCGCCAGTGAACAACAGGTGACCGAGGCATTTAAGATCCTGGTCTCGGACCCAAACGTCAAAGCGATCCTGGTAAACATCTTCGGGGGAATCATGCGTTGTGATGTGATCGCCCAGGGAATTATCAACGCGGTGAAGGCGGTCAGTCTACCGGTACCATTGGTCGTGCGATTGGAGGGAACTAACGTCGCACTTGGTAAAAAGTTGCTGGAAGAATCGAAGCTGCCGATTCAAGCGGCGTCCGATCTTGCAGAGGCGGCGCAAAGAGTCGTGGCGGGAGCTAAAGCCGGCAAAACCCAACTCTGAGAGCATGAAAATCACCGAAGTGGCATTTACCGGATATCCCGTTGCGGACATCGTGCGCGCCCGAGCCTTCTACGAAGGTGTATTGAAGCTCGAGCCGAGCCGGATATTTGAAAATCCGAACGGGCATTGGATCGAATATGATCTGGGCTCATCGACTTTTGCCATTAGCAACATGTTCAAGGAGGAATGGAAACCTTCGAGTGATGGGCCATCGGTTGCTTTCGAGGTTGATGATTTCGATTCCGCCGTAGGCGATCTGCGCGCCGGAGACAGCAAATTTGTTGTCGAGCCGTTCGAGAATCCCGCCTGTCGAATGGCGATTATTACCGATCCGGATGGGAATTCGATCTGCCTCCATAAGCGACACCCTCGAAAAAATTGAAAGCTCATGTCTATTCTTGTTGATAAAAACACTAGGCTCCTGGTCCAGGGCATCACTGGCAGTTCCGGAGCCTTCCATGCCAATGGTTGCATGGAATACGGAACGAATGTCGTCGCAGGGGTCACACCGGGCAAAGGGGGCCTGATGTTCGAGGGTAAAGTTCCGGTCTTCGACACCGTCTACGAAGCACGCCAACAAACAGGCTGCAACGCGACGATGATTTTTGTGCCGGCCGCCTTTGCTGCGGACGCAATCCTGGAAGCTGCGGATGCCGGTGTGGAATTGATCGTCTGCATCACCGAAGGCATTCCTGTCATGGATATGATGCGGGCAAAGACAGTCCTTAAAGAAAAGAAATCCCGCTTAATCGGCCCCAACTGCCCCGGTATCATCACTCCAGGGCAGTGCAAGATTGGAATCATGCCGGGCTACATTCATAAACCGGGAAAAATCGGGGTCATCTCTCGATCGGGCACTTTAACTTATGAGGCGGTCTGGCAGTTGACCCAGCGTGGATACGGCCAGTCCACTTGTATCGGAATCGGTGGTGATCCCATCAACGGGACGTCCCACCTGGATGCAGTACAATTATTCAGCGAAGATCCGGAAACCGACGCGATCATCCTGATCGGGGAGATAGGTGGGACAGCGGAGGAAGAAGCCGCCCTTTGGATCAAAGAGCATTACCAGAAGCCGGTGGCCGCTTTTATCGCTGGAGCGACAGCACCGCCCGGGCGGCGCATGGGGCATGCTGGAGCGATCGTTTCCGGCGGTAAAGGAACAGCGGCGGGAAAGATCGAAGCGCTGCGCGAGGCTGGTATTGCAGTGGCGGAAACGCCTGCCAGCATGGGAGACACACTGATCAAGATTCTAAAACATTAACTCAAGCTTATGTCTGTAATATCAAGAGGGTTGGAAGGAATCGTTGCTACCGATACTCGGCTTGGTGACGTCCGCGGGCAGGAAGGACAGCTGATTTATTGCGGATACGATATCAACGAGCTTGCTGGTAAAGCCTCTTTTGAAGAGGTCATTTACCTGTTATGGCACAACAAACTACCGAATCATTCGGAGCTGGTTGAGTTCAAGAAACTCTTGGCCGCAGAACGTCAATTACCGGATCAGGTCATTGAGTTTTTGAAGACCGCTCCAAAGACGGCCTTACCGATCGACGTTCTTCGTACCGCGGTTTCGATGTTAGGCCTGCACGATTTGATGTTGACCCTGGACGAGAGCTTGGAAGCAACACGACGCCGCGCCATCAGTATTACCGCGAAGGTGGGAGTCATTATTGCCTACTTCCACCGGGCACGAAATGGGCTCGATTTGCCGCCCGTCCGTCAGGATTTAAGTGAAGCCGGTCATTTTCTTTATTTATTGGACGGTCAAGAGCCATCCGAAAAGAAGACCGCGACGCTGGACGTTGCTTACGTGTTGCACGCCGAACATGGTATGAACGCTTCCACCTTTAGCGCGCGGGTGACTACTTCAACCTTAACCGATATTTATTCGTCGATCACCGCCGCGATCGGAACGCTTAAAGGACCGTTGCACGGGGGGGCCAACGAAGGTGTGATCCATATGCTCCAGGAAATTGGTTCCCCGGACAAAGTGGACACTTATATCGACCAAGCCTTGGCACAAAAGAAAAAAATCATGGGTATCGGGCACCGGGTTTACAAGGTGCTCGATCCGAGAGCCCCGATCCTTAAAGCAATGGCCATTCAGCTCAGCAGCGAACTCGGCGAGCCCAAATGGATCGAAATGTCCGAGAGGATAGCAGCACTCATGAAAGAGAAGAAGGGATTGCATGCCAATGTCGATTTTTACTCCGCGACGGTCTATTACTCTCTCGGTATCCCGACCGATCTGTTTACCTGCATATTTGCGATTTCTCGAACGGCGGGGTGGACGGCTCATGTTCTTGAGCAACTGGCCGACAATCGGCTCTATCGTCCGTTAAGTGAGTACACCGGAGACCCGGTGGGCAAAAAATTTGTTCCGATTGAACAACGCTAATCCTGTTAATGTAGGTCCCGTGAAGATGTTTTCGAGGTATCCCTCGACGCGCCGGAAGACCAG
>DATHPI010000005.1:0-15159 GCA_035484035.1 Chthoniobacterales bacterium
TCCGAAAGCTTTTCACCAGCACCAATTAAGAGGCCACCGACGATGGCTCCGAGGATCGAGTCAAAGCCGCCCAGAACCAGCACCGGAAGAGCCTTTAAGACCACGAATGAAAGCGAAAACTGGACGCCGAGCCGCGCACCCTATAGCAATCCAGCGACTAGCGAGACGACACCCGCCGCCACCCAGGTGGCTGCCCATATCCGGGGCAATCGCAGCCCGACTGCGAAGGCGGCAAGTTGATCGTCTGCCGCCGCGCGGAACGCCAGCCCGATCCGAGTGTAGCGAAAAAAACCCGTTAACAACGCAACCATCGCGGCCGCGATACCGGCGGCGACGAGATCAAATTTGCTGATTAGAATCCCGGCAACCTCGAAAGGCTTATCATCGATACCGAGGTCCAGACCATGCACCTGTGTTCCCCACACCAGTTGTGCAACTCCCTCGATCACGTAAGAGAGCCCGAGCGTTGCCATGAACAGAGTAATGGGAGGCTTGTTGACGAGCGGCCGGAGAACCGTACGTTCAACCGCCAACCCGAGCAGCACCATCACTGCCAGCGAGAGCAACAAGGATGCCCAGAAAGGCACCCCTCGCTCCAGCAGACTCACGAAGGTCAATGCGGCAAGCAGGACCATTGAACCCTGCGCGAAATTGAGGACGTGTGAAGTCTTGTAGATCAGCACGAAGCCGATCGCCACCAGCGAATACATCACCCCGGCCAGTAATCCGCCAACGAGAACCTCCGCGAAAAAGAGAAAGTCGAAATCAGGCATAAGCATCCTCTGGTTCGTCGTCGTGAGGTACTCCGATGTAGGCGTCTATCACGGCCTGATTGGCCTGAACTTCGGCGGGCGGGCCATCGGCGATTTTGCGGCCGTGGTCAAGGACCGCGACGCGATCCGAGAGTCCCATCACGATGCCGATGTCGTGCTCGATGAGAATGACCGTCGTGCCGAACTCCTCTCGCGCGGCGCGCACGAACCGCGTCATCTCCTGCTTCTCGGTCGCTGTCATGCCCGCCATCGGTTCGTCCAGGAGCAGAATTTTCGGACGCGCCACCAGTGCGCGCGCCAGTTCGACTCGCTTTTGCAAACCGTAGGGCAGTGTGCCCGCCCACCGGTTCCTGACGGCGCGTAAGTCGAGGAAGTCGATGATCTCCTCGGCGCGCCGTTGCGCATCCGCTTGCTCTCTGCGGGCGCGACCCAGTCCGACGATTTGCTCCACGAAATTCGCGTGGCGAACCGCGGCCCGTCCGATCACGACATTCTCGAGCACGCTAAGACCCTTGAAGAGCGCGAGATTTTGAAATGTTCGGGCAATGCCGAGCCGCGCTAGTTTCTGCGTCGGCACCCGGGCAAATTTTTGCTGGTCAATCCAGACCAGTCCGTGCTGCGGGCGGTAGATCCCGCTGATGACATTGAGCAGCGAACTCTTGCCGGCGCCGTTCGGACCGATGATCGCGCGGATTTCTCCGGGCGCGACGGCGAGATTAATGTCCTTCAACGCCGTCACCCCGCCGAATGCTAATGTAATTGACTCTAGTCTCAGCGGCTCGGAAGAAGCTGCTTCCGGAAAGGTCCTGAGCTCTTTCCTCCCAAACTCCGAAGTTTCTGCGGTCGCGCCAGCTGGAGCTCGTTTAAGAGACAGCGCGCTAGTACTAGTCATGTTGAGTGTCTAAGAACACGATTCGTGCCACCCTGCTGCATTTAACCCAAGGCTCGGCCTAACACGTTTAGGCTAAACGTCTAATCAAATGCCAAGACTAGTTAACCAGTGTTTTCTGCGCCGGTGCCGGGACTGCAGCTTGTTGTAGAATGAACGTATTGCTTCTCCGCTGCTGCCAGAGCAGCAGGGGGAGGGGGAAACGTGTCGGCGTAGGGGCGCGTCGGCGTTCGGTGGGCGATGTCTCAAAGGCCTCTTGGCCGGGTGAGCCACGCACTCACTACGACCGCGCAACGACGTTAAAGTAGCATAGCATAGGCTTCCAGCCTGTGTTCTGTCACCCCGCAATATATCTCCAACAAACTCTCCTCTTCGGGCGCAGACATTAAGGAATTGACTCTTTTTATCCCACTGATTTTCGAAGTAACAGGAGGTGTGACAATTAAACCTCCAGTGCCGAAACCGTTCGCTGGCTTATTGATCCGCCCGGAAGTTCGTTATGATACCTCACTGAACGGCACCGCGCCGTTCGATCAGAACACCAGCAGCCATCAGTGGACAATTGGTCTAGATGCTATTCTTGAATTTTGAGGAGCCGGTCTCGCAAATAATGGTGACAGTACCCGTTTAGCATGATGTCCCACTCACTTTCGTCCTCGTGGTCGTTGTCGTAGTCATCCGTTTTCGGCTGATACGATTAAATTTCCATCACTTGTTTTTCTCCATTCATCCATTAATCCCTCCTCCATGCCTCCATTCTCAACCGAGGACGAAGGACAACGACGAGGACGAGGAGGAGTAGGATGACGAGAACGAAACGCTAAAGGAGGCAACGCGGAAGCCCCGGTTCGGGCCTCACACTATCTGCTTTGAGTTCGCTTCTTTCTGGCTTGCAGCCTGAGCTTCTAGCGGCAGAATCTTTCCTGCTATGCCGATTAAATCAGCCGCCAAAAAACCAGCCCTTATAAAAGCTAAAATCATCAAACCGGTCCCGAAGATTCCCAAGATTTCCGAGCAGAAGAAGCCCGAAGCCGCTAAAGGCGAGGGCTTTCGCGTTTTGAAGAAAGTACTGCATCTCGCTCCTGCTCAGAAGAAGCCTGCGCCCGACAAAGTCGAGAGCCTGGTCAGGGATTATCTTGCCAAGCTCAAAGAGGCCGATGTGACTTTTGGAAGCGGGACCGCCGTGATTGAGAAATATCGCAGCAAATATCCTGAACTTTCCAACCACATCCTGAAGATCGTCCCTGAAGAGCGGCGCATCGAGATAACGCAAAACCTGGGTAAAGATGTGGATCAGCGCCTGCATCTCTTTGTCATTCGTCTCCTGGATAACGATGTTCAGTATGAAGTGACGGCTCTAGAGGTTGAGGAGCCGAAAATCGTGAAGTCGTCGGAGTGGCTCTCTCTCCTGCACGACAGGTTAGCGAGAATAATTGCCAACATTCTTTATGCTCGAGAAACCTCGAAAGCAGAAAAGTAGTTTCTTCTGGCATCTTTGTTCATAGTTTGTACACAATTCGTCGGCAGAGGCCAGTTACTCGTCCAGTGACCATAGTCGATTGCCTGGAAAGCATTGCTCAACGATGCGAACAGAACACAGGCTAGAAGCCGATGCTACAATAACGCCGTCGCCCGTCATTCCGGGTCCACGGCAATAGCTCACGGGATGGCTCTGAGAGGTCGCTCAACTTTCCGGAAAACGATGTAGCATGGGCTTCCAGCCGTGTGCACCACTCCACCACTCCATCACTGCTGAACTCCTTTCCCCATGGATATCTCCTTGCACGATCGAAGCGAAGTCCCAAAGCTGCGGGCGTTCCATGTCATGACCAAGCCGATCGGGCCTCTTTGCAATCTCGATTGCAAATACTGTTTCTACCTTGAGAAGGAGAGGCTTTTTCCAGCCCACCAACGTTTTGCGATGCCGGATAGCGTGCTGCAAGAATACGTCCGCCAACATATCGAGGCCCAGTCCGTGCCAGAAATCAGCTTCGCCTGGCAGGGAGGCGAACCGACGCTGCTTGGAGTGAATTTCTTCCGCAAGGTGGTGGCCCTGCAGGCCAAGTACGCCAATGGAAAAATAATTCATAATGCGATCCAGACGAACGCTCAATGACGAGTGGGGCGATTTCTTGCGCGAGCACCGGTTTCTGGTTGGTTTGAGTATCGATGGCCCCCGCGGCTTGCACGACATCTACCGCGTCGACAAGAAACAAAATCCAACGTTTGAAAAAGTGATGGCTGGTCTGGAGGTACTCAAAAAGCATGGTGTGGACTTTAATACGCTGACGGTGGTTAATCGTGCGAATTCACAACAACCGCTCGAAGTGTATCGGTTCCTCAAGGAGATCGGCTCCGGATATTTTCAGTTCATCCCGTTAGTGGAACGGATGGCGGACGATGTGGACCGGGGAAATGAACAAGGTCTGGCTCTACCGCCGCAGCCTGGGGAAGGGTCCGCAGTCAGACCCGTGACGTCGTGAGCGTGAAAGCCGCAGAATACGGGAATTTCCTCGTCCAGATCTTTCAGGAATGGGTTCGCCACGACGTGGGACGCGTTTTTGTGCAGCTCTTCGATGTGGCCCTTGGAAACTGGATGGGGCTGGGTTCCAGTCTTTGCATTTTCGCCGAGAAATGTGGCGCTGCGTTGGCCCTGGAACATAACGGCGACGTCTATTCTTGCGACCATTACGTTTATCCCCAATACAAGCTCGGGAACATTCTCAACAAAACCTTGGGCGAAATGGCGAATTCATCCGGGCAACGGCAATTCGGTAATGAGAAATTCGATACGCTACCGAACTATTGCCGAAAATGCGAGGTCCGCTTCGCTTGCCACGGCGAATGCCCAAAAAATCGTTTCATCGACACGCCGGACGGCGAGCCGGGATTGAACTATCTTTGTGGGGCTTACAAACACTTTTTCAAAACCATCGATCCCTACATGAAGACGATGGCCCAATTGCTTAAGGCGCGCCGGCCGCCCGCAGACATCATGGATCTGATCGCGGCCCAGGATAGGGAAATTAGCCGGCTGGCGGTTCGGCGCAACGATCCGTGTCCGTGTGGCAGCGGACGCAAGTTCAAACACTGCCACTATTTTCTCACAAAGCCTTCGACCACTGAAACCCATCAGAGGGGAATCTCGTTCTGAAACGTCATTTCTATCACTCCGTCTCCCGCCAACTTCCGGACATGCTGGATCAGCTCCTGATCAGGCTTTCCCTCTTGAACCGGAAAGAATTCCACCTGCTTTCTGGAGATCTCCGTCAGCCCGGTATAATGCTTTCGCAGTTCATCCCAGGCCCGCTGGACGTTTGACCAGTGAGGCAGGAGCAAGAGGAGTCTTCCGCCATTCTTCAAACAGCGATGTGCTTCGGCAATCGAGCGGACGACAAGAGCGGACCCATCGGAGCCGCCATGGGTGGCCACTTTCATGCCGGCAGAAAGACCCCAATCTCCGCCTTCAGGGTACGGTACGGCGGGCGGATGGACCGTAATCACATCAAATTCGTCATCGGCAAATTGATCATAGAAATTTGAAGGAACGAGTTGCACAGTCACGCCATTCCTGGCGGCGTTTCTCTTTGCCGATGAGAGCGCCGCGTCATTGATATCGGAGAGAACGACGGAGGAATCTGGCACGAATTTGCCGACCGCAATGCCAACTACACCGCTCCCGGTACACATATCGAGAAGATGCTGCCCCTGATGGACTAGCTTGGTGGCGGCCTCTGCAAAAAACAGGCTAGCGGGTTTGGGCGAATACACTTCTGCATCCTCCGTTTCGAACTCAAGGCCATTCCATTGGACTGCTTCTTTGATCATCGTTCAATTCTCTCTGGTTCGTTTTGGGGTGGGTTGTCTGTCGGGTGAACATCTTTTTCGACAGGCGAATATTTGCTTCTCCAACACTTTCAAAGCCTGAAAGGTTGCCGGAATCGAGTTGTAGAGGCGGACTTTTGGCTCCCCAGCGACCCAAATCTGACCGGCTTCTTTCGGGTTCGTGACGGCATGTCCTTCGTAGTCGGTGGCGCCTAACGGAACCGCATCGTAGTTCTTGAGCCTGGCCTCATAATCATAGCCGGATTGTTTGGCTGCTTCCCGGATGTAGCGATCATCGACAAAGGTGCCGACATCAATGTCGTGAGCCGTTTTCTTCAGGACCTTTAGCGTTTGAGCGGCATTGGCAATCGCGGCGATCACTTCCGGTTTTAACGTGTAATCGCGGGTTTGAATGCCTTGCGGGCCGTGGAAAGCGTAGAATACCTCCGCTTCGATACCGGTCCATTTTTGATACTGTTCAGCAATCGCCTCTGGATTTTCGCGGATCAGTCGATCGCCTTCGAGGGCGGCACGTAAATAGGCAATGACGATTTCGGGATATTTTTGGGCGAAGTCCGAACGGACTTGAATACCGTGCGTGGTTGTCACTCCGGTGCTTTCACCGTCGAGAATTTTTCGGGAAAATCCGCGGAAGGGAAAAAGTTCACCGAACGGCACAAAATCCGCATGCGCATCAATCTGTCCGGATTTCAATGCCGAACCTCCGATCTCCGGGGCCTGAGTGACGATTCTGACATCCTTATTGGGATCCCATCCCTGGTTCTGGACCGCGCGGAGCAAGAATGCGTGGGCGGTCGAGGCAAAGGGCACGGAGATCGTCTTGCCCTTGAGATCCGCAATGCTCTGGACGGTAGAATTCAGCGGCACCAGGAGTGCGTTGCCGGCGCCGCGAAGGCCCAACGACAGCGAGGCGATGTAGAGCGTCTTAACGCCATCGTTCTTAGAGAGAAGAGCGTCGTACCCGAGAATGGAAGGGAAATCGGCCCTCGAGACGATATCGAGTCGACCGGCCGGACTTCATTTATTGAGTTGGGCACCAGTCGGGAGATTGACCCAATGGATGTCGTAAGTGGCATCTTTGTATTTGCCATCGTGCGGCAGGTATTTGTCCAGCAGTCGAAGTTCGCGGACGACCGGGCCACCCGCTGCGCAGTTGATGGTGGTATCCTGCGTTCCAATGCCCAGATGGATCACCTCTGCCGCCTGTCCAGCCAGTGCCAGGCCTACGAAGGCTAATAACAATGAACTTATCTTCTGCATCTGAAGGGGGTTCGGGAAGTTTCGTTAGGCCGTGGTCGATGGGATGAGAAGCGGCCTTTTGAGCGCGCGCGATATGTCTACTGTGTTAATAGCCTTTCAGCCTTCGCGCAACAGATTTGTGGGAAGAGTTTATGGCCCGAAGTGGCCAAGAAAGCTTAGCCCAGGGTTTACCCGGGTTTACCCTGGGTTAGTCAAAAACAAACGTTCCGCCCTGAAGCTGAAGGGGCTAGAAATGCGCGCGTTCCGATTCAAACGTCCAAAACTGGCCCCTTCAGGGCTAATTTTTGGGAAGAGTTTCCCAGGGTGAACCCTGGGCTATGCTTTTTTGGCCACTTCGGGGCCATAGATGGTGAGTTCCGCCTGAACTCACACTCGCTTGCGCTGGCGAAACCGGTCCGAGACTTCCAATTCGCCCCCGGACTCTAACCAGCTTTGCAGACCACCGCGCAGGGAACGCACATTCTGGTAACCCATTTTCAGGAGGTTTTCCGTTACCAGTGCGGCCCGGTCGCCCCGATCACAATAGACCACCACAGGTGTCGAAAAATCTGGAACGAATTCATCGATTTTTTGCTCCAGGACTCCGCGGCTGAGGTGTTTTGCGGTCTGTATGTGGCCCTCGGCGTATTCGTCGGATTCCCGCACGTCGATGATGACAGGTAAAAGCTTGGCCCGGGAGAGTTCTGCCGCGCTGATTTCTTCGATCCGGCTGCGTGCCTGGTCGGCGAGCCGTGCAAATGCTGTGATGGTGTCATTCATGCCTGCTGCCCCTGCTTTCTTTTTTGGGAGGGCAGAGCCCTCCGTCGATTGGCGCGTAACCATACTGGTGTAATATGATTTCGGGGAAACGTCAAGTGTCCCTGGATTGAACCCCGGATCTTTGAACACATCGCTAAAGAACGGTGGAAACTTGGAAAACGCCGCTCCACTATGGTGCACCAAGTCACTGACTTGGTGCACTAATCCCACTTCTGGAGCGGTTCCCGCGTGCCAGTCGCGAAGAACACAGCTAATGCTTATGCTACATTACGCCGTCGCGTAGGTTGCCATTGGTTCGCGAACATCCCGGCAGGTGATTTTGCAACATCACTCCACACTCCGGATGATTAGTGTAGCATAGGCATCCAGCCTGTGTTCTGTCCGCACCGAGCGATGTTTTTTCAGCATCCGTCGTTCTTCCGGGATGTGTAGAAAGATCAGGATTGAGACCCTGATCTGTCCTCCGTCTCCTTCAAGCAGCCCGCAGGCTAGTCATGTCCGTCTCTGACTCGTTCTCCGGGTGTATAGGCGTCAATCTTGATGCGGTCTCCAATTTTTACTGGGGGGCTTTCCGAAAGATCGAATTCAGCCAAGCCAATGGAACCTATGGAATACTCGGTGCAAGCGAGCTGCTTGAGTGGTTTTCGCAGCTCAATCTCATAGACTTGGTCGTTGGCTAGATACGACACACTCATCCGCCACAAGGTTACAACAATCTCCTCGCGTTTATCTCCCAGCTTGGCCTTGATTCTGTATCGCGGCAGCTTGACGATGCCAGTCACTTTCGCCTCAAAGCTCTTCATTGAACGAATCATAACGGGCATTTAGCTTTAAACAATGGCAGGTGACCTCTTAAATTTGCGGCAACCTGTGTTTGATTAAGTCTATGTATCTGATATGAGATACCGTACCCTCGAGACCTGCCCATGAACCGCTGCTACCCAATCGCTCGCCGTACCCTTTTCGGACTTTTGCTCCTGTTGGCAACGACATTGACCTCCAGGGGGGACTTGAAAGAGTTCCGAATCGGTTATCAAAAGGCCGCCGGTACGCTGGCCCTGCTACGAGCCAGTGGATCATTGGAAAAGCGGCTTCAACCCCAGGGAGTGCGAGTGACCTGGTCGGAGTTCACCGCGGGTCCGCAGCTTTTGGAAGGGCTGAATGCCGGCGCAATCGATTTTGGATATGTGGGGGAAGTGCCGCCCATTTTCGCCTTGGCCGGTGGAGCAAATTTCGTTTACACCGCCTATGAGCTTCCGACTCCCCATGCGGAAGGAATTCTGGTGGCAAAAGACTCGCCGATTCAGAATCTCGGACAATTGAAAGGGAAGAAGATCGCATTTAACAAGGGCTCGGACGTTCACTGGCTAGTGGTCAACGCGGTCCAACAGGCAGGGTTGAAGTACAGCGACATCCAACCGGTGTTTCTCACTCCCGCGGATGCGCGTGCCGCCTTTCAGCGGGGAGCTGTGGACGCGTGGGCGATTTGGGATCCGTTCTTTGTCGCAGCGCAACGGCAAATAGGTGCCCGAGTCTTAACAGATGCGACGGGAATCGTGAATCGCTACCAATATTTTCTGACTGCACGTTCCTTTGCGGAGAAACGCCCGGAGATCGTGGCCATCGTCTTGGAAGAAATAAGCAAGACCGGTGAATGGATCCGGGGGAATCTCAAGGAAGCTGCTGTCAAACTCGGTCCCATTCAGGGCCTGGATCCGGAAATCATTGAGGCGGGTCTCCGGCATTACCAGCACATTTATAAACCGATCGATGAAGGGGTGCTGAACGATCAGCAAAAGATCGCAGATACGTTTTACGATTTAAAACTGATCCCAAAAAAAATAACAGTTCGTGACGCGCTGGTCACCCCGGGACACTAGCCATTCTTTGGCATTTACAGACGGTCACTTGGTGGGATTTTGCCCCAGTCGGGCATACGGCCCGAAGTGGCCAAGAAAGCTTAGCCTAGGGTTCACCCGGGTTCACCCTGGGTTGCTAAAATAATGTTCTTTGCCCTGAGGGGGCTAGAGAAATGGAAGCGCGCTGTGGTCCGGTGAGAGTCGATCCTCGCCTTCGCTCAGTCCCCTTCAGGGCTAATTCGGGTGGAGGAATTACTTTTTTTGACCGGCGACGATCAAAGATCGAGCACGATAAAGATAACGAGAACGAGCACGATTGAAGGCGCACTCAGTGACCCTTCATAACCTGCGCGAGTACCACTTCCTTCAGTTCGATAAACGATGATCCGGACCGAACGCGGGGACGGTCGAGGTCCACCTCGGTTTCGAAGATCAGATTGCCACCTTCCATTACCAGGACGCGGTCAGCGAGGGCGACCGCTTCTTCGACATCGTGGGTAACTAACACGGCGGTGAACCGGTTTTCCAACCAAAGCCGCTCAATGAGGTTCTGCATCTCCAGCCGAGTGAGCGCGTCCAAGGCGCCCAAAGGCTCATCAAAGAGGATCAGTTCAGCCTCGCTTGCCAAGGCGCGCGCGAGGGCCACCCGCTGGCGCTGCCCACCCGACAAAACGAGTGGCCACTCGCGTTCGCGCGCCGCCAGACCGACATGTTCGAGGGTGGCGCGTGCGACCTGGCGTCGATCGGTTCCGCGTCGTGTGGCCAGCAGGACGTTTTCGAAAACGGACAACCATGGAAGCAACGCGGCGTCCTGAAACATCAACCGGGCCCGCGAGTTGATTCCGGGCCCCAAAGCCTCGCCTTCCACGAAAATTTGTCCGCTGGTCGGTGCGTCCAGCCCGGCGATCAGGCGAAGCAAGGTCGACTTTCCACTGCCGCTGCGGCCGACGATGGCGATCACCTCCCCGCGCCCGAGCTGGATGCTCACGGGAGACAACGCCAGGCTTGCACCGAAGCGTTTGCAGACGTTTTCGATTTTCAGGAATGAGCCGTTGGATGACGACGTCGAATGGTACGTTTCGGTGATGGTCTGAGGAGACGTAATGGTGCTCATATCAGGCGTTTCGGTAGGCTGGGTTCCAACGAAGAAGGTAACGTTCCAGAAGACGGGTGAGCAGATCCGCCATTTTACCCAGGAGGGCATAGAGCAGGATTCCGAGGAGCATAACGTCAGTCTGGAGAAAATCCCGGGCATTCATGGTCATGTACCCGATGCCATTATCGGAAGCGATGGTTTCGGCGACGATCAGCGTCAGCCAGGTGATGCCGAGCGCGTATCGTACGCCGACCAGAATCGAGGGCAGGGCACCCGGGAGGACGATCTTCAGAATCAAGTCACGACGGGACAGTCCGTAGCTGCGCCCCATCTCAACCAGGCGCGGGTCCACGGAACGGACGCCATGGGTGGTATTAAGGTAGATGGGGAAGAAAACGCCGAGGACAATCAGAAAGAGTTTGGCGGATTCGCCGATGCCGAACCAGAGGATGACCAGGGGTATGAGCGCCAGGTGGGGCACATTGCGGACCATCTGGAGCGAGGAATCCAGGAATTGATAAGAGATTCTCCAAAGGCCATTGACTAAACCCAAGAGAAAACCGATCGACGCCCCAAGGGCAAAGCCAAGGGCGGCACGGCGAAAGCTTTCCAGAAGGTGCGTTGGCAGTTCGCCGGTGATGGTCAGGCGCCATCCCGCCTGGAAGACGCTCACCGGTGAGGGTAAAACCCGCGGCGACAACCACCCTACAGAGGAGACCAGCTGCCAAAGCGACAAAAGCGCTACCGGCAAGATCCAAGGCAGGAAGGAGCCCGCAGCAAGGCGAGGCAAGAAATTCAGCCGTTTGCTTTCAGGCATGATTTTGATTTGTTTTTTTTGACGACGCGGAAGTCAGAGAGGCGGCTGTGACGTCATTGGCCACGATCTCGCCCTGGAAAGGAGAAGTCTCAGCCCTCGACGGATCGCCGTGCCAGAGCGGCAGACGCGGAAAAAGCAGTTCGGCCACCCGATAGGCTTCTTCCAGGTGCGGGTACCCGGAAAAAATGAAATTTTCGATGCCCAACTCGTAGTATTCCTGAATGCGCGCGGCCACCGTCTCAGCGCTACCCACGAGAGCGGTGCCGGCTCCGCCGCGGACCAGGCCGACGCCAGCCCACAGATTCGGGCTGATCTCGAGAGCTTCTCGCGAGAGATCGGCGTTTGCGGTCTGGAGGGAGAGCATGCGCCGCTGGCCGTGCGAGTCTTGCCGGACCAACGTCTTTTGCGCCCGCTCGATCGTTCGCTGATCCAACCGGCTTACTAAGCGCGCCGCGTCCGTCCAGGCTTCCTCTTCGGTTTCTCGCACGATGACGTGCAAGCGAATTCCAAACCGAACGGTACGTCCGGCTTTTTCTGCCGCTGCGCGGACGTCCGCGATCTTGGCTGCCACCTGTGCTGGAGGTTCGCCCCAGGTAAGATAGACGTCGACGTGTTTAGCTCCTATCTCAATGCCGGCCGGAGAAGATCCGCCAAAATAAAGGGGAGGGTAGGGTCGTTGGACGGCCTGGATGAGCGTGCTGGCGCCTTGGACCCGCAAGTGTCTGCCCTCGAAGTTAACTTCTTTAGGGTTGCCCGATAGAAGACCACGCCAGACGGTCAGAAATTCGTCCGTCACTTCGTATCGCTCGTCGTGGTTGAGAAAAACTCCGTCCCCCGCCAATTCCACAGGGTCACCTCCTGTCACGACATTGATGAGCAGGCGGCCGCCGCTGAGGCGGTCGAATGTGACGCACATTCGTGCGGCTAACGTGGGGGAGACCAGCCCGGGACGCAGGGCCACCAGGAATCGCAAACGGTTAGTTGCTGGAATCAGGCTGGACGCAACCACCCAGGCGTCTTCGCAGGAACGCCCGGTCGGCAGAAGAACCCCGTAAAAACCCTGGCTGTCGGCGGCGATCGCGACTTGTTGGAGGTAGTCGAAGTCGAGGTTGCGCCCGCCCTCCGCGGTTCCCAGGTAACGGCCGTCGCCATGGGTGGGAATAAACCAGAAAATCTTCATGGCTGGCTCCGTGAGCGGTCAGTTTTTCGTCCCTGCGGCCCCGAGATCACCGAACGGCCCCACATAGGACTCTTGGGCTCGGGTGGCCGGTTCTCCATCACCTAACAAAGGAAACAGCAGCTCCGCCACTCGATAAGCCTCTTCCAAGTGCGGGTAACCGGACAAAATAAAGGTGTCAATGCCGAGCGAGGCATACTCCTGCAGTCGTGCGGCGACTGTTTCCGGGTCACCCACCAGGGCGGTACCGGCCCCACCGCGCACCAAACCGACGCCTGCCCAGAGGTTCGGACTAATCTCCAGGCTTTCGCGCCGCCCGTCGTGCAACTTCGCCATCCGCTTTTGACCGACGGAGTCGAAACGGGCGAAACTCTTTTGGGCGGCGGCGATACTTTCGTCTGTCACATAGCGGATAAGATCATCCGCGGCGGCCCAAGCCTCTCTTTCGGTTTCCCGCACAATCACGTGAACCCGCAAACCGAAGCGCAACTTTCGTCCTCGCGTCGCAGCCAGCGCTTGTACTTCGGCGAGCTTGGAAGCGACATCAGCCGGCGGTTCGCCCCAGGTCAGGTAGACGTCGACATGTTCCGCCGCGACCTGGTGACCGGCGGCGGACGAGCCGCCAAACCAGATCTCCGGATACGGTTTCTGCACTCCGGATCGGTATAGCTTGGCGTCGTGCACATCCAGGTACTTGCCGGTATGGTCAACCGCTTCACCCGCCAGGACCCGCCGGAAGATCGACAGGAATTCGTCGGTCAACGCATAGCGCTCCTCATGTTTCAAGTGCAGGCCATCCCCGGCTAATTCGACCGGATCACCGCCCGTAACGACGTTTAAGAGCAGGCGGCCGGCTGAATACCGATCAAAGGTGGCGACCATGCGCGCGGAGATCGTCGGAGACATCAACCCAGGACGGATCGCGACCAGAAATCGCATCCGTTGCGTGAGCGGAATCAGCGCGGAGGCGGCGATCCATGGGTCGTCGCAGGTGCGACCTGTCGGCAGAAGTGCGCCGTAATAGCCCAGCTCGTCCACCGCCTGAGCAATCTGGTGGACGTAGCCGAGGTTGGTGTCACGGGCACCGCGCGCGGACGCCAGGTAACGCCCATCGCCAAAGGTTGGGATAAACCATAAGAACTTCATCGTGCATTGGAAAGGTCCGTGCGGCCCGAAGCCTCCACCGCATCGGAAACCTTGATGGGTTTGGGAATCAGTTTCAGCGAAAAGAAAACGTCGGCGATCGCCTGTTGATCGGCGATGACCGCCGCATCGACCGGCCGAAATCCCCAGGGTTGCCGTCGGATGATGGTCTCGAGAACCTGCGGGTCCATGCCAACCTCCTTGGCCAGGTAGGTGGCCATTTCGGTCGGCTTATCCGCGGCCCATTGAGCGGCGCTGTTGACCGCGGCAACCAAAGCCGGCAGAAGGTCAGGATTTTTTTCAATGAATTTGCGCGTGGAGAGGAAAAACTCCCGGTTGGGGGCCAGATCCTTTGCCGTGGTCAGCACTTGAGCTCCGGTGCTCTGTTCGGCGGCAGTCAGAAACGGATCCCATATCGCCCACGCATCCACTCTACCGCTTTCAAAAGCGGCCCGACCCTCCGGTGGAGGGAGAAAAGCGGTCCGCACGTCGGTGTATTTCAGGCCGGCTTTCTCCAGGGCTTTGACCAGGAAGAAATGAACATTGGAGCCTTTGTTTAGCACCACTGTTTTGCCCTTTAGATCGGCGACCGAGTGGATCGAGGACGATTTTGGGACCAGCAGCGCTTCGCCTTCGGGATAGGGGGGCTGGTTACCAAGGTAGAGCAGCGATGGATTGGCAGCCTGAGCAAAAATCGGCGGGGCTTCGCCAGTGTTCCCTACGTCGATACTGCCGCCGTTGAGCGCTTCGAGCAGCGGAGGCCCGGCAGGGAAAAGAAACCATTGCACCTTTTTACCTTGTTGGCTAAGTGCTTTCTCCAGATCGCCATGCGTGCGCACAATGTTCAGTGTGCCGTACTTTTGATATCCAATGCGGACGGTGATTGGATCGCTCGCCCTAGCGCTGAAGGCAAAAAACGTTAGCCAGAGCGCAAGAAAACCGAGCGAGAAAGTGGGCATTCTGAAGAAGTGCTTCATCGGTAGAACGAATACTCTACTAAAGCAGTGTAGTAGTCAAGAAATAGGGCTAGGGCCTCCAGTCGTCGGCGTCTTCGTCGGTCTTTGAAGGGTAACTGCCAAAGACGGATGTTTTTGTGGGCGGGCCTTATCAGCACATTGGTGTTTAAAAAAATCGAGGACGCGGCCGAGGAGTGTTGGAGCCTCCACGGCCCAGCCCGACCAGGGGACCAGCCCTGCAAGGCAACGGCAGAGAGCGAGCAGGAGGACCAATCGTTCCAAATTCGTTTCTCGCCACGATGCCTATGATCTTTGATGCGTGAAGAGACGGAAAATGGTCAAGGCTCGCTCGGCCACGCGGTTCCGAATTGCTCGCTCGGTCGGATGACGAACTTTTCCAGAACCACCGCAGTTCCTCCGCCTCGCTCGTCCCGGCGAACAAACTTAGTTAGGGACAGGTCAAACATCGGAACAAACACAGGTCAAACATCGTGGGGAGTTTCAGATAGTTTCAGATAGGGACAGGTCAAATATCCTGCGGAATGCGCTTAAATACTGTTTATCGTGCGTTGCGTCTCCATTTC
>DATHPI010000006.1:0-5761 GCA_035484035.1 Chthoniobacterales bacterium
TCTCTTAACTGACACTGACACTGACACTGGCACTATTCGAGCTGCATCGACTCCAATTCGGCGAAGACGTAACCGATAAAAATATCAGCCTCGATGCGCAGCGGAACCCGATTGTCGTCATCAGAGAGCCATCCGCGGCCACTCTTGAACATTTTGTGGTCTTTTAACTGCATCTTCTTATCGATCCTTTTGAGCGTGAGATCGAGTTTGATCGCATTTTGCTTTTTCCCGTCCAGGGTAATCGTATCCCGCCCGACGACCTTGATCATCGCGAGATAGGGAGCATTCGAAGCCCACACGACAATCGATTCACTATCCCCGTCTGCCAGCGGTTGGCTTCGGACCCACAGCAGCGCGGTGGTCATATCAAAGACTGGACTGAATTTGAAAACGGTCGTCTTTGGCGGATGATCGCTCGGGATTTTTTCACGAAGTCCAGTCACTTGATCCGCGTCGAAATCGACGTTCGTTTTAACTGTCTCTGACCGATATTTCTCCTCTTGGAAGAAATGGATCGGCCGCAGGGTGCTCTTGTTTTCTGTGGCCTGGTGATTAATATCCAGCCGAAAGAGGGTTCGCGGAAATCCAGAAGTCGCGCCGGATGCGTCCATCTCAAGCGTATTGCGGGTCGGCGAGAAAAGGTGGATATCGGCACTGGCAGCCTGGATGCCGCTCCAACCAAAACGATAAGCCAGCCGCATAGCCGGAGGCGCTGTAAATTTGCCCGGACCCTTATCGGAAGTCAGCGATCTGACCCAGGCTGGGCTTGGGTCCGCCCGGACCTCCTGTGTGCTCCCGAAAAGAAAGATGACAAATATCCAGGCTAAGGGATCAAGCGTTCGGTTTTTCGGGTAAGTATCCATCCTAAGTTGCCACTACTCGCTCGGCAAAACGTCCAATCGCCTCGCTCAGAAATCAACTGGAGTTCTTCCCCCAGTTGCATGCTCTCCACCGCGCGTGCGCTGACCGCTGGCCCGTATTTGAGATCGACTGCGGAATCGACAACCAGGGCCCGGTTGGGATCTTTGGCTCCAGAACCGATCCAGACGAAAAGGGCTGCGGTACCCAAAAAAATCAGGCCGGCGACGATGCACAGTCTCCGGCAAAAGAGAGTGAGGCGCCCGTGCTTGAGCCATGCCGGGTAAATAGAAAAAGCAAAGATCCAAAAAGCGATTGAGGCCATGAGCGGAAAATAGTCGGCGTAAGCCCCGATCTGCTCGCGAAAAGTCGGTTGATTGTCGTTTCCAACAATCTTGAGTACAGTGTGCAAGTTAGATCCCGCTTCAACCAGTCCCGGATTCAGGAGAAGCGCCCGTTGGTAATTGAGAATGGCTCTTCCTGGGTCGCCTAATTTAAACCAGACGTTCCCTAAGTTGTAGAAAAGGTCAGCGCTGTATGGACCGGTGTCGGCTAAATGGAGGTAGGCCGCCTTTGCTTCTTCGTACTTGCCGTGCTGATAGGCCGTATTTGCCGCCTCCCAGGTTGCTCCGCCAAAAGCGAGCGGAACAGTCCAGGCGAAATAACCGAGAGCGACTAGGAGACACCTGGTCCAGATCATGCCGTGGCTTTCCAGCGATTGAGGAGGATCTTGATCTTGGATCTTTCGTCTTCGGTCAGCGATTCGGAACCGACATGTCCGTAAACCGTTGCTTCTCTAGTCTCGAGGAGTGCGCGTACCTCGCTTTGCAGATCCTCCGGCACCATCCCCTCGCTTATCAGTTCATTCAGAGGGCGAGGCGGGGTTACCTTTTTGCGCAGATGGGGACGGGAATCGAGCTCCAGGAGTCGAACTGCAGCGTGCAAAACTTCCGGGCGATTATTTGATCCGTCAATTTTCTTCCACAGAATACGCCTTTCCTGCTTCAAAATCCGTTGGGGCTGACCGGCATTCCTGGCGTTTCGGATGCAGAGCCCGAGGCCGAGTAACAAAAGGGCGGATGCGGGAATCGCTTGACCTATCCAAAAGGCCCGTTGCTCGACCAAGGGGAGAAATGAGGCAGGAGCCGGTAACTGCGTCCGGATATCCAGTATGTCCAGCATCGGAGCCGGTTTGGTCGCCGGAGAGGAAGATGCGGCTGGGTTGCCAGGAGAGGCGGCTTTTTCAGGCAGTTGATCGCCTTCGATCTCTATATTGATCGGTGACGATTTCAGGGTCACATATTTTTCCGCGTTTGGATCGAAATAGGAGAATTCAACCGTTGGCAGGCTGCCGACCCTTTTTGCAGCGATGAGCGGAAAGCTATAGGTTTTGATTGCACTCAGACCTAGATCATCCAGTGCCTGGGTTTCTTCCGATGGCTGGTAGGTACGCCACCCTTCGATATTGCTCAGCGACGGCTGGTCAATGCGATCGAAGTTGCCAAGTCCCTTGATCTCAACCTTCAGGGTGACCGGATCGCCGGTTTGCACTTTGGTGGGTTGTGCCGAAGTTGCGAGAGTGAAATCGCCCACCGTTCCGGAAAAGGATGCGGGCCGGCCGGCGGTCGGGAGCGGCTTGATATCGATGGAGGCCCCGTTGGTTTTTACGTCAACGACTTGTTGCTGAAAATTTTCTAACGGGTCGATGAACCCGGGTGCGTTTCTCTGACCGAAGGTGCTGGAAAGAAGAAAGCTCTGGGTGGCCGACTGCAGTTCCAGCTTTCCCGGTTTAACGCCGGTCAGTCCTGTTTTATAGACCACCACGTGGTAGATTCGGCCGTTCATTTCGAGCTGCTTTTCGGTCGGCTCCAGGTATTTCTTGGTCACGAACCCCTCCCCCTCGATGAGGGGATACTGTCCTTGCGGATACGGCTGATACTGCATTCGCTGATTAAAATAAAACCGCAGCTCTATTGGGATTTGTTCTCCGACGTAGGCCGATTCCTTTGGAACCACCAGCTCGGCAAAATAAGGTTTATCCGATTCAGTCGGCTGGCCGGCACTCTGACCGCTCTCATGAACGACTTTGAGGGTCAGACTTGACGTACGGTAGACCTTACCGCCCGCTGACACCTCGATGGCTGGGATTTCAAAATTCCCCTCCTGCGTTGGTGTCACGATATAAGTGAAGGTGGTGGTGCTTGAGGCCTGAAAGTTCAGAATCTGGGTTCGGCTCGACGTGCCGGCAAAGTTAATCGATAACCCAGTCGCGACAACAGTGGGTGGCCGTGCGACGCGCGCATTTTCAACCTTGACCTCCAGCTGGATCGGATGATCGACCTCTGTCACCGATTGGGACAGCGATGCGGAAATCGAGGTCTCAGCCAATGCGAGCGTCCCAAGATAGAGCAACACGGTTAGAGCGCCGATTAGTTTATTCATGTTACCAGTCGCGAAGCACACCTCGATCTGTCTTGCGGTGCATCAGATCGATTTTGTCACTCTCGTCTTTCAGTGAATCGAGCAGCCCTAGTGCTTCGTCCTCTGACATCATGCCGGGCTTGCTTTCCTGGAGTTGCTGCATTTGCTGTTTCTGTTCCTCCGATGGAGTGATCTCGCGGAGTTGACCCTCCTTTTTCGGGCTTGGCGGCTCGTCCTGCGGTAGATCATCAGCACCGCTTTGGTTCTGGTCGGAAGGTCCCAGTTGCTGGTCTCCGGGTGTTTGCTGATCGTCAGGATCTGATCCTTCTGAGCCAGGTTCGGACTGTTGGCCCGGTTTTTGACCTTTCTGGCCCTCCTGCTGTTGATTGCGATTTCGTGATTTGGGCTTCCTTTTTTGGCGCTGCTGCTTTTGTTGCCTTTGCTGCTCTTCTTCCTTCTGCTTCTCGGCATCCTTGATTCGCTCTTCCAGCAGTCGCAGATTTTTTTTTGCTTGTTCGTCTCCCGGGCTTCGATTGAGCGCCTGATTGTATTGGTAGCGGGCGTCGTAGTAGTTCGACAGTTGTTGCTCGAGATCCTGCGCATGATTTCCTTCCATGAAGAGGCTGTTGCCCGCATTGTAGTAAGCCTCTTCTTGAAGAGCCGGGTCGCTGCTCACCATCGCCTTGGAGTACGCCTCAAACGCCTCATCATATTTTTGCAAACGGTAGTTCGCATCCCCAAGGTTAAAATTGATCGTGGGAGAGTCGGGATCATGTTTCAGTTGTTCACGGAAATTTTCGAGCGCTTTGTCAAAATCTCCCTGGTTATAGCGATCGAGCCCGGAATTGGCATGTGCGTTCAGAATCGATGCCAGCATGACCAGCGCAAGAGCGCCGGGGACCGGCGTTCGACGTGCCGGACCTTCTTTTTTCCGTCGATCATTCAGTGCTGCGGATAGAAGGAGGAGCAGCATCCCGAAGATCAGCGGCCATCGGTATCGTTCGACAGGGATGCGCGTCGAGCGATCGTCGATCTTTCCTTCTCCCAGTTTGCGAAGTCCGCTATCGACCAATCGCGACATCGCTCCATTTTCAAGATGAACGTAAAAGGCCTTAGTCTGTTCGGCAATTGCCCGGAGCCGGCTTTCATCCAGGCGAGATCGAACAGTTTGTCCGTCGCGATCCCGAAGAAGCTCTTGGCGATCAGGGTCAACCGGGATTAACGCTCCTTCCTTGGTTCCGATCCCAACCGTGAAAATACGAATACCGAAAGAGGCGGCATCCTTGGCAGCCGCGATGGCATTTTCCTCAAGATCTTCGCCGTCTGTCAACAATACCAGCGCGCGATAAGATCCTTCGGATCTACCGAGCGCCAGTTCCGCGGCATGGATTGCAGAGGTGATATCGGTACCGCCGCGTTCGACTGTTTTGGTGTCAAGTTGGGTGATGGCATCGAGGACGGTCTGATAGTCCGTGGTCAGGGGTGCTTCGACCTGTGCGGTCCCCGCGAACGCGATCAGGCCAATTCGATCGCCCTTCATCGAGTCGAGGATATCCTGGGCGGCGAGCTTAGCGCGGGTCAACCGGTTAGGAGCGTAATCGGTCGATAGCATGCTCTTCGAAGTGTCAATCGCCAGGACAATATCGCGACCGTGCTGCTCGAAATTTTGTTCGACGGATCCAAGCTGCGGCCTTGCGAGCGCCAGGACGAAGGCGGCTAATGCTGCTAGAAAGAGGGCTTGTTTGATCAGCGTCTGCACACGGGCGATGGGATCGGTAAGCTCCGGCAACAACCGAACAGCAACCAGTTGCTCGAGGCGCTTCTGGCGTCGTCGATCATTGTGCATGATGAGCGCAGCGAACAACGGCAGCGCCAGCAAACACCATAACATAGCGGGTTCACCAAACGTCATGGCACCTTACTCCAAACGGTCTGGCTCAAGGCGAAAGTGGCTCCCAGCAGGCAAACGCCTGCACCCAACAACCAAATAAAAATATCCTGGTAACTCTCATATTTTTGCAATTGGATTTCCGTTTTTTCGAATTGATCGATTTGTTCGAATATTTCCGTCATCGTTTTGGTGTCCGCCGCTCGAAAAAAAACGCCGTTCCCGATCCGGGCGATCTCCCTGCAGGTGTCCTCTTTAAAAGGCATATATTCCTGCGAGTAATAGGTGTTCCCGAAACCGTCGGAGTGGGGAAAAGGGACCAACCCGTTGGTGCCCGCGCCGATTGTGTAAATTTTGATTCCGATCGCCGCGGCAGCTTCAGCCGCCGTGAGAGGCGGGATCTTGCCCGCATTGTTGTCGCCGTCGGTCAGCAGAACGATCACTCGGCTTTTTGCATGTTTGTCACGCAGTCGATTGGCTGCCGTTGCCAGAGCAGAACCAATAGCGGTCCCATCTTCGACCAGGCTGGATCCGATTGCAGTCTGGTCACCTATTCGACGAATACTCAGGCGAGCGAGATTTTCGACCAGCCAG
>DATHPI010000007.1:0-9967 GCA_035484035.1 Chthoniobacterales bacterium
TTCACTGACCTTCCCTAATCCGTACGGAGGCACACTTTTCCAGAGGATCAATCGACACACGGAGTTCCGAGGCGCCAACGGGGTCGACGTAATCCTCAGCCGAAAAGAATACGAGGAGGTGAACACTCTCTTTTCGGCCACTGTGCTCAACAGCACCAAGAAGGATTATGTCGTCTGTTATCCTTACTTGCCAGGAGTGAACTTCATCACGGCTCGCCCAACCTTTCAAAATAACTTATACATCGACAATGCCGTCCAATCTCCTGGTTGGCAGGAGGCCGAGATTGCCGAAATCCAACGGTATCGCCCGGCGGTAGTTATCATCGATGACTGGAAGATCAATGGGACGGAAGAGTCGCGCTTCTCCAATTGGGCCGCGCTGATGACCAAATTTATCGAAAGCCGCTACCGGCAGGTCGCCGCCACCAATAACAAAAGGATCTTCGCATTGCTTACTCCTAGCATGTGAGATAGGGCGGCGCGGTGAGCTCCGGCTCAGGTAGGGCGAAACTCCGCCTGAGCCGGGGCTTCCCGGGCTGCCCTGCCCTATGACGTAACCCCCCGCGAATCCGTTATTCTGCCTCCAGTTCTGCAATGACGCGATACTGCGCAACAATGCCGAACGGCTCTTCAGCCGCCGTCGATCATCTACCGCTTCCGCAAAATTGGGAATGATAACTGTCGCTGACGTCCAATTGTAACTGTCGCGCGACAAACCGCGGGCCGGGATTAGCCGGACCCCGATTTCTGGGGGTTGGCGTCGTAGGGCGGGCCGGCGCGGTGAGCTCCGGCTCAGGTAGGGCGAAGCTCCGCCTGAGCCGGGGCTTCCCGGGCTGCCCTGCCCTATGACGTAACCCCCCGCGAATCCGTTATTCTGCATCCAGTTCTGCACTTACGCGATGCCGCGCAACAACGCCGAACGGCTCTTCAGCCGCCGTCGATCATCTCTCGCTTTCGCAAAATCGGGAATGATAACTGTCGCTGACGTCCAATTGTAACTGTCGCGCGACAAACCGCGGGCCGGGATTAGCCGGACCCCGATTTCTGGCGGTTGGCGTCGTAGGGCGGGCCGGCGTGGGAAGCCCGGTTCGGCCGGAGCCTCACCCTACCGAACCGATTTCTGGGGGTTAGCGTCTTAGGGCGCGAGGCGGCGTGGGAAGCCCGGTTCGGGCAGATCCTCACCCTACCTACCCTTTCCGTTTATAAGGAAATTCATACAGGGTCTTCTTCACGAGGCGACGGATCCGGAAGAGATCGAAAAGCATTCCAATGCTGTCGTGCACCACGCGCACGCTGGAGGTCGGAGAATTCGTCCAGTGAACAGGCATCTCAACCGCGAGAAAACCCATTGCTTTGGCCAAGAGTAGAACTTCGACGTCAAAGGAGAATCCATCAATTCGTTGGCGGCCAAATATTTCCTTGGCCGCACGATGTCGAAACCCCTTAAATCCGCATTGGGTATCCCGAATATTCAGTCCGGTCATTTGTGTGGCAATTCGATTGAAAATTTTGCCCATATATTCTCTCTTCGCATTCTGGCGCAGGATAATGCGTGTTTCCGGGTGCTGTCGATTTCCCACGATCAGGTCCATCGATCGGTCTCTCCTCATTCGCTCAAGGCTGGCATCGAGATCCTCGAGTGGAGTGCTTAGATCGGCATCCGTAAAAAAGATAAAATCGCCCCTCGCACGCAACATCCCGCTGCGAACTGCAAAGCCTTTTCCGCGCCTCTCGTGATGCGTCATGACGGTGAGCTGGGAAACTGATTTAGCCGCGCTTTCGGCTAAGGCGAGCGTTCCGTCTTCACTCGGTTCGACGACAATGATGATCTCACTCGAAAAGTTCCACGAAAGCCGATGTTCGTTGATCCGCTGAAGAGTGGCGGGCAACCTTTCGGCCTCATTGTAGGCGGGAATAACGAGTGAGAGAAGAGGTCGAAACTGATTGGACATATCGCGTTCTTCGCCTATATATCTGCGCCTCTTCCTAAAGGCTCAGAATGGCGAAACGTCAACTCCTATTTCCGGTGCTAATTCTCCTCCTGGCAGCACTTGTGCGATTTGCGAGTCTGGACCTCAAACCCCCTCATTTTGATGAGGGAATCAATGGTTGGTTCGTCGATCAGATGACCAAAAACGGGTTTTATGCATATGACCCAACCAACTATCACGGACCGCTCCATTTCTATGTCTTGTTTGTTTCGTTACACCTATTCGGCCGCAATCTCTGGGCCTTGCGCATTCCGGTCGTTCTGGTAAGTCTGTTCGCCATTTTCTGGATCTTCCTATTTCAACCCTTCTTCAGCCGGACCATTTGTTATCTCGCCGCGCTCGGAATGGCGATTTCTCCCGGATTCATTTTTTACGATCGCTACTCCATTCACGAATCATGGATGGTTCTGTTCCTCATTGTTATGTTCTGGGGCATTCTCGGCATCTCAACCTCGAGAGAGCCAAGATATTTTTGGGGTTTTATCCTGGGATTGACCGGAATCATTCTGACCAAGGAAACCTACATCATTCATCTCGCCGGGTTTGCCGGCGCGGGGTGCCTTGCACTGATCTGGAGTCGGTTGACAAAAAAAACGCCGTTAAAGCCGCCGAGCGGAATTCTTCCGATTGGTCACATCGCGGCTGCTTTTCTGGTCGGAGCAGCGTTGATCATCTTTTTCTATTCTGGAAACTTCCGAAACTGGAGCGGATTGGCAGGGCTTTACCAGGCTTTCCTTCCATGGACGAAAACGGGAATTGACGCAGCTGGGCACGGCAAGCCCGATTTTGACCTGTTCCCCCTGATTCCTCCCTATCTGGCAAATGTCCCGGGTCTGAGAAGCTTCACAAACCTGAAGCTGAACTGGTACTGGGTCCGTTTGATGCTTGATTATGAGTGGTTCGTGCTGGCCGGTTTATTGTTTTCAGTGCGGTTCTTGTTCGGTGGCCAGCCTGCTCTTCGCTACCTGGCGATCTACAGCCTGGGGGTGCTCTTTGCTTACAGCATCGTGCCGTACAAAACACCCTGGTGCATCATTTCAATCATGTGGCCTTTCTTGTTTCTCGGGGCGGCCTTGATCGAATTTTGCGCAAAACGATTTACCCGGCTCGTCGCGGTACTGGTCAGCATACCGCTGTTCGCTCAAGCCGGATGGAAGTCGTACAACTTGAACCTGATTCGATACGACAACCCCAAAGAGCGGTACGTTTACGTCCAGACCGTTCGCGAATTCCATACCTTCGTTGATCCTGTTCTGGAAAAAGGCGCAAAGGACCCGTCGTCAAAGACAGAAATGTCGGGCTTGGTTCTTTTGTCCAGCTATTTCCCGATTCCCTGGGTCCTGGGCGATTTTCCCAACATCGGGTACTACACGAAAAACGATAACTGGCCCGAAAAGCTCGACGCCGACTTCATCGCGGTCGAGTCAGACAAAGCGGGCGAGTTAGAGAAACGATTGAAAGACCAATATTTCAGCGCAAGTTTTCACCTTCGCGACGGTATGGATGAATGCCGCGCCTATTTTCGGTACAAGACATTCCAAGACATTTTTCCCGGTCGCCAACCGGAGTTCCAGCCAGCTCAACCGGGGCAATGAATTTCTCGCTCGTTGTTCTCTGCTGGATCGCTATTTCCTCACTACTTGGAGTATTCTTTGGCTACTCCTCTCTCGGCCTGACGACGTCGACTTCTTTGGTGGCGCTTTCTCTCGGCTTGGTGCTGGCCGCCGTGCCGTTGTTCTTTCATCGAGGTGGAGCAAAACTCGAGGCCCCCAATCGCCGCCATCTAATCGCCATCAGTCTTTCCGTCTTTTTTCTGATATTCGCTCTAAGAGAATTCAGCCAGGTCATCTTCGTGGCGAACGATGAGGTCCGGGTGATCTCACCGAATAATCTTGGCGACATTTGCCTTCACCTGGCGCATATCAACTATCTGGCAAGCGGCCCTCATTTCTGGCCGGAGAATCCGATCTTTGCCTTCGATCAACTCCGGTATCCGATCGGCTTAAATCTATTCAACGCGGAATTGAAGCTGATCGGGATCGAACCCAAGCCTGGCATCATCCTGGTTGCCTTGCTCGGCTCGCTGCTAACGCTCCGAGCACTTTTCCTCTTCAATGGATCTTTCGGGGTTGCCGCCTTTCTTTTCAACGGGGGTCTAGCCGGTTTCCTTTTCTTCCAATCCTGGACTTTGAAAGACTATCAGGCCGACCTGGCGTGGAAATCGATTCCACTCGCGATGTTCGTGACACAGCGAGGTTTGCTCTATGCCATTCCGGCCGGCTTGCTCCTGTTGCATCATTGGAAAACCACGTTGCTGGACAGGCGCCTGGAAAAGGGAATCCCCTTTTGGGCCGAATGGTTACTCTATTGCTCGATGCCGCTTTTCCATCTGCACACCTTTCTCTTTTTATCGTTCCTGCTGTTCTGGTGGTTCCTGTTTGGAGATCCAAATTGGCGAGGCCATTTCCTCCGATTAATTCTGTTCTCTCTTATTCCTGCCACTTTCTTCGTTTACGTTGTCACCGGGTTCGCTAAAACAGGGGCGATCGGCTGGCAACTGGACTGGATGGCCGGCCCAAAAGAGGCACCCTGGTGGTTCTGGCTGCGGAATTTTGGCTTCTTTTTGCCGGCTTCTCTGGCGCTTTTGATCTATCTCTTGATTCCGGCCAAACCCCTGGCACGTGACGCAAGGCAGAGGATCCGGCTACTATTCTTTCCGTCGGCAGCCGTCTTTTTGGCTTGTTCCGTGATTAAATTTGCACCTTGGGAATGGGACAATACCAAGCTCTTTTTCTGGGCCTATCTCGTCATCATGTTTTGCCTTTGGGAAGCATTCTTCACCAAATGGCACCCTCTACTGCGGGTCCCGGTGATTTTTGGGTTATTTTTTTCGGGCTTTATCAGCCTGCTGGGCGGCATTTTTGCTAATCCCGAGGGATACGGAATCGGCCGCGCAAGCGAATGGCAGCAGGTAGCAGATGCGACCCGGTCATTCCCTGCGAACACCGTGTTCGCAACCTACCCGACCTACAATCATCCGGTACTGGTAAATGGACATCGCGTGGTCATGGGATTTCCGGGCCACCTCTGGAGTCACGGACTTAACTATCGGCCCGTCGAAGTCAAAATGACGGACCTGATGAATTCAGAGTCCGGCTGGCAGGAACTCGCAAAAGAGCTCGGCGTCGATTATCTGTTCTGGGGACCATTCGAAGCCACAAACTATCCGGATTCTCAAAAGGAATGGGAAAAAACCTGTCCCGTGGTTGCCGAGGGTTCCTGGGGTCGGATTTACGATTTGCGCGGACTGAGAAGACCAGAAGCCGCGGAGCCGAGAAGCCAGGAACGCTGAAGAGAGAGCATCGCACAGAGGTCACGGAGGTCACAGAGTGAGGATTTTGAGGTTGGGGCTGAAAATGCTGGCGGGGACGTGGCAGCCTGCGGGCTCCGTTCAGCGTTCAGCGTTCAAATGAAGGGCGGGGCACGCTTTAGAAGACGGCGTTCAAACCAAACGGTTAACCCCTCGCGCGCGGAGTCGTTCGCCGACACGCCGATACGCCGACACGCCGACACGTTTCTCCCGCGGCAGGATAATGAGCTGTTTCAGGTGCGCTTTCTGCCTGACATAAAACGGAATCCCGTATCCGCCGGAGACGTGGCCGCGTCCGGTCAAGATCAGCAGCTGAATTTCTGGATTGCGGCGCTCGACATCCAGGATCCGGTTTGCCATCGTCTGATCCCAAGCGTTTTGCGCGGCAAAAAATAGACGCTGATCCGTTTCGTTCAGTCCCGGATGGTCACCCATCATGGCAACAAAATTTTTGTATCCGCCTTCGGTCGCTACGAAGCCAGTTGGAATCATCGCCCTTTCTTGCGCCGTGAGTGGTTCTCCACGAGCAATCTTTCTTGTCAGTTCGGCCGGGGCGTTCAGCGCTAGGATCGGGACATCGGCGTTTCCGGCGATTTGCAAAATTTCTTCGTAAACTGGCGAATAAATCCCCCAATGCTTCTGAAAATCGGTTTTGGAGATCATCTCCCTGAACGACATGGCGTGGGAGGCCCAAGCGTCGATTGCGCTTTGCTGGGTAGTATCGAACATTTCCCAACCAATGGCGAATTTCGCTTTCCGTTTCAGGAGGCCGCGAACAAGTTCCAACTCGTATTGATGATCTAACGGATCATCGTGTGTCTCACCCACGTAGACCACGTTCGCTTTCTTTACCGCCTGCCAGAACTGTTCGTCCGGATTGGCAGACGCATCTGTTCGCTTCGTTTCCAGATGTGACGCACACGAAACAAGGCAGAGGCAGATCGCAAGTGCCATCCAAGGTCGCATCAAAGAAGGTACATCAACAGGAGCCAGGAGTCAGGAGTCAGGAGTCAGGAGTCAGGAGCCACGCCGAACGCCGCCGAACACGCCCGAACGCCGATCCGCCGACCCGCCGACCCGCCGATCCGTTTCCGCCGCCCTTGATCCTCTTCACGTTTCGGTGGAGCATGTCGCCATGTCGTCTTTCGATGTCATTGTTGTGGGGGGAGGCCCAGCTGGATACACTGGAGCGATTCGTGCCGCTCAACTCGGCCTGAATACGGCGATTATCGACAACCGCGAGGTTTTGGGAGGCACCTGTCTCAACATCGGTTGCATCCCAAGCAAAGCGCTTCTGTTGTCCTCGGACCACTTTCATTTTGCTCAACACCAGGCCGCTCGACACGGCCTCAAATTTGAAAAGGTCAGCGTTGATCTGGCAAAAATGATGAGCCGCAAGCAGGGCGTCGTCCGGCAACTCACTCAGGGGCTTGAGTTCCTGATGAAGAAGAACAAAATCACCCGGCTGTTTGGAGTTGGACAAGTCGTTGCTCCCGGAAAAGTTGCTTTAACCAAAAAGGATGGCGGTCAGGAGGAGCTCGAAGGAAAACAGGTGATACTCGCTACCGGTAGCGTACCGACGGAGTTACCGAATATCGCTCTCGATCGCCAAACGGTCGTCACCAGCGAGGAAGCTCTCTCTTTTGATCAGGTACCAAATGAGCTGATCGTGATCGGTGCCGGCGCAATCGGCCTGGAACTCGGATCGGTCTGGGCAAGACTTGGGTCAAAGGTCACAATCATAGAGTTTTTACCGAGAATCGCAGCGTTCTTTGATCCAGATGTAACGCAGACGCTACAAAAGGCCCTGGAAGCTGAAGGCTTGAAATTTCATCTCGAAACGACAGTGACTTCCGTCGCTTTGGACAATGGAAGAGCCAAGGTTGAGGCCGTTGACAAGGCCAAGGAGAAACTGCAATTGAGCGCGGATAAAGTTCTGGTTGCCGTCGGGCGTAAGCCCTATTTTGACGGCGCTGTCGCGAAGGATCTTGGTCTCAAGCTCACCGAACGAGGCCGGGTCGAGGTTGACCCACATTACCGAACGAATATCCCAGGACTTTACGCCATCGGGGATATTATTGAAGGGCCGATGCTCGCGCACAAAGGAGAAGATGAAGGGGTTGCGTGCATCGAACGAATTGCCGGGAAAGCCGGCCATGTCAACTATGACGCGATTCCTAATGTGGTTTACACCAATCCCGAAGTTGCGGGAGTCGGCCTCACGGAGGATCTCGCCAGGCAAAAAGGAATAGCTGTTAAAGTCGGCAAATTCCCATTTGTCGCCAATGGTCGCGCGCTGGCCAACGACCAAAGCCTGGGATTCGTGAAAATCCTGGCCGACCCAAAAACAGACAAACTGTTGGGAGCTCAAATTATCGGCTTTGGGGCCTCAGAACTCATCCCGGAAGCCGTCACTGTCCTGGAGTTTGGCGGCAGTGCGGAAGATATTGGGAAAACGGTACACGCGCATCCAACCATGAGCGAGGCGGTCAAAGAAGCGGCTCTGGCAGTTAATAATCAGGCGTTTTCCATTCCTCCCAGATGAAGTTCTACCTTTCTTTGAATGGCCGAATCGCTGAATGGTATTCTACTGCGCCGGATCAGGTATTCCGACACGAGTCTGATTCTGACTTGTTTCACGGATCTACACGGCAAAATCAAGGTGATGGCGAAGGGTGCCTTGAGGCCAAAGAGCGTTTTCGTCGGGAAACTTGACCTATTCTTTCATTGCGATCTGTTGTTGTCCTTCTCGCGCAAGAGTGAGCTTCATCTGCTTCGTGAGGTTTCGATCAAGACTGGGTTCGAAGGAATTCGAAAGGACTACCTGAAAACCTCTGTGGCTTCTTATTTTGTTGAACTGGTCGAAAAAGTCACCGAACTGGACCATCCAGCGCCGGAGATTTATCGGTTGCTGCTGCGCGCTCTCGGATATTTGGACCGACAAAAACCCGAAGCGAAAGGTGTCTTGTTTTTCGAGTCCGAACTTTGCAAATGCCTCGGCCTGTTCACATCAGATATGCATTCGGCCGCAGATAAGCTAGTGGACGCCTATGGCCCGTTACCGAAAACACGAGAGAGGATTCTTTAAAACAGGAGACAGGAGTTCAGGAGTCGGGAGACTGGAGTATTGGGATTCTCGGATGGCTTCCATTCGGCAACTCCTGCAACTTCTGAACTCCTGAAGCTACTCGTACCGTAAGGCTTCGATCGGATCGAGAGACGCTGCTTTATAAGCGGGATACAACCCGAAGCCAACTCCAATCATCGAGCAGACCAAAACCCCGATAATCGCCCAATCAAGAGGAAAAACTGTTTCAGCTTGTAACCAGAGAGCCAATCCATTTCCCGCCGCGACGCCGAGAATGATGCCTGCCACTGCACCAAATAATGAGAGAATAAGCGCTTCCAAAAGAAACTGTATTCGGATGTCAGCCTGACGCGCGCCTAACGATTTTCTAATACCGATCTCCCTGGTACGCTCTGTCACGCTCACCAGCATAATATTCATGATGCCGACCCCGGCGGCCACTAGTGCGAGCGCGCTGATCACGAACGCGCCCACTTGAATCGTGGCCGCGATGCTGCGAAAAGCACCAGCCAGAGAATCGTTACTGTAGATCTCGAAGTCATTGGCATCCTCCGGACGCAGGCCTCGAGCGATCCGGAAAGCAGCAATCGAGATTCCGATGGATCGCTCGTAGATCATCTGGTTCTTTGCCTCGATCGCAATGTTCAGCGATCGCTCCCGGGATCCGTAGTTTTCAAAAAACCCGGTGATCGGAATCAAGACAAGATTGTCGTCGCTCCCTCCAAAATTCCCCCCTTTTTCCGCAAGAGTTCCAACTACCTCGTAGTTTTTCTCATTCAATCTGATCGTTTTGCCAACCGCATGCCCCTGCGGAAAAAGTCGCAGAGCGACTTGCTGACCGATGGCGCAAACGCTGCGCGCGGACTCCACATCGTTCTCCGAAAGATTACGACCCTCGCTGATCTTGAAGTTGTTGACCGCCAGAAAATCCTCTGTGGTGCCGCACAGTTCAATGTTTGGGTTGCTCTTCTTGTTCTCAAAGGTCGCCTGAGTACCATTATCCCAGACTTTGGGACAGATGACGTTCACCTCATCAGCCACCAATCGAGCAAATTTCAAGTAGGTTTGGTAATCGATATTTTTCCGATTGCGATATTTTTCGTCTCCCTGGACGTTGATTCCATTCGGGTATTTGGAGAACTGAAAGACGTTCGATCCCAGAAAGCTTAGTCCTGTCTCAATCGAGGTCTGGAGAGCCGAGATCGCCGTCATGACGCTAATGATCGAAAAGACGCCAATGCTGATCCCTGAAATCGTTAAGGTGGAACGCAGCTTGTTAGCGCCCAACGCGTTCCAAGCCATTTTAAAAAGTTCCCTGGTCTTCATTTAGTGCATCGTCTCATAAGTAGGAGGCATACCGCCGTCGGCGATTTTGCTGATTTTCAAGGCGCGAGCGACGAGCATACTTAAATCCGTACGTTAGAAGCGAGCAACGCAGAAAATCGGCAAAAGCGCCATCGGCCCTCCGGGTTGGCTTGAAAAGGGTTCGTCTGCGTCGTTGCTCGTTCGTTACGTATC
>DATHPI010000008.1:0-5117 GCA_035484035.1 Chthoniobacterales bacterium
TTGTCGATTGTCGATCTCGCCGCCGGATCGCAACCGATGACCACCTTGGACGGACAGTTGGTGATCACTTTCAACGGCGAAATATACAATCACGTTGAGCTGCGGAGGAAACTGGAAGCCCTCGGGCACCGGTTTAAGACAGATCATTCCGATACGGAAGTTTTGCTTTACGGGTACCGGGAATGGGGCCCGGCCATGTTGGAAAAGCTAAACGGAATGTGGTCCTTCGCGATTTATGATCGCGTAAAAAGGGAATTATTTCTGTCACGCGACCGCTTCGGAAAAAAGCCTCTCTTTTATTACTCCGACGATCGCAACTTTGTTTTTGCTTCCGAACTCACCTCCCTGCGTCTCCATCCTGCCGTTCCAAAAAATGTGGATTTGCAAGCTCTGCAAAAACTCTTCGCCTATGGTTTCATCCCCGCACCCTGGTCGCTTTTGGCACGGGTCAAAAAACTGCTGGCAGGCCACTGGATCAAGGTCGGTATCCACGATCTGCGATGCGAAATCCGAAAATACTGGGAGTTCGAGCTCGACCCATTTCAGACGATCCCACCCAATCCAGAGCGCGTCTGGGGAGAAGAGCTGGTCCACCGGCTGGATGAGGCAGTCCGATGCCGGTTGGAAGCGGATGTCCCAGTCGGCGTTTTTCTCAGCGGCGGGATCGATTCGACGACCATCGCGACCCTGGCCGCCAGGCATCACCCTTCCATCGAAACCTTCAGCATTGGTTTTCAGGAAAAATCATTCGATGAACGCGAGTTTGCTCGCTTCGGCGCCGAAACCGCCAAAACCTCTCACCATGAGGATATCCTCTCGCCGGAACGTTCTCTCCAGTGGGCGCTGACAACGGGCGAAAAACTCGACGAAGTAATGGGCGACAGCTCCATCCTTCCCACCGCGCTCGTTTCCAAGTTGGCCCGTCAACATGTCACTGTTGCGTTGAGCGGCGACGGCAGCGATGAGCTATTTGCTGGGTACGATCCTTTTCGGGCACTGAAACCAGCCCGGCTTTACAGCGCAGTTGCGGCAGGAAAGATCAATCGCGCCCTCCGTGCCGTTGCCGAACGGCTGCCGGTTTCCCATGCCAATATGAGCCTGGACTTTAAATTGAAACGGATGCTTCGAGGGCTCAGTCATCCAAGCCAATGCTGGCTACCAGCCTGGATGGGCCCCCTCGATCCTCTGGAGATCGGCGAACTTTTTGGGTGCCAACCGGATCCGGAGGAACTTTACGCCGAAGCGATCGCCGCCTGGAACCATCCTTCCGCCAAAAACGACGTGGACCGCACCATTCAATTCTACGTCCGACTCTACCTGCAGGATGACATCCTGGTCAAAACCGATCGCGCCAGCATGATGCATCGGCTGGAGGCGCGATGTCCGTTCCTTGACCTCCATATGGTCGACTTTGCCCGCAGGATCCCTTCGACTTACAAACTCCGGGGCGGCATCACGAAATATATTCTCAAGGAAGCGGTACGAGGTCTAATCCCTGACCGACTCATTGACCGGCCGAAAAAGGGATTCGGAATTCCAATCGGCAACTGGTTCAAAAACGGCGACCTCAACCTGGAAGGCGCTGCGGTTCCAAAGGAAATCGATTGGGCATGGATCAATCGGCGATTGGCCGATCACCGGGCCGGCCGACGTGACGATCGCGCCCTGCTTTGGTGCGCCTGGCTGCTGCAAAACTCGCCCATCTGGTGAACCGAGGTGCGTTTCGGCGTTCGGTGGCAGCGAATTATCGCATTTCTTCCCCGTACTTTTAGCGCATCACCCTATAGTGACGGGCTGAGCAGCGAACGTGGTTGCTCGGCTTTAGAAGAAGGAAAGCGTTATCCCACAGAACGGCGAGCTCGACATAGACCCGTGCCACAAAACAAAAATTCGGCCATTCAAACCCGGCGACCAGAAGACTCGCTGCGAATCGTAACGCTCTGCTACGAATGGCCGCCAGTTGGCGGCGGCGGCGGACGCGCCGCACAATCAATCGCAGAGGCGTTGGCATGTCGAGGGCATCAAATGCGCGTCCAGACGATCCGCTTCGCCGAAACGCCCGCTCACGAGGTCGTCGCGAATGTGAATGTCTATCGGACATGGGGTTTTCGGCGACTAGCCGATCAGTGCACCCACCTGGAAATGGCCGGATACATAATATCCAGCGCATTGCCAACGATAAGGCATTTAGCCGAGTTCGAGCCCGACCTGATCCACGCACATTTTGCCGTTCCGACCGGGGCTCTAGCGTTTGCCAGCACCCGCCTCTGGCGCCTGCCCTACGTCATCACTGTTCACCTCGGCGACGTTCCCGGCGCGATCCCCGAGCAAACAGACACGTTGTTTCGCTGGCTGAACCCTCTGATCCGACCTATCTGGCGACACGCCGCAGCGGTGGTCGGCGTAAGCAAATTCGTCAGCGACCTGGCCCAACAAGCTTACGGGCGTGAGCCGACAATCATCCCGAACGGAATATCCCTCGCAGGGCGTCCAGCAATTCCTCAACCCACGACCGCCGTCCCTCGCCTGATCTTTGTCGGACGGCTGAATTCGCAAAAAAATCTGCACTATCTGCCACCTATCTTGGTGAAACTCCGGGAGCTTAAATGGGAACTCGATATTGTCGGAGACGGCGCAGAGCGGGGTGCACTTGAAACTGCTTTCGCGGAAGTCGATCTCTCGGAGAGAGTGCATTTCCATGGCTGGCTCGATCGACCGGCTGTAGAAGCAAGACTGAGTGCAGCCGAGATTTTTGTCTTGCCGTCATTGGTGGAAGGACTCTCTGTCGCAGTACTGGAAGCCTTGAAATTCGGGCTGCTTCTGGTGGGTTCCGATATTCCGGCGCTCCACGAATGCGTCACTTCCGGAGTCAATGGGTATCTCCTTTCTTTGAATTCTCCAGAACAATGGTTTGAGAGATTGAAGAGACTTCTTTCCGATGCTGAGCTCCGCCTTGCCATGCGGCAAAGAAGCTGGGAAATGGTTGAACGTTTCGACCTGGAACAGATCGCAAGTCAATACGAAGTGCTTTTTCAACGGATTGCCACGGAAAACTCAAAGAACCGCTGACACACAAGCGCGTGCCTTTTGTCTGCGTGGAGGAAGCTTCCTGGTTTCTCTTTTGTGCGTTTTAGGTTTAGGCCCACCCGCAGACCCGGTCGGACACCCATTTGTGCCGACCCCACCTTTCGACGAATACTCTAGTAACTCAGGTGATTTTAGGGTCTATTAACCTATAATGCGGATTTCCAGGAGAGCGGAATATGCGCTCAGAGCGTTGCTGCTCATTGCCAAGAATCAGAAAGTGAGGGTTCACCAGATCCAGGAATTATCTGAGCGCGGAAATATCCCCGTTAAATTCCTCGAACAGATCCTGTTGCACCTTCGGAATGAAGGATTGTTGACCAGCAAACGAGGCGTGGGAGGGGGTTATTCGCTTCGCAAACGACCCTCGGACATTGTCGTTCTGGACATTATCGAGCTTATCGACGGACCGATCGCTCCGTTGCCTTGCGCCCTCGAACGCCCCGGCGAACCGTGCGGCTGCCCCGACCCGACCCGCTGCCCGTTGCGCCCGTTGATGCGACAGACACGCGAAATGGTTCGCGAACTGTTCAGCTCGAAGACCGTGCAGGATCTCCTGGACGACAGCCGCGGCGAACAGGTCCTTGCTTTCGAGATCTAGGGGAAGTGTCAGTGTCAGTTGAACTATTTTGCTGACCCTTCTAGCTAGCTAGCTAAGTCCGATCGAGACAACCGAAGGCGCGCTCGTGATGAGCACGATTCGGGATATAGATTAGATTATGCGATCTTCATGGTCAGCCCTCAAGGGCGAAGCAAGAAAGCAAAGGCCAATCCGACATCACGTGCGCTTCGGTTGCAACGTAAGTCCGATACAGAGATTACAAAAGAACACTGGAACTCTCATCGGGAAATACGAACGTCCAACAATCGTGAAAAAGCGTCCAAGTTCTGCGATGATTTCTTCAGGTTTGTTGATGTGCTCCCGTTCGATGAACCAGCGGTAGGATTGTTTATACCTTTTTTCGAAAATGCGCTGAGCGGACACTCGTCGCGCTAGCGAATAGGCTAGGCTTCCTTCGCAGGGAACTACGACGGAGAAGATCCCTCGTTTTTTCTTGCTCAGGCGATACATCTCCTCCACGGCAGCAGGCAGATTCGGCAGATGTTCGAGCACGTGGACCGCCAAGATGCGGTCGAAGTAGCCGTCCTCGAACTTTAAACGCTGTTGACAATCACCCACGATCGTGTGGACGCGCGGAAATCGAATCCTAATGTCAGCAGCCATGTTTTCGCGAAGCTCCAAGGCGTAATATTCAGATTCCTGCTCCGACGTCAGCCGCTCATAAAGCAGATGTTCGCCAACCCCGGCACCAATCTCCAAAGTCCGATGGAAATCCGGCGGAGCATTTCGCACCACGTAGTTATGGTTAAATTCCTCCACGATACTGAACCGCTTCGGAAGAACTTGATGCCAATAATGAATGAAGTCGTCGCTGATACGTCTTTGCTCGGGTGTCAGTTCCGGAAGAATTTTGGGCCAGGACATATTCCTCACTTTCAAATTGGATTTGCTTGTAATCAAAGAATTCTCTAGGCCCTTTCCATCATTGGGGATGATTCTTAGCGGTTTTGAGAGTAAACCAATGCTTTGGGCCTGGTTCCCTAAATGACCTGTTGAATACCCCAGTCGTCCTCAGAGGGGGCGAATCGTCCTTTGCTTAATCGGTCGAAGAGACGGAAATGAGCATGATAAACGACGACGAAACGGGGTAAGCGAACCCGTCTCGGTTTGCCCGACTTTGAAGAGGCAAAACGGCAAGCTGAACGACCTTCCCGTAATTCGAGGAGCGCGTCGGGCGACGAAACCGATCGACGGCGGTCAATCCGCTCTTACCTGACACTTTCTAATTGCTTCCGCGTTCAGAACGGCATACAGTGGCCGACCCACAGAAGGGGGGCGTACTGGTTTCGACTTAAGGTTTAGACCCAGGCGGCATGCCGAGGACGACTCGTTGGCCTCGTAAAAAATCGAGTCAAAAAAATAACTGCTGAGACTAACGATCTCGCTCTCGCGGCCTAAATAATCCGCGACG
>DATHPI010000009.1:0-3809 GCA_035484035.1 Chthoniobacterales bacterium
CGACAAGATCATCGCCAGGCGGGCCGCGCTGGAACTATGCGAGGAAGACGTGGTGAACCTCGGCTTCGGCATCTGTGCGCTGGTTCCAAGAATCTTATTGGACGAAGGGCTGCACGGCGAAGTGACCTGGGTCATCGAACAAGGTGCAGTTGGCGGCATGCCCCTGTTGAATTTTGCCTTCGGGTGCTCTTCGAACGCCGACGCCATCGTTCCCTCGCCGGATCAGTTCACTTTTTTCCAGGGGGCCGGTTTTGACCGCAGTTGCCTCTCTTTCCTTCAAGTCGATCAGGAGGGAAGCGTTAACGTATCGCGACTGGCTTTCCGTCCGCACGTCACGGCGGGCTGCGGAGGCTTCGTGGATATCACTTCGACCGCACGTGCGCTCCTTTTCTGCGGCTATTTCACGGCGGGAGGCCTCGATTTGCGGGTCGAAGACGGTCGCTTGCGGATTGTCAAAGAGGGCAAGAACCGAAAATTCGTCCCAGAAGTTGAACACGTTACCTTTAGCGGACGCAGAGCACGACAACTTAAGCAAGAAGTGTTGTACATCACGGAACGCTGCGTTCTGCGCCTCGAACCGGAGGGTCTGACAGTGATCGAAATTGCTCCCGGCGTCGATTTGAAGGATGACGTGCTTGCTCAGGCGGACATCCCGCTGCGAGTAAGCGAGACATTAAAAACGATGGATGAGCGGATCTTCCGCCCGGAATCGTTCGGCCTGAAACTCAACCCACCCCTCTAGGGTTCTCCTTTTCCTCATGGACGCGCGACATTCACTGCAAAACCAAGCTTTTACAGCCCTCAGCGTGGCAGAAGCCTCCACGCTGGACGCTCTTTTTGAACAACTGTTCCCCGTCGATGAAAACGGGCCCGGTGCGTCGTCCATCGGCGTTACCCAATATCTTGATCGAGCCCTCAGTGGCCCCTATGCGCACCACCTGGAAACCTATCGACTTGGAGTTTATGCGTTAGACGCCGAAGCCGAATGCCGCTTCGGCAAACCTTTCGCCGAAACGGATGGAGTCCAGCAGAGCGAACTGATCGGTGCCCTGGAACAAAACACAGCGCCAAATTTCCGGGTCATCGAAGCCAAAGCCTTTTTCGAATTGGTGCGGTCTCACCTGCAGGAAGGTCTTTTTTCAGACCCTATTTACGGAGGCAATCGCGATAAAGCGGGATGGCGCGTTTTAGGTCATCCGGGTGTTTGGCTGGAGAATAGCGCGGAAGAAAACTTGACCGACAAACCCGCCGATAAAGGAGGCGAGATCCACTCCTTAGCCGACCTAAATCTTCCACCACGGCGAAAGAAGATCATCTCCGGATACGATCCACACCGCGGAACAGCCGAGCCTGCGCCTGAAGTGGATGTCCTGATCATCGGAGCCGGTACGGTAGGGTCGGTCGTTGCGCCGTTGTTCGCCCGGGCCGGTCTTAAAGTGGTCGCGCTGGAGCCGGGCCCATTCCGAACGCAAAGCGATTACCTCCCAGATGAACTCGGTGCTACTTATTACTGCCGGGCTAACATGGGTTCCAAATTCTTAAGTGAGATACCACGCTGGCGGCGGAACGACGGCGAACCGACTCAGGAAGCGACCTTCTCCCTTGGCCGGATGATGAACAGTGTGGGCGGTTCGATCATCCATTACGGCGGTTGGATGCGCCGGTTTCACCCGCATCACTTTCAAATGTTGAGCCACGTGAAGGACCGGTGGGGTCTTTCGGTGCTTCCGGAAGGATGCACTTTGGCCGATTGGCCAGTCACCTACGAGGAGCTTGAGCCCTACTACACTCTTCTTGAGCACGAAATAGGGATCGCCGGCGACGAATCCAACCCGTTCATTCAGCGCAGCAAACCTTTGCCCATGCCGCCGACGCGCCCGTTCCGCCTGGGCGAACGATACAAAGACGCCACCAAGAAATTGGGACTGCATGCCCATCCGGTAGCGGTCGGGGTTAACACTATCCCGTATCGCGGTCGCCCCGCGACCACTTACTGCGCGTGGAGTAATGGGTTTGGTTCCTTTAATGGCGATAAATGGGATCCTTCCCTCACCTCGATTCCTGAAGCACTGGCGACCGGCAATCTTGATTTGAGGACTCATTGCCGGGTTATCCGGATCGGAACCGATGAGAACTGTCACGCGAACGGGGCCGAATACATTGATCCCTCCGGCCGACGTCGCTTTCAGCGAGCTCGGATCGTGATTTTGAGCGCGTACGCTTTTGAGAACGTTCGTCTGCTTTTTCTTTCCGGAGATTCGCAGCACCCTAACGGATTGGGTAACAACGCCGGTCAATTAGGCAAACATTTCATGACGAAAATGTTTGCGCATGTCGACGGCTACGTCCCAGGAGTCATCTTTAATCGGCACACGGGGCCGGCGGCACAGGGTTTGGTGCTCGACGACTTCTTCGCGTCCGATTTTGATTCGTTGCGGCACGGTTTTATCGGCGGTGCCACACTCGGAGCCGAGCAGCAATTCCTGCCGATCCAGATCAGCCGCGAGGCTCTGCCGCCTGACGTGCAGCGCTGGGGTAAGCCTTATAAGGATCACCTGCGCAAATGGCAAAACTTTGGCGTGGTCCGGATCCAGCCCGACACCTTGTCGTACACCAGCAACTTCATTGAGCTTGACCCCGACTATCGGGACCGGAGCGGAGTCGGTCTCCCGGTGCTTCGGCTCACCTATGATCTTCGCGATAATGAACACCGGCTCGCTGATTGGATGGAAGCCAAGTCTGAAGAGATCCTGCGCGAGATGGGTGCCACCCAGACCTGGCGCGGCGACCGCTTCACCGGGGTTGGAAGTAGTCACGATTTTGGCGGAGCCCGAATGGGTGAGGACCCGCAAAAGACCGTAGTCAATCCGGAACTACGGGTGCACGACACCCCTGGACTTTACGTCTATAGCGGCGCCGCATTCCCAACCTGCCCAGGAATCAATCCCACGTTAAGCCTTCTCGCACTCGTTTACCGAGCGGCCGAAAGGCTCGTCCAACGATTGGCCAACGGAGAAGAACGATGAATCAGACCACTAAGGTAAAGTTTGCGGTTCAAGGGCCAATTGCCCGCATCACGTTAAATCGACCTGAGAAATTGAATGCCCTGGATCCAGAAATGCTGGCTGCTTTGGAGGATGCTGTCGGTCAAGCAGAACAATCCCGTGAAGTTCGAGCGATTATCCTCGAAGCCGCCGGAGAAAAAGCGTTCTGCGTAGGTGCCGATATTTTGGCTTGGACGGCACTCTCACCGCTCGATATGTGGTCAGAGTGGGTGCCCCGAGGTCATCGGGTTTTCAAGCGGCTCGAGATCGCCAAGCAGCCGGTCATCTGCGCACTTCAAGGCTTCGCCTATGGGGGCGGTCTTGAATTGGCGCTGGCCTGCGACATTAGGATCGCCACGGACTCGGCCCGGTTTGCTATGCCCGAAGTTAAACTCGGCACAGTTCCTGGTTGGGGCGGGACCGACCGTTTACCACGGCTGATCGGAAGTGCTCGAGCCAAACAGATGATTTTTACCGGTGAACCCATTGTCGCAGAGGTCGCCGAGCGTTGGGGCTTGGCAAATGAGGTGGTGCCCACCGCTTCCCTGGGCGATCGCGTCACAGCGCTCGCTGAAAAGATCGCCTGCAATGCTCCCGTTGCGGTGCAGACCGCGAAACAACTGGTCGCAAATTCCTCGTCGGCGACGCTCGAGTCGCTGGCCGCCGCAGTCAACGCCTTCAGCGAGGACGCTAAGGAAGGGCTGGCGGCATTCCGTGAGAAACGTTCCCCTAATTTTAAAGGCCGCTAAACAAATGATTCCAAAA
>DATHPI010000010.1:0-6575 GCA_035484035.1 Chthoniobacterales bacterium
CCTTGTCTTCTTGCAGATCGCGGTTGTAGGTCATCGGAAGACCTTTGAGGGTGGTGAGCAGGGAGACCAGGTTCCCGACGAAGCGACCGGTTTTGCCTCGGGTCAGTTCGCTGACATCCGGGTTTTTTTTCTGCGGCATTAAGCTGGAACCGGTGGTGTAACGGTCGCTGATCTTGATGAACTGGAATTCGGAGGTCGCGAAAAGGATCAGATCTTCACTCAGACGTGAGAGATGAATTCCGGTCAGTGCGAGCGCGAAGAGAAACTCCGCGACGAAATCACGGTCGCTGACAGCATCCATGCTGTTCCGGGTCACGTCAGGAAAACCGAGTAGTTCGGCGATGTAGCCGCGATCGATTGGGATGGTTGAACCAGCGATCGCCCCGGATCCGAGCGGCATGCGATTGATCCGTTTGCGAGCGTCGATCAAGCGTTCGCGATCTCGCGCCAACATTTCGACATAGGCCAGCAGATGATGGGCGAAAAGGACCGGTTGGGCGCGTTGGAGATGCGTGTAGCCCGGCAGAATGGTCTCCCGGTATTTCTCCCCGAGTTGAACCAGAGCGCGCTGGAGGCCGGTGATCAGACGGCAGATTTCGTCAGCCTCGTACCGAAGATAAAGCCTCAGGTCGAGAGCGACTTGGTCGTTTCGGCTGCGAGCGGTGTGCAATTTCGCCCCGGCGGGTCCGATCCGCGAGGTCAGCGCCGATTCGATGTTCATATGAACGTCTTCCAAATCGGCGCCGAACGAGAAGCGTCCCTCCTCGATTTCCTGTTCGATGGCCTTGAGACCTGACTCAATTTGCTGTCGTTCGTCCGGTGTGAGCAGCCCGGCCTTTTCCAGGGCCGAAGCGTGCGCAAGCGACCCCTGGATATCAAATTTGTACAGCCGCCAATCAAACGAGATCGATTCAGTGAATCGCTGAACCGCAGGCGCCGTTTCTTGTTGAAAGCGTCCTTTCCACATCTTGATTGATGACTACGTGAAAAACACGGTTTGGTCCACGAATGATCCTTGGCGCAAGCGAAGCGTCCCCGCTTTGCCTCCTCTATTTGCGAGTGTTTCGCTTTGGTTCTTTCTGCCTGCGAGGGTCGGGAGGATCGTAAGGCCCCGCGGCCGCCGTCTGCCGGTGTTGCTTTCGAGGCCTGAATCGCCTTAATTCGCCGGAGGACTTTTTCGATGTGGCAAAATGTAACTGTAGTGGTGGTCGGCCATCTGTTGGCTCTTTTTTTGGCGATCTTTGCTTTGCGGTTCTTGCATCGGTACACGGCGAGGAGGTTTCATTTCTCCGGTGTCCATTGTCCGACGCAATTAGCTGCCGAGGGCCAATACGAAGCCCCGCCTCGCGGTTTGGTCGTCCTGTTTTTGATGATTCAGTTGGTCATCCCGCGGCTGATCTTTCTCACCACGATCATCGGATCTTATCTGATTCTGGTTTATGATTTCGGGCTCTTTTCGACGATTTCAACCTGGTTCAACAAGCCTGGCTGGGAGTGGAAACTACCGGCGGCCCTGGCCATTGGCGTTCTAATTAACCTGATTGTGACGCTGGAAAGGCTGCGCAGCCGCCGACTGCGAGAAGCCGCCCTGAAAGATCTAGAACATTCTCACGCGATCCTGATCCTGGTTGGCGCGCAAGCGTTGCAGGCTCTTTTGCCGTTGATGTTCGCCTTTCTGGTCATTCCGATGCTTGGACTTCCCAATCCTGTGGTCGAAGTCTTTGAGCGCTTAACGCTGGTGCTGGTCATCATTTTGCTTGGAATCGACACGCTGAGAACGCTCCGGTTGGTCGAAGCCAAAATTACCCATCGCGCAAAGTTAAAATGGGATGGGGAGGAACGCCAAATTCGTGCCGCGGAAACCCAATATTCGGTCATGCATCGGATGCTAAACGTGCTGGTTGTCTTGGCAACCGTGGGGGCGGCCTTAATGGTTTTTGATCAAGTCCGTGCCTTTGGCGCCAGTCTCCTGACTTCCGCGGGGATCCTCGGTTTGGTGGCGGGAATCGCGGCGCAACGGACACTGCAAAATGTCTTTGCCGGTCTGCAGTTGGCGATCACCCAGCCGATTGCTCTGGGCGATGTGGTCGAAGTCGAGAATGTGGTTGGGACCATTGAGGAAATTACCTTTAGCTTCGTTTCCGTTAGGTTGCGGGATCTTCGTCGTTTAATCCTGCCGGTGACTTACTTCCTGGAAAGACCGTTTACCAACTGGACGCGAACCTCGGCCGAATCGTTGACCTCGTTCTCTTTGGTTCTATCTCTGGATGCCTCGCTGCCAGCGATCCGCAAACAACTGGATACGATTTTGCGCGCCAATCCGCTTTGGAACGGCGGCAAAACGGAAGTGATGATCAGTGAACTGGGTGAGACATCCATGATTGTCCGAATTACGTTGGGTGCCGCTAACCCTGAGATCGCTTTCCAGCTCAAGTCACAGGTCCAAGAGCATGTCTTGCATTATCTAAATCAATTCAAAAAAGGCTCTCTCATCGGTGCAGTCGCAGAGCCAATCCCTGCTAAGGAATTGGTAGAATCACCAAACCCGCCAAATTTGGAACCGGCTATGCCGGCGCAGGCTGGGCGAAGCTCCGGTTAGTGTGAGGCTCCCGGCCATCAGGCAGAGCCTATCAAGATTCCGACGATGAAAACCAGTACGCCTCCGACGATGACCTGAAAGGCCGCCGAAAGCAGCGGTGTGTCCATGTAACGGTGGCGAATCCACGCGATGACCGCGAGTTCGACGGCGACGATGGCCACGGCGACACAGAAGGCAAAAAAGAAGTCGGAGATCAAAAAGGGCAGGGTGTGACCGATGCCTCCCACCGTCGTCATCAGACCGCAAACCGTCCCGCGGGCCCAAGGACGACCGCGCCCGCTGAGCACGCCGTCGTCTGACATTGCCTCGGCGAAGCCCATGCTGATACCTGCTCCCACGGAGGCGGCCATGCCAACGAGGAAGGCATCCTTGCTTGTGTGCGTGGCAAAGGCGGCGGCGAAGACGGGTGCAAGCGTCGAGACGGAGCCATCCATCAATCCAGCGAGGCCAGGCTGAACAATTTGGAGGACGAAACGGCGGCGTTCGGATTCGCTCTCCTTGTTTGTCGCGCCGGAGGCTTTCCGTTGCTCATCCATTTTCTCCGCGAGGTCGTAATGCTTGGTCTCCTCAGCGGCGAGATCCCCGAGCAGTTGACGCACCGCAGCGTCGCTCGTTTGTGCGATGGCGGCCCGATAGAAATTGCGCGCCTCGTCCTCCATTGTTTCCACCTCACGACGGATCATTGAGACCGGCAGATGGGCCGCCAGCCAAAGTGGTTTGCGGGTTATGAACCCTTTAACATCCTGGCGTCGGATCAGCGGGATATGTTCACCAAACCGTTCCCGATAGAGGCTGATCAGTCGATGCCGATGGCCGTCCTCCTCGTCGCGCATCGCCTGAAGCGACTGCGCCGTTGCAGGATAATCCTTGTGGATTCGCTGCGCGAGGTCTGCGTAAATCCGCCCGTCTTCCTCTTCGGACTGAATCGCGAGAGCGAGGATCTCCCGAGCCGTAAGATCTTTGAGCCTTTTGGCCATGCTCCACTTTAACCGTCATCTTGAAAGTCGACCAGCGTGGGGAATGGACTAATAAGAGAATCAGGTAGATCAGCGTGCCGTGATAGCGATGCGATGAACTCATCTGGGGCAGTGAGCCGACCGCGTGACCGTCTGATCACCTCTACCTCTAAGGACGTTCTACCCTCCGAGCCCGAAACTGGCGTGCACAACGTTGGCACCCTGATCGACATTGGCTTCATCGACGATGACCGAAATCTTGATTTCGGAGGTAGTAATCATCTGGATGTTAATCCCGGCCTTTCCCAGCACTTCGAACATTTTGGCAGCGACACCCGAGTGCGACCGCATCCCGATACCAACCACGCTCAGCTTGGCGATTCCACCCTGAGCGGAAAAGCCTTTGGCGCCGATTTCCTCGACGATCGGGTCAAGGTGCTTTTCAATTTTCGGCAATTCATCCGCGAGGGTGGTAAAGGAAATATCGGTGCTGCCTGCCGCGGAAACGTTCTGCACGATCATGTCAACGATCACGTTGATGGCCGCAATTTCATTGAAAATACGGGAGGCGATACCGGGTTGGTCCGGCACGCCGCTGATGGTGACTTTTGCTTGCCTGCGGTCGACGCTCACTCCGCGGACGACTACCTTTTCCATGCCGGCTGTTTCTTCTTTCACAAGGGTCCCAGGCTGATCGTTAAAGCTGCTCCTGACTTCGAAAATAACACCATATTTCTTGGCAAATTCCACCGAACGAGATTGCATGACCTTCGATCCGAGACTGGCCATTTCGAGCATCTCATCGTAGGAAATCTCCGGAATTTTCCGCGCATGTTTGACGATGCGCGGATCGCAGGTGTAGACGCCGTCGACGTCGGTAAAAATCTGGCAAAGATCGGCTTCAACGGAAGCAGCCAGAGCGATGGCGGTGAGATCGGAACCGCCACGACCCAGAGTGGTGATGAGTCCTTCCAGAGTCTGACCCTGGAACCCGGCGACAATTACGATATCGCCTGAGTCCAGGAAGGTATGGATGTTCTTCGGCGTGATATTGGCGATTTTGGCCTTGGTATGAACCCCGTCGGTCACGATCCCGGCCTGAGGACCGGTTAACGAAATCGCACGGCCACCCAGACCGTTAATCGCCATGGCGGTCAATGCGATCGTAGTCTGCTCGCCGGTGGCGAGAAGAACATCCATCTCCCGTTCGGTCGGGTTCGATGAGACCTGACGCGCCAGCTTGATCAGGCTATCTGTCACCCCGGACATGGCGGACAGGACAGCGACGACTTGGTGGCCCTCCTGCTGCGTCCTGAGAATACGGCGGGCCACCTCCAGGATGCGTTCCGGAGTTCCGACAGATGTTCCGCCGTACTTTTGGACAATTAAACTCAATTTGCTTTCTCCAGAAGCGACAGAATGGCGGCTTTGTCGGGAGCGGAAAAGACGGGTTTTACACGATCATTCAGGACCGCAGCGGTATCTTTCAGTCCATGCCCGGTCAGCGTGCAGACAATCACGGCATCGTCTGGGATTTGCGGCGCCGGAAAGGAGGGGCGCGCCGTTTGTGGGCTGCATCTTAAAAGGGCAGCGACCGAAACGGCGCTGGCAGGTTCGACGAAGATGCCTTCTTTGGAGGCCAGCCAACTTTGAGCTGCGAATATCTCTTCGTCGGTAATGACTTCAATGGCGCCGCCTGACGCCTTAAATGCGGCATTTGCCAGGTTCCAGCTGGCTGGATTTCCAATTCGAATAGCGGAGGCAGCGGTTTCGGGATTTTCAAAGATGCGGTCGAAGTAGATTGGCGCGGCGCCGACGGCTTCAAAACCAAGCATTCGAGGAAGTCGAGTGGCCCGATTGAGCCGGTGATATTCGACGTATCCGCGCCAATAGGCGGTGATGTTCCCAGCGTTTCCCACGGGTAGCAAATGAAGGTGCGGGGCATCGCCCAAGGCGTCGATGATCTCGAACGCAGCGGTCTTTTGTCCTTCCAGGCGATAGGGATTGATGGAATTGACGACCGAAATCCCGGGCTCGTTGGAGAGTTCGCGCACCAATTTCAGGCACTGATCAAAGTTGCCGTCGAGGGCAATAACGACCGCGCCGTAAACGAACGCCTGCGCGAGTTTACCCATGGCAATTTTTCCGGAAGGCAAGAGCACGGCGCACCGGATGCCCGCTCGTGCGGCGTAGGCCGCAGCCGACGCTGAGGTGTTTCCGGTAGAAGCGCAGACAACGAGGTTCGCACCCAACTCGGCGGCTTTGCTCACGGCCACGGTCATCCCGCGGTCTTTGAATGATCCGGTCGGATTCAACCCTTCGTGTTTGAGGTAGACCCGGGAGCCGCGGGCGACAATAGCGCTCAACCGAGGCGAATAAATCAATGGCGTCGACCCTTCGCTCAGCGAAACCAGGGGAGTCGCTTCCGTGACTGGAAGACGTTCACGATATCGTTCGATTACGCCAATCGTGCCTCCGTTTGCTTCTCGGGATTCGTTCATGAGAGAACCCACAACAACATTGGCGGCGCCTTGACGCAATCAAGGTTTTGAATGCGTTGAACGGCTGACCGCATTCGATCGAACGGTGCATCGTGGATGATTAGAACCAGGGGTACCGCGTCTCCCTCGTGTCCCTCCGGCTGGATCACGGACGAGATCCCGATCTGGTGCGATCCCAGGATACTCGCAACCTGGGCGAGAACCCCTGGCGCATCGATCACCGACAATCGCAGATAGTACCCGGAAAGGACCTCTTCGATCGGTCGACATTTTCCATACAACCCGTGCGCGGTGAATCCGAAAGCCTTTCCGCCTGAATCATACCAGATGGCAGCCTGCGCCAGATCGCTGATCACAGAACTCGTCGTTGGGTCCTGGCCCGCGCCACGTCCATAAAACAGGGTGTCACCAACCAGGTCGCCTCGAACCATCAAGGCGTTGAAGACACCGTTGACTGAAGCGAGGACATGCTGCTTCGGTACCAGGGTCGGATGAACATGCGCTTCAACAAGGCCGTCG
>DATHPI010000011.1:0-3908 GCA_035484035.1 Chthoniobacterales bacterium
GCAAAAGATCCTAGCAATTCACCTTGGCTAGCCAGAACTATCACACAACGGAAACGCGCCGGGTACTCATCTCCACCGAGTTTTTTTAGCTTATCAATCAGCAGAAAGCGATTTTCGGCATCGTTGGCATCGACGCCTGCGAAGCGAGCGGAGTACACGCCCGGGGCGCCGTTGAGCGCATCCACCTCAAGCCCTGAGTCGTCCGCCAGGACCAAGCCGGTGAAGATCTGTGAAATCGTGAGTGCCTTGAGCGCCGCGTTTTCTTCAAACGTCGCGCCGGTCTCCTCGATTTTCGGCGCGTGCGGAAGCGAGACCAAATCGCGAACCTCCCATCCAGAACCGAGCATTTGACCGATTTCCCGGGTCTTATGCCGATTCCGCGTAGCGATTAAAAGTGTTTGCATCGTAGAGTGACCACCTCAAAGTTGCCTCTTTCGTCGAAGTTGTTCATACCCTTAGACAATCCAAACCTCAGGGCGACCAACCCAGACGGATTTTCAGTAAATACTATTAGATGAGCGAACGCCGAAAACAGTTTCCTTTTCCAGAATTTGAACCGAAATGGCAGCTGCTTTGGCAGGAGCGGCAGACCTTTCATGCGCTAAACCCGCATGAATCAGGATTCGATCCCAAGAAACCGAAGTTTTACGTGCTCGACATGTTCCCCTATCCAAGCGGGGAAGGGCTTCACGTCGGCCATCTGGAAGGGTATACCGCGACCGATATCACGGCCCGCTACAAGCGGATGAAGGGCTTTAACGTCCTGCATCCGATGGGATGGGACGCCTTCGGGCTGCCGGCAGAACAGTTCGCGATCAAGACCGGGCTTCATCCATCCGTCGCAACGGCAAGGAATATTGAGCGGTTCAAAAGCCAGCTCTTCAAGATCGGCTTCAGTTACGATTGGAAACGCGAAGTCAATACGACCGATCCTGGCTACTACAAGTGGACTCAATGGATTTTTTTGAAATTGTACAATTCCTGGTTCAATCCCGAAGCGAAGGCAGCCCGGCCAATCGAAGAACTCATTGCGACGCGAAAACTGGAAATCCCGGATGAATCTGCCGATGAGCTTCGCGCTTTTGTCGATGAACATCGCCTGGCCTACGTCACGGAAGCTCCTGTGAACTGGTGCCCTGAACTAGGGACCGTTTTGGCGAACGAAGAAGTGGTCGACGGGAAGAGCGAAGTCGGCGGTTTCCCAGTCGTGCGCCGGCCGATGCGCCAATGGATGTTGCGCATCACTTCCTATGCCGACCGATTGTTGGAGGAACTCGAGCCACTGGATTGGCCGGATTCGATCAAGGTTCTGCAGCGAAACTGGATCGGCCGCAGCGAAGGCGCCCAGGCGATCTTCCGCGTCATTGGCCTGGACCGGGTGATTACGGTTTTCACTACCCGTCCTGACACGCTTTTCGGCGCGACCTATTTGGTCCTGGCCCCCGAGCATCCCTTGGTCGCTCAGGTGACCACTCCGGCACAGCGAACCGCAGTCACCGAGTACGTTGAAAAAGTTTCGGCCAAATCCGATCTCGAACGCACAGACCTGGCTAAAGAAAAAACCGGAATTTTCACCGGTGGATTCGCACTCAACCCTGTTAACCGGGAAAAGATTCCAATCTGGGTCGCTGATTATGTTCTCATCAGCTACGGAACCGGTGCCATCATGGCCGTTCCGGGCAATGACGAGCGCGATTTTGAATTTGCCAGAAAATTTGGGCTCGAGATTCGCTACGTCGTCGAGCCCCCGGTACCGTCCACCGCCTGTTTCACCGGAGACGGTCTCAGCAAAAATTCCGGATTTTTGGATGGACTAACCACCCCGGAAGCAAAGCGTAAAATCATCGATTGGCTGGAGGAGCAGGGATCCGGGCGACGCTTTATCACGTACAAATTGAGGGACTGGTTGTTCTCGCGCCAACGTTACTGGGGTGAACCGTTCCCTATTATTTGGCGTAACGGCAAGCATGAGGCGCTCCCCGAATCGGACCTCCCGGTGGTGCCGCCGCCGCTCGACGATTATCGCCCGACCGGAACGGTCGAGCCTCCGCTGGCCAAGGCGAAGGCTTGGATCACCCTTTCCGACGGAGCAACCCGGGAACTCAATACCATGCCGCAATGGGCTGGATCCTGCTGGTATTTTCTGCGCTTCGTTTCGCCGGATGAAGCCAGCCGGTTTGTGGACGAAACTGCCGAGCGCTACTGGATGTCCGGAAATGAAGCCAGAAACGACCGGCGGGGAGGAGTGGATCTTTACGTCGGCGGCACCGAGCACGCGGTGCTTCACCTCTTGTACGCGCGGTTCTGGCACAAGGTTCTCTACGACCTGAACTATGTCTCCACGATCGAACCGTTCCAACGGCTGGTAAACCAGGGAATGATTCTTGGCCACGACAATCAAAAGATGTCCAAAAGCCGTGGGAACGTCGTCACTCCTGACGATATCGTCGAAGATTATGGCGCGGACTCGTTGCGACTCTACGAGATGTTCCTCGGACCGCTTGAATCAACCAAACCGTGGAGCATCAGCGGCGTCGAAGGCGTTTACCGTTTCCTGGCCAGGGTCTGGCGCCTCGCCATGGACGAAGACCAGGAAGGCGCGTGGCAGTTATCCGCTGGCCTGAAAGACGTCCCACTGAGCCCCAAACAACAAAAGGTCGTGCACTCCACCATCAAGAAAGTCTCCGAAGATCTCGAATCTCTTTCATTTAATACCGCCATTGCCCAGATGATGATCTTCGTCAACGAATTCACCGGTGCGGAGATTCGACCCGTCGAGGCGATTCGCACCTTACTGGTCCTCTTGAGTCCTTTTGCGCCGCACCTTGCAGAGGAAGTCTGGTGGCGTTTGAGCGCCAGGTTTTCCGGGTTTGAGGGCTTGGTCTGCGAGCAAGGGTGGCCAAAGTGGCAGGATGAATTCCTCACGGAAGAGGAGGTGGAAATTGTGATTCAGATCAATGGAAAAATGCGCGACAAGATGACAGCGAGAAAGGATTTGGGAAAAGCAGAGCTGGAGAAACTTGCGCTCGCTTCTGTCAAAGTGCTGGAGGCCACCCGCGATAAATCCGTTCGCAAAATGATCGTCGTCCCCAATAAACTGGTCAATGTGGTGCTGGAGTAGTTGCGGTTGAGGATTCACTGCGCCATGCCTCTTTTGTTTGCGAGGTTTTCGGTTGGCTCGTCTCCAGTTTTCGTTTGCCGCAGGAAAATTTTGGCATGATCGCAGTCCGGACCGACTACCACATCCATACCAAGCTCTGCCATCATGCCGTGGGCGAGCCGATCGAGTATGTGCAGGCCGCGCAGCGTGCGGGACTCACCGAGATCGGGTTTGCGGATCACAACCCGATGCCAGAACATTTCGATGAGTGGCGCATGTCGATCCAGGATCTTCCTCGCTACTTTGAAATGGTGGAAGCCGCGCGCTCAACCGGGTTCCCGGTTCGTCTCGGGCTCGAATGCGATTTCATCGAGGGATACGAATCCTGGATCGAAACCCTCGCCGGGAAAGCTCCCTGGGATTATTTAATCGGAAGTGTGCACTACATCGCTCCCGGCTGGGATGTGGATAATCCTAAATACTTGTCGCGATTCAAAGAGTATCCGGTGGAAGAAATCTGGGAACTTTATTGGAAACACTACGTCCAGTGCATCGAAAGCGGTCTCTTCGACTTCGTCGCTCATCCGGATCTGGCGAAGAAATTTGGTTATCGACCACCTGGGGATCTTCGGCGCTACTACCAGCCAGCTATCGAATCTTTGGCCAAACGAAACATGGCGTTCGAAATCAACACCGCCGGCTTACGGAAGGACGCCGCAGAAATTTATCCCGCTCTGGGATTCATCGAAATGGCCCGAGAAGCCGGTGTCGCGATGCTAATCAACTCCGACGCGCACGCTCCGAAAGA
>DATHPI010000012.1:0-4459 GCA_035484035.1 Chthoniobacterales bacterium
AGGCCGATGCTTTTTGATTTCAAGATCCGACGACGCGATTCGGTCAGTCTTGGTAACTTTATAAGTTGGCCGAAAACGGCACCCGCCCATGTAGCTCAGTTGGTAGAGCACGTCCTTGGTAAGGACGAGGTCACCGGTTCAATCCCGGTCATGGGCTCCATGTCCCGTGAATGATCCAGACGATCGGAAGTTAAGACATTAGTAGCAAGAGTATAAGGAGACCTTAAATGGCTAAGGATAAATTTGAAAGATCCAAACCGCACGTGAACGTAGGCACAATTGGCCACGTGGACCATGGAAAGACTACATTGACGGCCGCTATCACGACGGTTCTGGCCGAAAAGGGCATGGCCCAGGCGACGCGATACGACCAGATCGATAACGCTCCTGAAGAAAAAGAACGCGGCATCACCATCAATACCGCGCATGTGGAATATTCGACCGAAAAGAGGCACTATGCGCACGTCGATTGTCCGGGTCACGCGGACTACGTCAAGAACATGATTACGGGTGCCGCGCAGATGGATGGCGCGATCCTGGTCGTTTCGGCTGCTGACGGCCCGATGCCGCAAACCCGGGAACACATTCTTCTAGCCCGCCAGGTCGGCGTGCCTTCAATCGTGGTTTTCTTGAATAAATGCGACATGGTGGACGACCCGGAGCTTCTTGACCTCGTGGAAATGGAAGTACGCGATCTTCTCTCGCAATACGAGTTTCCCGGGGACACGATCCCGATTGTCAAAGGGAGCGCGCTGAAAGCGCTGGAAGGTGATCCAAAGTCCAAAGAGGCGATCTATCAATTGATGGCTGCGGTGGATGAATACATCCCGCTTCCGGAACGCCCCATCGATCAACCTTTCTTGTTGCCGATCGAAGACGTGTTCAACATTGAAGGTCGTGGAACTGTGGTCACCGGTCGTTGTGAACGCGGTATCCTGAAAAAAATGGAGGAAGTCGAGATTGTTGGGATTCGACCGACAGCGAAGACGACTGTGACCGATATTGAAATGTTCCGTAAGCTCCTGGACGAAGCTCGGGCCGGGGACAACGTAGGGGTTTTACTCCGCGGTATTAAGAAAGAGGATGTGGAACGTGGGCAGGTTGTCGCTAAACCTGGTACTATCAAGCCTCACAAGAAATTCAAGGCGGAAGTATACGTCCTGAGCAAGGAAGAAGGCGGTCGTCATACCCCGTTTTTCACCAATTATCGTCCGCAATTTTATTTTCGGACGACGGATGTAACCGGAACGGTGAAATTGCCGGATGGAGTGGAGATGGTGATGCCTGGTGATAACGTCGGAATTGAAGTCGAGCTACTGACGCCGATCGCCATGGAGAGGACGATCCGATTTGCCATTCGTGAAGGCGGACGAACGGTGGGCGCGGGTCGTGTCGCCGAGATCCTTGACTAGTTTGCGAAGATCCAAAGGTATTTATTGCTGAATAAGGTGGTCCGGCGTTTGCCGGACCCTTCCTGTTTTTTTGAAGGGCTCTTTAGAGATAGGTCAGTAGCTCAATTGGTAGAGCAGCGGTCTCCAAAACCGCCGGTTGGGGGTTCGAGTCCCTCCTGACCTGTTCGTGAGAGGTTACAGATCGTGCCAGTCCCGTGGAATATGAAATAAACGGAGTCAAGATCTCCGTTTGAGACTATGATTGCTCGCGTAAAAGGGTTTTTGATCGAGGTGAAGACAGAGCTGGAGAAAGCCAGCTGGCCTTGGGACCCCAAGGAAAAAGGAATTAGGAAATATCGCGAACTCATTGATTCAACGGCGGTGGTGGTGGTCGCGATGTTGCTTTTGAGCGGCTACATTGCCTTCTGGGATCTGGTGATGGTGAATCTAGTGAAGTTGTTGGTCCCTTGAGCCCTAGGTAGCCCCGATATGAGTGAAGTCGATAAAAGTCAGTGGTTCGTCGTCCATGTGCTCTCAGGGCAAGAACAGAAGGTCTTCGATAATCTTGCGCGGCGAATCAAGACCGAGGAGATGGGCGACCTGGTGTATGAGGTTTTGATCCCGACGGAACGGGTTTCCGAGATTAAGCGGGGAAAACGAACCGAAACAACCCGTAAATTTTTTCCCGGCTACCTGATCGTCAACATGTTCTTGCTCGATAAACAGAACCAACTGATTGAGCGGACTTGGTATTTTATTCGTGAGACCCCTGGAGTCCTCGGTTTTGCCGGCACCAAAGATCGGCCGGTACCGATGCGGCCCCAGGAAGTTGAAAGCATGCTGGCGCAAATCCGGCAGCTCGAAGACAAGGTTAAACCAAAGGTAAGTTTTGAGGTTGGAGAAACGGTCAAGGTTGCGGATGGCCCCTTTCAAAACCAGAGCGGCGTGGTCGAAGAGATTGATCCTGACCGCGGAAAACTGCGGGTATCAGTCAGTATCTTTGGCCGGTCGACGCCGGTCGAACTGGAATATTGGCAGGTGGAACGAGGATAACTGATTCAACCGAATCACGACACTAAAGAATATGGCGAAAGAAGTTGTTGCAACCATCAAGCTGCAGATCCCGGCAGGCCAGGCCAACCCGGCGCCTCCCGTTGGTCCCGCTCTCGGTCAGAATGGCGTCAATATCATGGCCTTCTGCAAAGAGTTCAACGCGGTGACCCAGAAACAGGTCGGTGATATCCTCCCTGTGGTCATTACCGTTTACAAAGACAAGAGTTTCACTTTCATCACCAAATCGCCGCCCGCGTCAATGTTGCTGAAGAAAGCCGCCAATATCGCGGCGGGTTCGAAAGAGCCAAACAAGACCAAGGTGGCCAAGCTGACCAAGAGCCAGGTGATGGATATCGTAAAAATAAAAATGAAGGACATGAATGCCCGCTCGGAAGAAGCTGCCTACCGGACTTTGGTGGGAACTGCTCGCCAGATGGGCATCGAAGTCGAAGAATAGTGATGTTCGCATCCGCAGGAGGGCCGCAATGCCCGCAATAACTGCAAAATTAAAATGAAAGTCGCCGACCGCAGTAAACGTTATCGCGCTTGCATCGATTTGATCGATCTGGCCAAAACCTATTCGTTGGAAGAGGCAGTGCAGACGCTGAAAACGCTTCCGCCTCCAAAATTTGATCAAACTGTCACTCTTTCTTTCAGGCTGGGGGTGGATCCGCGTCAATCTGACCAAATGGTTCGTGGGACCTGTCCGCTCCCCAATGGAAGTGGCAATCTAGTCCGGGTGCTGGTTTTTGCTCAGGGCCAGGCGGCGGAAGCCGCGAAGGAAGCCGGTGCCGAATACGTAGGCTTTGAAGACCTGATCAAGAAATGCCAGGAAGGTTTCCAGGATTTCGATGTTGCGATCGCAACGCCCGGTGCCATGGCGGAAGTGCGCAAGCTTGGCAAAATTCTTGGTCCCAGAGGTTTGATGCCGAACCCCAAGACGGGGACGGTCACGGAGGATACCGCCAAGGCTGTTCGAGAAGTGAAGGCCGGGCGCGTTGAATTCAAGCTCGATAAAAATGGCAACGTTGCCGTGCCGATGGGCAAGTATTCTTTCACCCAAAAGGCGTTGGTGGAAAACGGCTCTGCTGTGATTGACGCCGTGGTTAAGGCACGACCCGCGACGGCTAAAGGCAAGTTTGTCCACAATATCACCATGAGCGCAACGATGACTCCCGGATTGCGAGTCGATGCCACACCGTTTTCGAAGTAGGAGGGATGACCTAGAATGAGACCAGAAAAAGCTACGATCGTTGAAGATCTCTCCGCGAGATTGAATCAGTCCCCGTTCTTGATTGTGACGGAATACACCGGAATGAACGTGCTCCAGTTTTCGGAGTTGCGGTCGCGTTTGGCTGGAGCCGGTGCCCGGTGCAGAGTGGTTAAAAATACTTTTCTGCGTCGCGCCGTCGCAGAAGTGGGATATCCGGACCTAACGGATAGTCTCATTGGTCAGACTGCCATTGTGACCGGAGAAAGCGATGTTTGCGCAGCCGCGAAAATTCTTAAGGCCTTCTCGACTGAATTCCAAAAGCCAACCGTCAAAGTCGGGGTTCTGGACAAAGCAATCATCTCGAAGGACCAGATCCGGGCGCTCGCCGATCTGCCGGCCAAAGAAATTCTCCAATCACAGTTGTTGGGAGTTCTCAAATCGCCGTTACAAAAGCTAGTGATATTGCTCAACGAACCGGGTGCCTCACTGGCGCGTTTGCTAAAAGCAAGGTTAGACAAGGAAAGTGCGGATTCGGGCGCGACGGAGACTCCTTTGCCCGCTGATTCAATTTCGGGGTAGCCTCCGATGGAACGGTTCGTCATTGGCAGCCTTCGGGCCGAAGCAGGTAGTTTATTGCTTCTTTAGAGTGAATTTTCGGGGCGTGGAAGAAGCCACACGTCGCGAGCAAGAAAAAAAGGGTGGTCGTCGGGGTCCGCGGCTGCGGGTTCTTAAATGCTCTGAGGCTTCGGGGCGCGACGATACCGAGAGAAAGAAAAAATGGCAGATACAAATCAAATAGTCG
>DATHPI010000013.1:0-4611 GCA_035484035.1 Chthoniobacterales bacterium
CTGGGCGCAAAAAACACCAGCAGCACCCCCGCGCCGAGCACCCTGAGCAGCACCCGGGACACCACGGTCGGCGAATAGCGCTCGACGAACGGATCGGCAAAAAACCGCGTCACCGCCTGCGCCCCGGCGCCAAGCGCCACCGCGAACCCCGAGAGGAACGGTGGCACCGCGAAGACGTCGCGCATGTAGATCGCAGACCAGTCGATCCCCGCGCCTTCCATGATCATCGCGCTCAGCGTCACCGCGACGAGCGCCATGATCGCCAAGGTCGGGGCCGCGACCTGGGGCGGCTTCTGCTCCGAGGCGCCCGTACGGTGAGGCGCCGGATCGAACCGTCCGAGGATCAAGGCCACGCCCGCGATCACCAGCGGCACCATCAGGAGCAGGTGGATCTGCGGCAAGAGCCTCGATTGCGCTATCAGCGACGAAATGATCCCCGCCGAGAAAAACCCGAAACTCCAGAACGCATGCGCCCGGTTCATGATGCGATAGCCGACCATGTGTTCGGTGCGGTCGGCTTCGAGGTTCAAAATGATCTCGATGCCGCCGATCGCGAGCCCCGCCGGAAACAGCAGCAGGAAAAACGTCAGCGGACCGCGGGCAAAACTGGCGATCGCATAAAGCAACGACAAGAGCGGGATCAGCGTCAGGATAGAGCGACGATAGCCAATGCGCTCGATGATCGGACCGGAGACGCCTAACGACACCAGCGTCCCCGCAGCGAGACCGATGAGGCCCAAACCGAGCAACCCCTCTTTGACCTGCATCATCCGCTGGAGGTCCGGCAGACGTGGCGGCAGGCTGCCCATGCAGAACGAATAAACGAAAAAGCCGGCAAATACCCGCTGTTGCGGCGGCAGATCAAGCCCGAACTTCATGGAACGCTTAAATGGATCTATTTCGCGTCCCGAAGTAATTCGAAAAATTCTACCATGTCGTCCGGTGGTTCGATATTGGCCTTGGTAAACTCGTCTCGCAGCTCTTCGATGTCCGTTTTCAGCTTTCCGGTCACGGCCTCGCGGTGTCCCTCAGACAATTCGTAAAACACCATTCCCGCATGAGCTTGTTTCTCTAACGCATCCCACCGAGTCAATAGTTCCCGGTGCAGCTTACGCTTCTCGAGCCAAAGTAGTACTGGATTGGACATAGGGCTTCACCATCGTGACGTCCTTAAGGGAGTCAAATCACAAGGGCGGATTCGGTTCTCGCATCATTCACAAAGAAAATTCGCTCGCCGGCAAGTTTTTTGACGGAAAATCATTCATCTTCTCATCTCGCCATACACAGAAGTAAGGTCGACCTCGCGGAAAGAGTATAGGAGAAGGAGACCGATGGCAGTTAAGTTTGGGTTCTAGCTATGTTGATTATCCTTCTGATTTTGATTCTCCTTTTCGGCGGCGGTTTCGGCTACCACCGCTACGGTTACAGCCGGTACGGCAATCGAGGATACGGCCTACTTGGTATCATCGTTTTAATCTTGCTTTTGTACTGGTTATTCGGCGCGGGCGGTCTGGGCGGGTTTCATAGTTCCTGACCCTCTTGTCGCATATTCCGTCGCGCCAGGGGCTCAATTGCTTATGTGGACCGACTGCTGGCCGCTGAAATCCTGAATCCTGAATCCTGACTCCTGAATTCTGAATGAGGTCCTGATCCAGATGCGCCAGTCGCAGGCTTCCGCGCACACTTTGTCATGGTATGCACTGTTTTAGCCAACCGGGGATTGTATCTCAGAAAACAACGCTCGGTGTCCGAAGCACACAGGCTGGAAGCCTATGCTACATTGATTTTTCGGACTGTTGAACGATTTCTCGGGGCCATCCCACGGGAGGCTTTACTTACTATCCCGCGATAGCAACAGAGCATTCGTACGCTCGGTCAGGCATGATTCTCGGAAGGCGGGACATTTTGGAGCGCGTTCAGCGTCGCGGTCTTGTAGAGCAATCCAAGAGTCGGCAGATTGAAGCAAGCATCGACGAAGAGATTTGCCGAGGCATTACACATCATGGCCATCAGACCGATGTGGACGACCTCTGTCGCGAGGTCGCCCATGATATGCACACCGATCAGTTTCAGGTCATTCTGTCGAAAGAGCAGCTTTAAAAAGCCATCCTGGTCGCCGATGATCCGGCCGCGGGCATTTTCCCGATAGAACGCTCGTCCTACGATGTAAGCGACGCCTTTCTTTTTCAGCGATTCCTCCGTCTCGCCGACCATGCTGGCTTCGGGAATGGTGTAGATGCCGTTGGGCAGGAGCGGGGAAAAAGGGCTTCCGGCAAGGCCGAGCGCGTGGCGCACCGCCTGGCGGGCTTGCTGCGCACTTGTCGAGGCCAGGGCGGGAAAGCCGATAACATCACCCGCGGCGTAGATATTTTCGATGTTGGTCTGGAAATGCTCGTTCACGGGAATAATCCCGCGCTCGCCCGTTTTCACCCCTGCCTTCTCGAGTCCAAGGTTGGCCGTATTGCTTTGTCTTCCAGCCGCGACCAACAACGCATCGCTGGTCAGTACCGCACCGGAGGAGAGTTCGAGCCGTACCCCATCGGATTCCAGCGGGATGCATTTCTGGACATTTTCTTTCCAGTGAAAAACGATTCCGCTGCGTTGAAACGCGCCCACCAGTGCCTCGGAAACTTCGGCATCCAAAAAAGGAAGGAGGACATCGCGTCCGTCGAGGATGTGGACCTCCGCGCCGAGCGCGCTGAAAGTGCACCCGTATTCAGCGCCGATCACACCGGCCCCGACGACCGCCAAAGTTTTCGGAATGCGTTCCAGTTTCAGGATCGTATCGGAATCATAAATCTCGCCGTGACCGAACGGAAAAAGGTCGGGATGAACTGGCGAGGACCCGGTGGCGATGAGGATCTTTTCACCGTGCAACTGGATCTCCCCGCTGGGAGCGGAAGAATCTTTCTCTCGATTTTCCGGACTCAGGCGGACCTTGACCGTGTGCGCGTCGAGGAAGGCGGCGGTCCCGCAATAAATCGTCGCCTTGAGCAACTGCAACCTCTGCGTGATGCTCTTGTGAAAAGCATCTTTCACGTGTTCCTCGTGCCCGAGAAAATCGGCGACGGTCACTTCTCGGCGTAGCGACAGATCAACTCCATAAAGGTTGCGCGACTTGAGACCTGACAAGGCCAGTGCCGTTTCCCGCAGCGTTTTGCTCGGCACAGTCCCCGTGTTGATCCCCGCGCCTCCGATCTCCTGCTGTCTGTCCACCAATGCCACGGTTTTGTGGATAGTAGAAGCTGCTGTCGCCGCCGTAATGCCGGCGGGACCGCCCCCGATCACCACCAAGTCGTAATCGTAAGTTTTCAGATCATCCGTCATAATTTACCTTAAGACACCGCAGCAGTTCTTGTTCTCTCCGAAGCCCATAGACCTTAGTTGTCAGTCGGAACTATTCCAGAACCGATTCAACACCTCGGTTCAAATGACCAGTCAACGGTTCCTCAATCAGATGGGGCTCCGGTGCCTCGTCTCATAAGTAGGAGGCATACCGTGGGCTTCAAAAGGGAGCGGAGGCATTGCGAAGAAGCGGTCAACCACTTATCCTTAACGCGTGAGAAACGTCTTGGAATCCAGTGCCCAGTCTCTGGCCAATAAGCCCGAAATTCGACGCTAGTGCATCGTCTCAGCCAGATGGATCATCCCAGCAAGGTTGTGTCGCCTCGGATTATCACTCTCCTGACCGACTTTGGAACCGAGGACTATTTTGTCGGTGCGATGAAAGGCGTTATTCTGACCCGGAGCCCTGCAGCGGTGATCGTTGACATTACCCACGCAATTCCTCCCCAGGACGTGCGGACGGGAACATTTATGCTGAGCACCGTGTATGACAGCTTTCCGGCCGGCTCAATCCACCTGGCAGTGGTGGATCCCGGTGTGGGTTCGAATCGTCGTCCGATATTGATTGAGGCAGCCGGTCACCTGTTTGTCGGTCCGGACAACGGTCTGTTTTCCATGATTCTCGATCGTGTTCCGGACGGCACTGTCAGGCACGTGACAAACACCGACTATTTCCTGCCGAATCCAAGTTCAACTTTCCACGGTCGCGATATCTTCGCCCCTGTCGCGGCGGCGTTGGCGCAAGGCGTGCGACCCGAAGAGCTTGGTCCGATCATTCAAGATCCCGTGCGATTCGGATTTGCGGAATGTGAATCTTTAATGGGCGGCTCTATGGCCGGCAGAATCATCCACATTGACCATTTCGGAAATTGCGTAACGAATTTCGCCCGGGATCAGCTTCAACCTCTGTTGACAGCGCGATCCTTCTGCCTGCGCGTCAAGGAGTATGAAGTCCATCAACTCTCGAGAACCTACAGCGAGGCGACTGCCGGTGAAACATTCGTGATCATCGGCAGCGCAGGGTTTCTGGAAATCTCCATACGCTGCTCATCCGCCGCACGGGAATTGAAAATTACTGTTGGCGACCCGGTGAATCTGGTAGTGACCGAAAGTTAAGTTCTTGGACATTTGCAGAAGACCACTTCGGGAGGTTTTTTGCCCCAAGCAGAGATTTTATAGGAGACATTAACTTGACTTTAGGACTACGCTTTTGGCGTCTGTCATACGGGCCCGCAGTGGTCAAGAAAGCTTAGCCCAGGGTTTAGC
>DATHPI010000014.1:0-5322 GCA_035484035.1 Chthoniobacterales bacterium
GCGTTTCGCAAGCATACGGGCCGAACCCCCTCTGGCTGGCGCACCGAACCGTTTCCCGAAGATCTCTCGTTCAGTTCCAACGCAGCGACATGATTTTCCGGCCTAGCTAAAGCGGATTGTTAGGCGCGGTCTTACTCTCATTCGTGAATCAGACTGACCCTTCTTTATGAAAACAGCCATCCTCGGAGCGGGTGCGATGGGTAGCGTATTCGCTAGTTATCTGGCGGAGTCTAAAGACGAGGTCACTCTCATTGATGTTGCCAAGCCGGTTGTCGAGTCAATCTCGTCTCGGGGGTTGATCATCAGGGATAAGGCGGGCAACGAGAAAACTTTCCGGATAGCCGTGACGGCCGAGCCCGAGAATGTCGGGGAAGTCGATCTGTTGATTGTCTTCGTGAAATGTTACCATACCGAAGCCGCCGTGCGAAGCGCTGTGCCTCTTCTGGGAGACAACTCAATTGTGCTTTCGTTGCAGAATGGTTGGGGAAACGCTTCGCGGATCGGCAAGCTCGTCGGACCGGAGAAGGTTCTGGTGGGAGTGAGCTACCATAGTGCAACGGCGCTTGGTCCCGGGCATGTCCTTCACGGCGGACAAGGACCGACCTACCTCGGAGAAATGGACGGCTCAGTGAGCGAACGGGCAGAAAAGGTGGCAAGCTTTTTGGCCGCAGGCGGAATTGAAGTTAAAACTTCTACCGAAGTTCTGAAAGATATCTGGTCGAAACTGGCCTTGAATGCTGCCACTCTTCCGAGCTCTGTGCTGGCACGCCTGACCGCAGACAGACTCTTGAGTTCTCCGGACATGGAGGAGCTTATGCGAAACCTCTTGCAAGAAGTTATCGCCGTCGCAAATGCGCAGGACATCCGGTTGAATTTTGACGAACGCTGGAGCGCTATCGTACGCCTTCTTAAGCAACTGGCACCCAACACGAAGGGTTCGATGTTCCAGGATGTCGAACAGAAACGGCCTACCGAAATCGATGTGATCAACGGCGCAATTGTAGAGGCGGGAGAAAGCCTTAAGATTCTTACCCCTTACAACCATGCGGTAGTAAGCCTGATTAAAGCTTTGGAGACTGGTCTACAATCAGAAAAATGACGAACCCGACCCTACGTTTTTTTGGAGTAGCTGCCTACGAGTTGATCAGTTCCGCGGGCCAGCGAATCCTGGTTGATCCTTTTTTGGACGAGAATCCGGGAAGCCCGGTCAAATCAGATCAGCTTGAACCGCCAGACCTTATCCTTGTTTCCCATGCCGCACCCGACCACTTGGGAGATACCGAAAGTCTGGCCCGCCGCACCGGAGCGCCTGTGGTGTGTGGAGGCGAAGTAAGAGCCTATTTGACGGCAAAGGGCATACCGGCCGAACAAATTCGGGCGACCACGTGGGGAATCGCAGTTGAGGTTAACGGGATTCATGTTCAACCCGTGGAATGCCATCACTGGTCACAGATTCGGATGCCAGACGGCACATTCGCCAGCGGCGTACCGATGGCGTTCATTGTTACTCTGGCGCCTTCAGTCAGATTCTACCATTACGGAGACACCGCGATCTTTTCTGATCTGAAATTGCAGGCAGAACTCTATAGACCGACCGTAGGATGCGTGGGAATCGCAAATCCCCTGGAAATTTTGCATCGGAATCCCATGCCAGGTCGGATGGTAAGCGCTGAAATGAATCCGCGGGAAGGCGCACTTGCCGCGCAATGGCTTGGACTCGAAACAGTGCTTCCATGTCACTACATCGATCCAAACTGCCCGGAGGTTGAGGAATTTCACGCCCATCTTGCCCGAGCCGAAGCAGAAGGGTCGAAAGTGCCGCAGTCGATCGTCTTAAAACCCGGCGAAAGCTTCACCATAAATGAAGGCCGCGATCTTTGATGCGCCGCACGAAATGCGGCTAGGCTCCTGGCCCACTCCTGAGCCTGGTTCGGAAGATGTAGTGATTGCGGTCAATGCAGCCGGCATCTGTGCAGGCGACCTCTACATCTACTCGGGAAAAAATCCTTACGCTCAATATCCGATCATCGGGGGACACGAAGTTTGCGGCACCGTGATCAAAGTGGGAAGTAATGTTCGCACGGTTCTCCCAGGTCAGTTAGTGGTTATCGAACCATTTCTGAGTTGTGGCAAATGCTATCCTTGTCGCGTCGGCAAACCTAATTGTTGTGCCAATCTGCAGATCGTCGGAGTGCATCGGCCAGGAGGTTACGCCGAATACGTCATGGCTCCTGCCACAAATGTACACTGCGTTCCAAGCGGTATTTCTCCCTTTCGGGCATCGTTTGCAGAACCGATTACCATTGGCCTACATGCTTGTCAGCGTGGTCAGGTCTCAGCGGCCGACTATGTACTTGTGCTCGGCTGCGGCCCGATCGGACTCGCCATCATCGAAGTAGCTTTAGTCAGAGGCGCCCGCGTCGTAGCCACCGACGTAGTGAGTTCGCGCCTGGAGATGGCAAAGCGTCTCGGCGCGGAAACGCTAGAAGCCGATGAAAAGTTGATGGAAAACGTTTTCAGCCGAACCGGAGGCGAAGGTGCACCGGTCGTTATTGAGGCTACCGGTAATCCAAGCGTTATCCAGTCGACGGTTGACCTGGTCGCGGCGGGAGGCAGGATTGTCATCGTCGGACTAGTCGCCAAGGGCGTTGGAGTGAGTCTGCCCGGCCTGGAGTTTACCCGCAAGGAGGTATCGATATTCGGCTCCCGAACCGAGGTTGGCTGTTTCCCTGAAGCATTGGCCCTTTTAGCCAGCGATAGAATCAAGTATCCGGAAGTGGCGACCGAGTTTGACCTTTGGTCCGCCCCAACGGTCTTTGCCGACATCGCGCGCAACCCATCCATGGTGCACAAGGGAGTCTTTGTTCTTAACTAGGTTCAGATATGCGTTTTTATTGTTTCGAGAGCAACGGCAGCGCTCACCTTGGGATTGGCACGCCAGACGGCAAACGATTGCTGGACCTGGCGGCAGCGGCTCCGGAACTGCCAAAAGATCCCATAGAGTTTATCGCAGGCTTTGCTTCAATCCAACCGGTTCTCAGACAGATCATCGAATCGAACCAAAGATCCACCTGGACTCACGATCTGAAGGGCTTGCGGCTCCTAGCCCCGATTCCGCGTCCGGGAAAGATTCTGTGCTCGGGCATTAACTATCGATCCCACCTGCAGGAGAACCCGAATGCCGTCTTGCCGGAAGAACCATTCTTTTTTGCCAAACTACCTTCTACGGTAATTGGCCCGAGCCAGCCGATCATATGTCCGCGCCGGTCGCAACAGGTCGATTATGAAATCGAATTCGCGGTCGTAATTGGAAGTAAAATGAAGGAGACCGCCGAGTCAGACGCATTGGAGCACATTTTCGGCTACACCATTCTCCATGACATTTCCGCGCGCGACGTGCAGTTTCGTGATAACCAGATCACTCTAGGCAAAAACTTCGACAGCTTCTGCCCGATTGGTCCTTGTGTCGTCACTCGCGACGAGATCTCGCGTCCCGATCGGATAAGCTTAAAGACGTTTCTGAACGGGCAAATCATGCAGGATGGTACGACTGCGGATTGGTTGTTCAGCCTGCCCCATCTCCTCAGCTTCCTTTCACAAACGATAACGCTGGAACCGGGCGATATTGTTAGCACCGGTACGCCCGCTGGTGTCGGTGTCTTTCGAAAGCCACCGACTTTCTTGAAGCCGGGCGATATCGTTCGGTTGGAAGCCGGTCAGATAGGCATTTTGCAAAACAGTGTAACCGCACAGCAAGAGTAAACCCAGTGAACTCCCCCAGAATCATGAATAAATACGATCGAAATGGCGTCACCAGACGCGAAGCTCTTCGCTCAGCCAGCGCTCTGGCTGGAGCGACTTTGCTAGCCAGTTGGGCTGGCTCAGCAGATTCTTATGCCCAGTCCAATGAAAAACCCGGCTCAGGTTCCGGAACGCAAAGCAATGAAGAATATGTTTGGCTTTCGGCCAACGCTAATCTTCCTCTGTTCGTGGCGCATGACCATCCGGCGCTCCGTCTAGCGGGTAAGACGTTGGGAGTAAAGGTGACAATCGCCGGCCCTGACAGCGTTGATATTCGAGGTTTGGTTGAGGCAGTGGAACAAACAACGGCGCGAAAACCTGCCGGCATGATGGTCGTCGGATGGGATCCCAGTGCCTTAATTCCGGCCATCAACGGCGCCATCGAGGCGGGCATTCCGGTAGTTTGTGTCGATGCGGACGTGCCTAACAGCAAGCGCTACGCATTCATTGGTACCGATTGGTTTGATCTTGGCGTCCGTCAGGCCGAAGCGATGGTGAAGGCACTAAACGGCAAAAAAGGGAAGGTTGCTCTCCTTGGTCTCATCGAACAGACCATCGATCAGCAAGCATTCAGCGGCTTCCGATCAGTGGCCACAAAAGCGGGTTTGACCTGCCTCGATCCACAGGAAGACAAAGGAAACCAAGCTGAAGCAGCCAGAGTCGCCGCGGCGGTTATTCAAGCTAACCCGGATCTGGTCGGTATGGCAGGCTTTGACTCCGAAAGCGGACCGGGCTTTGGCCAAGCGATCAAAGAAGCTGATCTAGCCGGAAAACTAGTTGCTACTTGTGTAGACGCCGAACCTCAACACTTGCGTTTGGTGAAAGAAGGAGTTCTTACTGCCGCAGTTGGCCAGAAGAGAGAGTTGTTCACCTATCAGGGTGTTAAGGCGCTTTTCGACCTGAATCATTCGGCGCTCAAATTCACCAATGACGATAAAGCAGCCGGGGTTGTCCCGATTCCGATTAACTACAATACCGGAACTTATACGGTGACTAAGGATACGGTAGATTTGTTTATGAAAGAGTAAAGTCAGGAGTCAGGAGCCAGGAGTCAAGGAGTCAGCAGCCAGTCAATTGCAGGAGTTGCATCCCTTAACTTCGGATGGACTTCGTTACACCAACAGCAACAGGGCCCTGAGAGACTAGCAATTCTTTTTTTGCCTAAGTGTTTGCATACCCAGCAGATGTCCGAAACTAGCAATCACCCAATGCCAGAACAGGCAGAGCTGGTTTCAATGCACGACATTTGGAAAAGGTTCGATGGTAACTCTGTGTTGAAAGGTGTTAATTTCGAACTTTTGAGAGGTGAAGTCCACGCGCTAGTCGGGGAGAACGGCGCGGGTAAGACCACTTTGATGAACCTTCTGGCCGGTGTAGACCAACCCGACTCCGGCTCCATTCGACTCCGCGGTCTCGCTCAGGCGACAATCCCCGACGAAAAGAGTGCTCAAGCATTAGGCATCGCCATTGTCTTTCAAGAGCGCAGCTTGTTCGCGCAGTTAAGCGTGGCAGAAAACATCT
>DATHPI010000015.1:0-6296 GCA_035484035.1 Chthoniobacterales bacterium
CCGAAGCTGATTGGGCAGCTGTGACCAAGTCGCCGGCGTTATGCCAATTAACTTCTCAGTAATGTGGTCTCGAACATCCGCTCGGGCCCAGATTAATGCGAATTAGCCACTTTTCCTTCGGGGCGGCTCTCGATGGAGTTCGGTTTACCCATCTGCCTCGAATAATTGAAATATGTTTTTCGAAACGAGTATTTCGAACCGCTAAAGGGCGGTTTTGAAGGGAAAAACACGGCCAGCCGAGAGTTCGGAAAAACGATCGTTTTATCGAACCAATGTGTCGCCGCAATTCTGCGGTTCTGATAGCAAGAGAATCCAGCACTCTTGAGCGGCACCGGGGCCCGCGACATGATAAACTTTTGCGAGGGGCCGGAAAGAACGTCTGCAATCTGTGAATCGCAATTCAAAAACAAAGGAATCAAGTCGTGGCTACTTTAAACTGTAACGTCCCGTCATCGTTGATGGGCGATCTAACACGAGCTGCAACCGGCGGTGAAAGCCTTTCCCATATCGTGACCGCCGCCCTTTCGCAGTACCTGAACAAGCCCATCCATACGTTATTCCAAGTCTCAACTTCCGGGGCGCTGGTGGCTGGCATCTATTCGGGAGCCGTTTCCTCCGGATTAATCTTGCAGCATGGCGATTTCGGACTCGGCACGTTCGAGAATCTCGATGGGGAGATGGTGGTTCTTGATGGGCGCGTCTACCGAGTCCAGGGCAACGGAATGGTCTCGGAGGCGCCAGCAGATGCGACCGCCCCGTTCGCAGTGGTGACAACATTTTCTCCGGAAGTTGATCTCGAAATAGCGCCTGCAGACACGCTCAAAGTTCTCAACGCACGCTGCGACGCATACCGGCCTTCGAACAATATCTTTTATGCATTCCGGCTCGACGGACGATTCCACGACGTGCGGACCCGCGCTGTCAGTCCTCCAAAGGGCAGTCACGATCGGTTGGTCGACGTAGCTCAGGTCCAAGCTGAATTCGGGTTCAGCGAAATAGAAGGCACTTTGGTCGGTCTGTGGTCCCCCGGTTTTTCGAGTGCATTCAGCATTCCCGGGTACCATTTTCATTTCCTCTCCGACGACCGCCGGCATGGCGGCCATCTCCTGGAATGCTCGACCGGAACTCTGCGATTGCGCCGGGAAAAGCTGACGAATTTTCACCTGGCCCTGCCCGAAAATGAATTATTTCTTAAAGCGGATTTGAGCAAGAACGCTTCCGATGAACTCGCTTACGCCGAAGAAGCGCATTGAAAATCAAAATTGCCCTACGGAAAAAGACAATGCATCAACCTGAAAAACAACCTAAGAACGGAGCCGAAGTAGTCGTTCAAACTCTTGAATCCCGAGGAGTCGAATATGTTTTCGGCATTCCGGGAGCCAAGATCGATGCTGTCTTCAACGCCTTGGTCGATTCGAAGATCAAAACGGTCGTCTGCAGGCACGAGCAAAATGCCGCTTTTATTGCTGGAGGCATTGGACGGATGACCGGAAAGGCGGGTGTGGCTATTGCAACTTCTGGACCAGGTGTTTCCAATCTTGTCACCGGGTTGGCAACCGCCAACTCGGAAGGAGATCCAGTCGTGGCGCTCGGAGGTGCAGTGGCAACCGATGAAGCGCTCAAGCAGATTCATCAAACCATGGATTCGGTCTCGGTTTGCAAGCCAGTCACAAAGTTTAGCGTGGTTGTCGGAGCGCCCCATGCGGTTTCGGAAGTGGTTTCCAACGCTTTCCGCGCTGCTGAATCAGGCCGCCCCGGAGCCGCCTTCGTCAGTCTGCCCAAAGACATCATGGCTGCAGAAGCTCAAGGGAAGCTTCTCGTACCCCCAACCTTTTCCGGACCTGGACCGGCGGACGCTTCCGCTCTGTCCGAGGCCGCGAGATTGATCAATCGCGCGGAAGCCCCGGTCGTTCTTCTTGGGCTTCTGGCCAGCAAACCGGCCAATGCGGAAGCCGTACGCGATTTGGTTGCTCGTGGCAACCTTCCTGTGGTCGGCACTTTCCAATCCGCGGGGGCCATAGGCGCTCATCTGCTCGACAATTTTGGCGGTCGCGTTGGTCAGTTAGCGAATCAACCCGGAGACCGCTTGCTCGAAGCCGCTGACCTGGTGATCACCATTGGATACGATCCGGTCGAGTACGACCCATCCATCTGGAACAGATCGATTCAACGCAAGATCATCCATCTTGATGCGCTTCCAGCCGATCTCGATACATCCTATTGCCCAAGTGTCGAGTTGACCGGAGACATCGCCCAAAGTCTTTCCGCTCTCACGCCGCAAATTCGTCGCCCTAATCTATCGCCGTCGTTGGAGGGTATCCTTAAAACAATCGCTACCGAGCGGGCTGAATTTAGCCAAAACGCTTTACGGAGAAACGGCACGCCGGTCCATCCGGTGAGAATCGTATTTGAGCTTCAGAAGTTACTGACCTCAGACGTAACTGTTTGTCTCGATATGGGATCTTTCCATCTTTGGCTTGCGCGACATCTCTATAGTTTTAAGGCGCGCCAGGTGCTAATCAGCAATGGGCAGCAGACGCTTGGCGTGGCCTTGCCATGGGCCATCGCCGCCTCGCTCGTACGATCAGGGGAAAAAGTTATCTCGATCTCGGGAGACGGGGGATTTCTCTTCTCGGCGATGGAGCTTGAGACCGCTGTTCGTCTCAAGTTAAACATTGTCCATATGATCTGGATCGACGGTACCTATGACATGGTTGCCGTTCAGGAGGTTGCGAAATACGGCCGCAAATCCGGAGTCGATTTTGGTCCGATTGACTACGTGAAATATGCTGAAGCGTTCGGGGCCGCGGGTCTCATGATTCGAACTGCCGACGAAATAGCTCCGGTGTTGAGGAAAGCGTTTGATACCCCGGGGCCGGTCTTGGTGGGGATTCACGTCGATTATAAGGATAACCACACACTCTTCGAGATGGTTCATGAGAATAGCATTCACTAGCAGTTACCACTGTCAGTTGTCAGGGCAGTTGCCAGTGTCAGTTGTCGGTTGTCAGTGGGGAGAGAGGCGGGAAAAGTACGACGCCACCTTCTTCTTCGCGTGGTTCTCGCGCCTGACGCCAAGGTGTTCACAGCGGAATTTTCGCCCGCCATCCGAATCCCCCTCCGTGACCTCTGTGCGATGCTTTCCTCTTCGCGTGATTCTCGCGCCTGACGCCAAGGTGTTCACAGCGGAATTTTCGTCCACCACCCGCAATCCCCCTCTGTGCGATGATCTAAATTCCTTTGATTTCCCCGCCGTCCATGCGAACGGATGAGCCTGTCAACCACTTCGCTGCCGGGGAGACAAGAAAGGCCATTAGTTCAGCAATCTCTTCTGGCTCGCCGTACCGGGAGATGCCTGCCTCCTCTGGAAACTTTTTCGTGGCCTCTTCCACCGTCATGCCGTGAGCTGGTGCCCACTTCTCGATGAAGGACCGCCGCCGTCCTGTCATTACCGGGCCCGGTACCACACTATTGACTTGTATACCGTCCTTGATGCCCTGTTCAGCAAAAGCCTTTGCCAAGGCGATGATCGCCGCATTGATTGTGGCCACTGCGGCAAAACCAGGTTTGGGATCCAAGGCAGCGCTCCCTGAGATCAGAACGACTGAACCCTTGGCAGCTTTAAGAGCTTCCCACGCCAGGATGGTCAGGCGGCGAGCTCCGTGAAGCTTTAGCTCCAGGCCAGCTCGCCACTGTTCGTCGGTCATCTCGAACAGGTCAATCTGTGGCACCGCGCCCGCAATATTTAAAAGGGCATCGATCCTTCCGAAGCGATCGAGCGTTCCTTTGATTAAGGTCTCAGCCGACTCCTTCGTGCTCAAATCAAGGCCAAAGGTCAGCGGTTCGGTCCCACTCGATTTGACCTCTGCTGCAACTTCCTTGAGTGCTTTCGCGTTGCGTCCAGCCAGCACAAGCGCAGAAAAATCCTTTGCTAGTCGCAAGGCTGTAGCACGCCCAATTCCCTGCGTTGCACCGGTGACGACAGCAACTAATTCTGGCATTTCGATTTTCCCTCCGTTTGATTGCTAACCATTTGGAGTAGTGATCGCTGACAATCGGATTTCATCCGGTCCTTTGATCCGACTAACTAATAGGTGAGAGTTTCGCGAGCGGCCTCAAGGATGATGTCGACGACCAATTCAGGCGCGGTGAGAAGCGGAGTATGATCAACAGGATGAACTCGGACCTGCGCTGCCATCCGCTCTGCCATGAATTGCTGCGTTTTTGGGCTGATCATGCGATCCTCTTCCGCAATCAGGAACCAGGAAGGTTTAGATCTCCATGCGGGTTTAGGCGCCGGCTCCTGAATGCAACGGACCGCAATTGGCCGTTGGACGGCGGCGGTAACTGCCTTCATATCATCAGGAGCATTTTGGGCAAAGGCCTTCTCGAAGCCTTCTTCCGGCATCCAAATCAAACCGTGAGCATCGGGCTGCAGATGAGGAGCCTGCGGATGAGGTTCTTCGCGATAGAAGACCTGAGCTACTGTCTCACCCTCGTCGGGAGCCAGAGCAGCAATATACACCAGCGATCTCACCTTCTCGTCAGTTGTCGCTCCGATCACGGCGCCGGCGTACGCGTGTCCAGCGAGCAGCACCGGGCCGTCGGTTCTCCCCAGTACCCAGTTGAGGGCCGTGGCGTCCTCTGAGAGGGAAGTGAGGGGAATCGGCGCACAGATCACTTTGAGGCCCTGGTGCCGCAACGGGAGAATGATCCGATTCCAGCTGCTGCCATCAGCCCATGCGCCATGAACGAGAATCACGGTGGCGTTTTTAGAAAAAAAATTCATGATTACCTTTTCTGTGCTTTTAGTTTTGGCAGACGAATAATCTCAATCATCCTTGGAGAATGAACAAATTGCGTGCCACTCCTTGTTATCGCCGCTTGTGACCAGCCACCAGGGAGTTACGCGAGAAAGGGTCCACTAGATATTGGTCCGAAATTTCGGAACTCACAGATTTTCGTTCTTCCGAGTTCGCTCGCCAGGCTCCAAACAGGGCCCTTTATTATTCACTGCTTGTGTCGATCAATGAGATACTTATGAATAGAACTCGCCGGTCGGATAAAGGCACGAGATTTCGGACCTTGTGCTGGCCGCGAGTTTCAGAACACACGCCGGAAGCCTATACTACGTTAACGCCGTTGCGCGCCACCCCCGCTGCACGGCGAGAGCTCCCGGGATGGCTCTGGGAGAATGCTCGACAGTCCGGAAAGCCAATGTAGCATAGGCATCCTGCCTGGGATCACCAGGCGCTGACTTGGCGCACCAACCTTTGGTTGATCCGGGTAATAAAGGTGTAAGTTTGCCGGTGCTGGAACCGCCTTCCGAAATTGAGCTGTCAAGCTATGTCGTCAAAACCGTGCGGAAGGATGAAAATTATATCCTTTATCGTGGGCAGAGCAAGTACGATACATCTCGGGTTCTCGTGCTTTCGCCGCTGGCGGAGTATCCCGCCCCGGAAATTCTCAGAGCGCTGGAGCACGAATATTCTCTTAAGCTTGAACTGGATCCGACGTGGGCTACCCGGCCGATTGCTATTGCTCACCACTGGGACCGTACGGTGCTTGTGTTAGCGGATCCCGGCGGTGTGCCTCTCGATCAATTGCTCGGTCAGCCACTGGAGATGGCGTTTGCCTTACGCGTGGCCATTTGTCTTTCCACAGCGATTGGTCACCTCCATCAGCGCGGTCTCATCCACAAGGACGTCAAACCTGCCAACGTTCTGGTAGACTCGGCGACTGGCCAATGTTGGCTGACCGGCTTTGGTATTGCTTCGCGCCTGCCCCGCGAGCGCCAGCCTCCTGGACCTCCCGAGTTTATTGCCGGGACCCTTCCATATATGGCACCCGAACAGACTGGCCGAATGAATCGTTCGATTGATTCCAGGAGTGATCTCTACGCGCTCGGCGTCACGCTTTACCAAATGCTGACCGGGAGGCTACCTTTTTCCGCTTCGGATCCGATGGAATGGGTGCACTGTCACATTGCCAGACAACCGGCCCCTCCCGACACGCGATCGAAGACTGTGCCAGCCTTGGTTTCCGGCATTGTTATGAAGCTCTTGGCCAAGACTGCGGAAGAACGCTACCAGACGGCAGCCGGTCTTGAAAGTGATCTTCGGCGCTGCCTGGTCGAATGGGAAGCTCAACGGCGGATTGTGGAATTTCCACTTGCCGAGCACGACACGCCCGACCGGTTACGGATTCCCGAGAAATTGTACGGACGCGATAACGAGATCGACACGTTGCTTGGCTCTTTTGACCGTGTTGTCGTTAACGGCCGACCAGAGTTGGTC
>DATHPI010000016.1:0-3413 GCA_035484035.1 Chthoniobacterales bacterium
CCTCAATAACATTTTCCTTTCGGCTCTGCTCGCTGCCGTACCCGTGGTCGTGCTACTCGGGGCTCTCGGTGTCTTCCATGTGAAGGCTCACGTTGCCGCATTACTAGGTCTGGCCGCCTCACTCCTCATCTCCATACTCGAGTTTGGCATGCCTGTTCAGAAGTCGCTGATGGCGGCGGTATTCGGAGCCGCCTACGGCCTGCTGCCAATCGGCTGGATCATCCTGAACGTGATCTTCCTTTACCAACTGACGTTGGAAAAAGGGCACTTCAAGGTTCTGCAAAACAGTATTGCCAACGTCACGGAAGACCGCCGGTTGCAACTCCTCCTGATCGCGTTTGCCTTTGGGGCGTTTTTTGAGGGAGCAGCCGGTTTCGGTACACCCATAGCGGTCACTGGCGCGATCCTGATCGGTATCGGCTTTTCGCCCCTCCAGGCGTCGGGCCTTTGCCTGATTGCTAACACCGCTCCGGTGGCTTTCGGAGCGATTGGCACGCCGGTCATTGCACTTGCGGCGGTGACAGGTCTGGATTTGCTCCAACTCTCAAAGCAAATTGGTCACCAGCTTCCATTCTTTTCTCTCATCATCCCCTTTTGGCTGATCTGGGCCTTTGCCGGCTTTCGTGGGATGATTCAGATCTGGCCGGCAATCCTGGTGACCGGCGCCTCCTTTGCGATCCCTCAATTTCTCGTCTCGACTCTGCACGGGCCGTGGCTGGTTGATATCATTGCCTCGCTTTGTTCTATGGCGGGGTTGACGCTTTTTTTGCGAGTGTGGCAACCGGAAACCATGTGGCTGTCGATGTCACGTGAATATCCAACCGAGAACGCAGACACGAAGGCCACCGATGCCGAACCGATCAGTACAATCTTCCGGTATCGCCCGGAAAATGGAACTCAGATTACCCGGACCGATACGGTGAAAGCCTGGCTCCCCTTGGCCATCCTGAGCGTTTTTGTTTTCCTCTGGGGAATACCACAGTTCAGGACGTTTCTGGACGGACTCTTTAACCCGAAACTTTCGGTCCCCGGGTTGGATAAGCTCGTCTTCCGAGTTCCGCCCTTGGTACCGGAACCACGGCCTGAACCGGCGGTCTTTGCTTTGAGTCTATTGTCGGCCACCGGCACGGGTATCCTCGCCGCAGCAATTCTCAGCGGGTTTCTCATGGGTTTTTCGCCCTTCGGTCTTGCGCGGATCTACTGGCAAACGCTCAAATTGGTGCGTTTCTCGTTGCTGACGATTGCCTGTATGCTCGCTCTCGGATTCGTCACTCGGTACTCCGGCACCGACGCCACGTTAGGACTCGCTTTTGCTCAGACTGGAGTGTTCTATCCAATGTTTGGCACGCTGCTGGGCTGGTTGGGGGTGGCACTCACTGGTTCGGACACTTCTTCTAATGTGTTGTTTGGCGGTCTGCAGAAGATCACCGCCCAGCAATTGGGACTCAATCCAGTCTTGATGGCCGCCGCAAATAGTAGCGGAGGTGTGATGGGCAAAATGATCGACGCGCAAAGCATCGTGGTCGCTTCGACGGCGACGCGCTGGTACGGGCACGAAGGCGAAATTCTTCGCTTCGTCTTTTTCCATAGCATCGCGCTGGCTATCCTGGTCGGCATCCTGGTAACGATCCAGGCGCACCTGTGAGGAAAACCCTTTGAAACTTATGTCCATTCTCACACCGTGACCGAGAACGAGGAGAGCGATCTCTCACGGAAGGCGGCACGCCGGCAACGGAGGCTCGAAGCCTTGGTGCTTTTCGTTTTCGCCTGGATCGCTGCGACAGTCACCCACCTTTTAAGGCCCGACCCGATGGCTTCAGCCGCTCACAGCGGCGTCTTACTATTCATCGGACAGACCTTTCGAAGCACTTTAGTCTGTTTTGCTTTTGGTTACGTTTTGTCCCGCTTCTTTAAGCAATACAAGACCGGGTGCGCCTTGGTGATCATTTTATTTTTTGCGTATCTGATCTGGACGGGTAGGCGATAGGGGCGGCGGGGGTCGTGTGGGCGGGTCGGCGATTAGCGTGTTAGCGAAAAAGAAATGAAGGGAGTAGCAGAATGTTATGAGCACCACTTTCTCAGTCTTCGGAGATACCCGCACGTACATCGGTTCGAGACATGCGCTGATTGCTCCGGACGGTCACATTCCTAGTCGGTTACCAGGTATCGATAAGGCGACGGTCGTGGTGCTCATCTCCAGGGAGATGGGAGCCCGTCTGACTCAGTTGTTGTTGACCTTTCAGGCGGACGGCAGCGCAGTTTTTCCGGCCAATGACACCGAGGCTTTCGCGTATATCCTGCGCGGTTCGGTGGGCGCCGAAGTCTCAGGGAAGCGTTATTTGCTTGAGACGGGCAGCTATTTGTTTGTTCCTGCTGGCCAGGTTTGGAACCTGAGTGCCCCTGCCGAGGGAACCCAATTGAATCTGTTTTTCAAGAAGTACGTACTCCTCGATGGCTCGGTTCCCCCGGAGGTTTGCGCGGGGCACGAGAGCCAGGTGACCGGCCAACCTTTTCTCGGGGACGAAGATGCCCTGCTCCAGACCCTCCTTCCGGAACACACGTCCTTCGACATGGCGGTCAACATCTTCAATTACAAGTCCGGCGCTTGCCTGCCATTTGTCGAAACCCACATCATGGAGCATGGCCTCTTAATGCTGGAGGGGATGGGAATCTATCGACTGGAAGATCGCTGGTATCCCGTGGCTGCCGGGGACTGCATCTGGATGGCTCCCTACTGTCCTCAATGGTTTACCGCGATGGGAAAATCACCGGCCAGGTATCTCTACTACAAAGACGTCAATCGGCAGGTCTTGCTTTAACCAAGGACATGAACGGTTCCTAACCGCCAGAATGGTAGGCCATCGCCGCAAAGGTCGGCAGGCCTGCAATAACCTCTTGTGACACCACCGTCCGGTGTTCTTTAGAGAGAATAAGGGTTCCAGCATCCCAGTAACCCCCAAGAAATTTCGCCACAGGTTGCGGAATAACCGTCTTACCGCGCAAGAAAAAACCGAATTGCTTACTGAGTTTTTGCCGGGGTGTATTGATCCGGTGTGAGTAGCCTCCCGGCCGCCTGAACAGGGAATTTTCCGTTTCGATAAACGGCAAGGCCGCGGACCCAGGTACCTTTGACCACGGCGCGCAGTTCGGAGCCGACGTACGGGCTGATCGCGTGACGGTAGAACAACTGTTCTGCCGTGACCGTGTCGATCCCCTGGAGATCGACTAACGTCAGATCAGCATCGAATCCATCGGCGATCCGCCCCTTTACACGGCCAATGCCGAAACGCTCCGCGACCTTGGTCGCGGTCACAGCCGAGAATCGTCGAAGTGCTTCAGAAGCCGATCGAGCGTACCATGCTGCCAAAGCCAGAGGGAACGCATGCTGGCAACCGGAGATTCCACCCCAGATC
>DATHPI010000017.1:0-5458 GCA_035484035.1 Chthoniobacterales bacterium
CGGGCAACACGAAGTCTTTCAGGCGACGGACCAATGATGGTGCCAGCCTCTAGCAAGATAACCCAGTCGTTGCTTGTGGTGTTTTGGCGATTAACCGGGATTAAATGACTTGGCACTTTTTTTCGAAAGAGGCCCATGGCATCCCTTGTAGGGAAGTGAATTCAAGGGGACCAAAATAGCTGGCTGAGTGAAAGAGTAAGTAAATGCAGCGTCGCGGATTTTACACAATCTGCTGCCTCATTACGACCATGGGAGCCGACACAAAAGTCAGGCTCAAACAAATGTTCGTTCATGTGGTCATTAGCACCAATCTAAGGCGGGGTCGCGCTCGCGCCGATCATCCGGCGACAGTCTTTTACCGTTCCGTCACGTGATTCCCCGGCGCCGCGCATCAAGGGGATTTCGCCAGACCCTCCGCTGTGTCCAGCTTTGGACCTTCGCGCTGCTCGGCGTCCGGTACCCGTCGCGTCTCTAATGATCAACTGCTCCGCCCATCGGGCGGGGCTTTTGTTTGATGGCGGTGCTACACAGAGCCGGCGCCCGATCGGTTCAAGGATTTTTGGCGGGATTAGGCGGGGCGGCAACCTGGGGGTGCAATGGGTATGCCCTGGATGATTCAGGAAGACTGCTTGTACCTTTCGGGTCAGATTTGATCCCGAAGCAAATACACGCGCAGACCGAAACGGGGATGCGCCTGCCAAGATGAAGGGCGCTAACCGCACAATATCAGCCATGTTGAGATTCCCCACCCAAGGGTCCTGTAGCAGCATGCTTATGGCGCGGATGTTAATGACGCGTTAGATCACAAGAAATGTACCAGACTTTACGGTGACGCCCTGGCGGCCGCGGGTGCCACATTTGTGTCATGCCCCGGTAACTCCATCGTCGTAATCTGAATTCGAAAAATCGAACGAACACCGGAAAGCACATTGAGTTCCTGGGGAATTTTGAGCTTCTAATTTAATTTTGGGGGCATGGAGCAGGGCCATGCCGATTCAGAAATATATCAAGGTCGAACCAGCCGAGCTGAACAGACTGAACATCGCGTACGGTCAGGCGCTGCGGATGCTCGACATAGTAGACCGCTTCGACCCTCTTGCAGAAAATGTCGCTAAGGAAGTAGTTGACGCTCGTACATCTGGCGTGACCGACCCTTGGGAGATTGCGAAAATCGCTGTAGGGCACTTTCGCAAGACTTTATCCTGAACGCTGCGCCCAAAAAGAGAACCATGGCGGACTCATCGCCGCCACGAATCAGCGGCGAGTATGCACGCAGCGTCACCCGTACCGCGTATTGGCCTCGCCGCCGGTGATGTATCTTGGCCCCGCTCGTTTCCCAAAGGGCGAGTGGGGCTTTTCTTCGAGGCATCGCCGCCAGTCTGGCTGTGAATGTTGAACCGAGTGAGTGCGGGATTGCGTGATGGGAGAGTTGTTGGACCTACTGACTAAGGGTTCGCGGAAGTCACTGCTGCGCTTCATTGACGGTGTAGGACAAGAAAAGACCGTTAGAGATCTGAATCATCTTTGCGATCTCATCCGAGCCGGGCAGATCGATTACGATACCTTGGTTTGGGATGCCCTCGCGAAGCAATGGGTTAGAGCTCACGATCACGAGTTTTTTCGCAGCCTCGAGACCGCTGTGCCTCCCGTCATTCCCTGAATTTCTGGTTTCTTTGCCTCTGCAGGCGCCGCGCAAGAAGGCGGGCAAGATTAGCCTTCGGCATAGATAGCGGAAGATCCCGCAGATCGTCGCCGTCCATGGCCAGCACGTCGAAGGCCAGGAGCTGCACTTCGTCGTTGTGCTTACCCGAGTGCAGCGCATTGAAATCAGAATAGCCATCAACACCCAGGATGACTGCCTCGCCCAGCCACTGATCGCCGCTGATCGCAGTCCAATGAGAGCAATGATACTCGCTGCAGTAGATCAAGAGACCGCGTATGCCGGATGCGCGCAGATCGGCGAAGGTGATTTTTTGAGGACGACGGGCGGGAGTAGGCAGTCGTGAGTGCAAATCGTCAATCCCATGCGGCGCGGAACGTCGATCAACCAGTTTTCCATTCTCGATACAGCCTCATCATGTGCTCATAGTATTTGTCTGGATTGCCCTTCCAACCACTGACCCCGCTTATGATTAGATCGTCCACATGCTCGATAATAATCGGCTTGAGCTGATCGCAGACGATGTCCTTATCATAGAGCCCCTTCGAAACTCCAATTGCAATCGATTCGAAGTAGTTGAAGAGGCTTTCCATATCCAGATTGTAGTCCCTGGGAAATGCCTCCAATGTACCGTCAACAAGCGCTTCCGCTATGCGATTGGTCACTCGGTCCAAAATGGGGTCAAAATCGTAGCGGTCACATGCTGCGAGCGTCCTGGTGATCTTAGCGTCAGCTCTAGCAGACCTTACTTGGTAGACCGCAAAGATTAAAAGTCCAGCAGTTAAGGCACAATATATCAGGCCGGCGATAGCCCCGATTGCGGTCCAAGCGGTATTGTCAAATCCCAAGAAAGTGCCCGCCGCTTGTTTCGGCAGGTAGATCAGGGGCAGAACTACAAAAAGCCATGTCGACAGTGCCACTAAGCTTGTGATCGCGATCTTTGAATCAGATGATCGCAATTGGCTTACTCCGTTTCGCACGAATGGTCAGTTGATCGCCGGTCCAACTCGCGTCCACCCGTATCCTGGCCTGCACGGCTCGCCCTCGGGCGCTCTAGGAGAGCGGGTAAATCAACGAACCATCCGATGACGGACCCGCCGACAAACCAGAGTAGCAAGCCAACCCACAAGTAATAGCCGATGCTCGAAAGGGCCTTCCTCACCCGAGCAGGGAAGAAACTGGCCGAGCGACGCGGAACGCAAGCCAAAAGGCACCAATAATCTTAGCCAAATCTGCGAACGATTTGAATGGCCATTATTCGCAGTCCATGGTCAGCGGCGGCTGGCGCGGCATTCACTTCTTCACCTTCAGCCCGATCTCGACCAAGCGGCGGATAGCGCGTTAGGGCCGCTTCATTTTGACCAGTCGATATCCTTGGCGCGTGTCGTTGCAGGCGACTTCGGGTTTTTCACCTTCACCCAATATGGCGACCGGCCGGCGCAATAGGGACGATCCCGTCGCTTCGATACCAAGCCCTCCAAGCCCATATTGCAGGCCGCCCGAAACAGATCAGGGCCGATCTCGCCTTGTTCAAATTCGCTCAGCTTCTCCCCGGCCGATGGCGAGTGTTACTAAGTCTTTTGCGTCGCCTATTTGTTACTCCTTTACGATATACCTCCGAAAAAATGGCCCCTCACTGTAATCTAACGTGCACGTTTGCTGGGCGCAGGTCAGCACTGGGGTGTGGGGATTAAAGTCGTAGTATGAATTGAGATTGCTCGTCTCCGCAGTGACGCTCTGCAGGGAGGAGGACGCATATTTCTCGAGAGTGCCAAGCGAAGCATCGGGGCATTGGCCAAAGACGCAAGAGGAAGCCTCTATTTCGTTCTTCAACTTGGTCCTCGTGAAATTTGCTTGCGATCCATTTCCAAGTCCGAGAATGTCGCCGCTTATTTCAGTCCACCGCCCCCTCAACCCGACCGTATCAAGGGTTGTGACCGCGTATGCTGTGAACGGAGCCCATGGCACATAAGCCCAAGCAGTTAATCGGGTTACACCGTCTGGCTGTGTGTCATCCAATATTCCGGCAACCTCTGACGTCTCTCCTATGTCGGCCCCTATTCCGACAAAAGTGGTTTGCTGACCGCCGGCTGGGTAAGGGTTGCCCGGCCCAAATACAAATCTCTCCTTTGGTACCGTGGTACAAGTAGGGGTGTAGTAGTTTTGGGTCGTGACGTGGTCGTTTTTGTTGGGCTGGCTTTGCAACACAAACTGTACCCAACCCGTATCCCCGTTATTCAACGGAAAAAAATTTGTATTGACCTGGATGCTGAACGCATCCTTGCCGGCCAAGGAGTCAGTTAGCGTCGCCACCGAAGGATCGGAGAGGTGAGAAAGCCGAACCGACGCCACTCTCAAGGGCATCCGATAGGGAAAAGACGGCTTGGAAAAGATGAGTATTCGTTGATTTGATTTGATGCTGTATGGTGGGATCGGCGGTGGGAAGTTTCGCCGGACATATTCCTCGGATGTGCACGGCGTTTCCTGCCACTCGCCATTTTGGTACTTGAAGCACCCGGGTTTTCGCGGAGGTGTTCGAGCGTTCACTCCAAGTCCGGGTCTCTCAACGGGCGGCGTTCCGGTCGCCAAGGCGGATCCGGTCCGACCGCTTGCGAGATTATTGTCCTGCTGGGCTTGGTCCCTCTCTAATTGCGTGACGCAGACGTGGTCTTGCGATCCGGCCATTCTCCATACAAATCCCGGATCGCACTCTTCGCCGCCATCTCTTTTGCGATGTCTTTCGGCGTTCTGATTTTCATCTGCGACAAGTTCGCGTGTTTCCTTCCCGACGCAAACGCGATCGCCCGCGAATGCCTCTCGTCAAACATAACCGTCCGCACAGCCATCCGTTTGAGCAAACGCCTCGTTGCCCTGCGAGAGACAACCAGGAACAATGAGAATTGCAAACAAGATAAAGCTCCGTGAGTACATGTTAAAAACCTCCGGGCTACGCGCTCATTTCCCTCTCACAAAGAATTAGCGGACATTCGATGCCATCAATGGGATCGATTTAACAAACAGGCAGCGACACCTGACATTCCTTTTATGAACTACTTACGCACGAATAGAAATGCGCGGGGTTGACGTCCCGAACGGTTCGAGACTACTGAGACATTGGTCAGCTTGGCAAAGCTTGCGAATAGCGTCACCCGTTCGGGGGATGTCGAGTCAGCCCGTGCCCATCCTGGCTTGAGGAAATTCCGGCCTAATATCGGCGCCACGTTGCCCGCATGCATTGCAAACAAACCTTGGCTCAAGATCGGACAGCCGAACATCGTCCGGCCACCGGTCGCCGCGTAACGACCAGAATAGCTGAACGACCGACCTCAGCCAGTCGATGGTCTCACGATTTCGTGCCCGGTCAGCTTGCCCCTTTTCGACATACGCCCGTCACGCTTAAGGTGTGCACTGTCAGGGTGGCCCGTCCGGGAGATGAGTCATGGAAAGCCCTAACCGCCTGTTCACTGCGCTAGTCGTCGTATTGGCATTTGCATCAACGGCTTTGACCTCCACTACCACGGCCCAAGCGCGGACGGCCAAACCCGTACGTGTTTACGTTACGTTGCCCGTGGTGACGCCTTACTGGGATTCTAATATCGTTCCACGATATCGTTATCGCCCTGAGGACGACCGGGTCGATCCATGCGGCGGCCCCGTATTTCCCGTAATACGCGATGGGAATCAAGAAATTTTCATTCCGTTGTGGCTGTGGAAGGCTTGGGGGAATCCCATCGTGCATGGTGTGTCTTGGCCGTGTTCAGGGTCCTTGCACCGCTGAGCAGAAAATTTCAGCTTCGG
>DATHPI010000018.1:0-16078 GCA_035484035.1 Chthoniobacterales bacterium
CACGCTGGCGAACGCGGTGCAGGAATGCGGAGCACAAATTGTCGGGGAATCGATCTGGAGCAAATTCGGTCGGTGGCCGGTCTACTCAAAGTTTTTCGACAATATGGGGCCGATCCCGCATCATATGCATCAGTCCGAAGAACATGCCCGGCTGGTCGGCCGGGAAGGGAAACCGGAGAGCTACTATTTCCCTCCGCAGCACAACACGGTCGGAAACAATTTTCCGTACACCTTTATGGGGTTCGAGCCGGGCACTACCAAGGCGGAGGCAAGGCGTTGTCTTGAGAACTGGAACAAAGGAGACAACGGAATTTTGGATCTGTCGAAAGCGTATCGTTTGAAGCCTGGGAGCGGATGGCTGATCGGTCCTGGAATTCTCCATGCGCCGGGGTCGCTCTGCACTTATGAGCCGCAGTGGGGCTCTGATGTCTTTTCAATGTTCCAATCGTTGGTGGAGGGGAGAGAAGTTCCGAGAGCTCTCTTGGTGAAGGATATTCCGCCTGAAAAGCATTTCGATTTGGATTTTATACTGAGCGAGTTGGACTGGGAGGCTAATGTGGACCCTTATTTTAAGGATCATCATTATCTTGAGCCGGTCCAGGTTGCGGATACCAGTGCAGAAGGCTATGTCGATCGCTGGATCGTTTACGGAAAGATTAACGGCGAACAGCTCTTCACCGCCAAGGAATTAACCCTGGAGCCGGGCACCAAATGCACCATTCGTGACGATGGCGCCTACGGTTTGACTGTTGTCCAGGGGAGCGGGAGAATTAACAATCTCACCCTCGATTGCCCAAAACTGATTCGATTCACCGAACTGACGGAAGACGAGATTTTCTGTACGGAGCCGGCGGCGGCGGCCGGCGTGGTGTTCGAAAACACCAGTCACGTCGAGAATCTTGTGGTTTTGCGATACTTCGGTCCCGGGGCCAATTCGGATGCTCCCGAGATCGGGGCATACCGGGGGTGAAAGGTCTGCGGTGGACACCGTGGCGTCTGTGCGGGAAGCGAGCGTAAAAAGGAAAAGCATCGCACAGAGGTCACAGAGGCCACGGAGGAGGAATTGGGATTGGGAGTTGAAAGGTCTGCGCTGGACACCGTGGCTTCTGTGCGAGAAACGAGCGTAAAAAGGAAAAGCATCGCACAGAGGTCACAGAGGCCACGGAGGAGGAATTGGGATTGGGAGTTGAAAGGTCTGCGCTGGATACCGTGGCTCCTGTGCGAGAAACGAGCGTTAAAGGAAAAGCATCGCACAGAGGTCACAGAGGCCACGGAGGAGGAATTGGGATTTGGGGGTTGAAGGGTCTTGGTGGACACCGTGGCTTCTGTGGGAGAAACGACCGTTAAAGGAAAAGCATCGCACAGAGTTCACAGAGGAGGGAATTGGGGTGGCGGATGAAAGCGATTTATTTTAGTGGAATACCCTGGCTTCGGTGCGAGAACGACGTCAGCGGGAAAATCAACGCACAGATTAGGAGGAGCGGAAAGCTTTCAACACCGCAATTTCCACCCTCCGTGACCCCCTGTGTGATACTCACGCCTTAACCTCGTTCTCGCACGGCAGCCGCGGCGTCCCCCAAGGCCTTTCGCCCCAACCCAAGTCCCTCCTCTGTGGCCTCTGTGCGATGCTTTCCCCTTTCCGTTCGTTTCTCGCCCGGAAGCCAGGGTGTCCCCCAAAGAACTCCCGCCAACACGTCTCCTCTGAAAGGTCCTTGATTTATTATTGGCGGCAGGATCATTATCGGCGAGCGGACAGTAACGAGAAGAGCCGGATTCTTGCCGCGTCAGGAGCCGGCTTCTCGCCGGTAGAACTCAGCGCGAATAACCCCGAAATCCAATGAGAATCATTCCTTCATTTGTCACATCACTACTTTTATTCCTGGCGATGGGTCCGGCAGGTCAGGCGCTTGCTGCTGACAAGGAGCTGAAATCCGTCGGTCTGACGGTGGGCGACCTTGGCAATTCGTTTTTCGACCAGATCGCCCATGGTGCCACGGCTCAGGCGAAAACATTCAACCCCGAGGTTAAGGTCTCTGCACTTTCGAGCAATTACGACGTGAAGAGTCAGGCGAGCCAGATGAAGGATTTTATTTCGTCCGGGGTCGAATTGATCATCCTGGGTGCTGCCAACAGCAAGACGATCGCATCCTCGGTCAAACAGGCGAAAGCGCGAGGCATTGTGGTGGTGGCGGTCGATGTCGGAGCTGAGGGCGGCGTGGATGCTACGGTGATGTCCGATAATAAGCAGGCCGGAGAAGAGGCGGCTCAATACATCGTCGATAAGCTTCATGGGAAAGGGCAGGTGGTGATTGTCAACGGTCAACCTGTTACGTCCGTTCGGGATCGTGTTGTCGGGGCCGTTTCGGTTTTTAAGAAATATCCGGACATTAAGATTCTGTCGCAGAATCAGAACGCGGAGGGGACCAGCCTGGGTGGTCAGCGGGTGATGACCGATCTGCTGACCTCCTATAAGCACATCGATGCAGTCTTTGCGGTGAATGATCCGACAGGGATTGGCTGCGACCTGGCTGCGCAGAAAGCCCATCGAACAGATTTTTTTATTGTCGGCGTCGATGGATCTCCTGAGGCGGTTGAGGCCTTGAAAAATAAGGAGAGTCTGTTTGAAGCGACCTCTGCTCAGGATCCTTACTTGATGTCCCAGAAAGCGGTCGAAGTGGGTTACAATGTTCTTCAGGGCAAGAAACCGGAGCAAGAGACTATTTTGATACCTGTGAAACTCGTCACTCGCGAAAATGTCGGCGAGTACACGGGCTGGACCCGCTAGCCTGCATCGCACAAAAATCCTTATAGATTTGGGAGCGATGCAGGCTGTGGCATCTTAGCCGGACTCACCTAAGGCTCGCCAGCACAGTTAAAGTCTGTTCGACGTTGCGTTGCATCGTGTACCCACGGGCAATCTCGGCGCATTGTTCCCTTGCAGGCGCCCGGCGAGCCGGGTCGATCCATTTTTCAATGGCCTGTTGGAGTGCCGCAACGTCCTCCGCCCTCTCGATCACCTCGCCGTGAACGCCGGATTCGATGATTTCCGCAAAGCCGTTGGTGGCGGTGGTGATGACGGGCAGTCCGTGGGAAAGAGCTTCCAGGCAGGCGTTTGAAAACGGGTCGTATACCGTCGGCAAAACGAAAATGTCTGTCGCCGAGAAAAGCGATGGCATATCGGCCACCGGACCAAGGAAACGTACCTTCTTCGAGACGCCAGCCCTTTTCTTACCTGTTCCTGCCACCAGAAGGGACACGTCGCGGCTTGAGATGCGCCTAAGGGCCTGGATAGTGTAGTTCAGTCCTTTTCGCTTCCAGCCGGAACCGGCGAACAACAAGGCGACATCGGTCTCCCTTAGACCCAACGAACGCCGCATTTCATCGCGGTTCTGCGGATTCTTTTTGAAGTGGAGATCGGGAAGCCCGTTGTAGACGACTGTGATTTTTTCCTCCGGGTAAGCGAACTCGCGGATAATCTCCTTTTGCACCATGTGAGAATTCGCGATCACATGCTGTGCACCACCCTGCTCGAATAGGGTGCGCTCGAGCCCCAGGATTTCAGCGTGTTTGCGGTTCGCAAGGCGGAAGAAGGCGCGCCATGGTGCTTCATGCGCAATACGGCGATCGAGCCAAAGTTTGTGAACGCCGTCACCGGCCCGATAGCATTCGCATTGCATGATGCGGTCAAGGCTGTAGAGGATTTCGTCGGGTTGTCGCGCACCTTGAACTGCTCTGGCGAACGCGAGCGGACTCGAGGCGTCGAGATGGATCAACGGTCCGTAAGGCCATTCGGCTGCCGGCCAATCCTTTGTTGAATAGAGAATTGCCTGGTGATTGGCATCTGTCAGCGCTCGGCCGAGCCGCTTCAAATAACTCTCCGCGCCGCCGGTAGAGGAGAATCCGCGTCGAACAAGACCGATTTTCATGAAGGAGTCAGGAGTTCAGGAGTTGCAGGAGTTCAGGAGGAAAACAGGGTTCGACTCGGGGCAGAGTTTACTTTGCAAGTCAGTGGGCGCAACTCGGTTCCCATTCTGTAACTCCTGAACTCCCTGCAACTCCTGAACTCCTTTCCTTGAACCCTCTTCTGGCGTAATTTTCCGGCGACTGATGGAGAAAGAACCGCGCCATGTCCTTTACGCTACCTCCGCCAGAATTGGCGGGTACGGTCTCGATTCGGTTGCGCACGAAACATTGCGAGGCATTCAAAATCAACTCGGTATGGCCATCGCCTACGCTAATCGGGCCGACGATCTTAAGTCCGGCAAAATCGTGACGCTCCGATGGCATCCGGTGCGTCTATTCTCGAGCCTGGAAGCAAAATACTATTACGGAGCGAAAAAAAAGACTTTAGACCGGGTGGCGAGCCGTTTGTTGCGCAAAGGTTCGTTTGATCTGTTTCATGGATGGTCGGGTGAAGCGTTGCTTTCGCTGAGGACCGCGAAAGATTTGGGTATCCCATCGGTTCTGGAAATACCGACCTGGCACCGGCACAAAGGGAATGTGGTGCCGCTTAGAACAAACGCAGAAATCCAGATGGATGAAGCGCCTCTGCCACAGCGTTGGTTGAATCGGCTGCTCGTCAGTCGCCAACAATCCCTTGAGGAGTACGAGCTTGCCGATCTCCTCCTGGTGCTGTCCGAAAAGTCGGAAGAGACGTTTTTGTTCGCTGGTTTCCCGAAAAGCAAGCTTTTCCGGATGTCGCGGGGGGTGGATGTGGAGCGGTTTAGACCGGGATCTCCACCTCCGGTTTTCCGAGCGCTGTTCGTGGGAGCCCTGATCAAGCGCAAGGGCGTACACCTTCTTTTGGAGGCTTGGAAAAAACTGAGTCTTCCGAAGGCGGAGCTCTGGTTGGCAGGCCATCCTCATGGCGAACTGGTGCCGTATCTCTCTGGCTTGCCGGATTCGGTCAAGATTTTGGGGTTTAGCAATCGGGTCGAGGAGTTGTACCGCCAGTGCAGCCTGTTTGTCTTTCCATCGGAATGCGAGGGAAGTGCGAAGGCTACCTACGAAGCGGCGGCGTCCGGCCTGGCACAGATCACGACGCGGGAATCCGGAGATGTGGTGGTAGATGGAGAGAATGGGATTTTGATTCCACCGAACAACTGTGAAGCGCTCTGCGAGGCGATCCTGCGATTGTATCGCAATCCGGACATCGCCCTGCAGATGGGAGAGTCCGGAAGAAAAAGAGCCGTGGAACAGTTCACTTGGGACCATTTTCGTCGCCGGGTGTCGGAAGCGTATCGGGCTGCGATGGCCATCCGCCAGCCGCAACTGGTCTGATGAACTCCATTCTGGTGATCCAGCTTAAGCGTCTCGGTGACGTTATTTTAACCACGCCGGCTCTCCGCGGATTACGCCAGCTCTATCCCGAGGCGCACATCACCCTTATGCTGGATCATCATTCCGCCGCGCTGGCGCCAGCCATCGGTGACGTAAATGAAATCTGGATTTACCAACGTAACCAGTCGTTCAATCTCTGGTTCGACCTTGTCCGACGCGGATTCGATCTCTGCCTGGACTTCACCGGCAATGACCGCTCGGCGCTGGTCTCTTTTCTTTCGAAGGCAGCACAACGAATCGGGTTCAGTTTCGTCGCCAAACGGGCTGCACGCTCCTGGGTTTACACGAATCTCGTACAGTCGCCGGTGCGGGAAAAGCATACGGCGGATCATTATCTCGACCTCATTCAATTCCTGGGAGATTTTGTTTCGGAAAGCGCTCTTTCGCTGCATCTCCCCGAGAGCATCGAGCGCTCGGCTGAAAAACTGCGGCGTCAGCTCGGGGTACCTGGTCCCTATGTTGTTTTTCACCCCGGTACGGCCAGGCCCGAGAAATATTGGTTGGCCGACCGCTGGGCAAAGGTCATCCGGCACACCCAAAAGCGTCTCCGACTTCCCTGCCTGCTCACCGGCGGTCGCGAGCCTGCGGAATTGCGGCATATCAATGACATTCTCACTGTTTTGCAGGACACCTCCGGGATTTACAACTTGGCAGGCAAGGTCGATCTATTGTTGAGCGCTGCCATCATCCGGGAGGGAGTTTTGTTTGCGGGAGTGGACAGTGCCGCTGCCCATCTGGCTGCGGCGTTTCAGCGGCCCGAACTCGTCCTTTTTGGGCCGACTAACCCCTTTCATTGGCATCCGATGCACGCCACGGCGGTCGTGCTCCGCGCCGGTCTGGGAGATCCGCTCGAGCAATTCGAGCCGCGGCAGAAGGGTTTTGCGATGAGCGAATTATCGACCGAAACTGTGATTCGTGGTATAGAGACGGTTTTCAAGTATGTGAAATAGCAACAGCCTGAGATAATTACGATAACTCTACTGTAAAATTCAATGGGAAAGAAAAGACCTTCACCAAGAGAATTTGCCCGGATGCTGGCGGGTCCGTATCGGGAAATGTTTCCGTTTCTGAAGCCGCATCTTGGGCGGTTTATCCTGGCGCTTGTCTTTGGAGGATTGTTCGGACTGATATCCGGACTTTTGCCGCTGGTCTTGAATTTCGTGAATTCGCAGGTCTTCCCGCAAGGCAAAAACAAGGTCGACATGTTGAACGACGCTGTGAACGGTACGGGCACCGGGATCAACTCCGTGGTTCTGGTGTGTTCGGTGATCCCGCTTATTTTCGTCCTGCGTAGCCTGTGCGACTACTTGAACAGCTATTACATGGCCTGGGTCGCGTTGCGGGTACTGGCAGATATCCGTTGCAAGCTTTACACCCACATCCTTCATCAATCGCTCGAGTTTTTTAACCGTGAACGATCCGGGAATCTCATCTCACGAGTGGCCAACGATACCCGAACGGCACAAGTGGCGCTGACCAGTATCAGCAGCGACCTGATCAAACAGCCTTTAACGGTCATCAGCGCTTTCGCGGTGCTGCTTCATCTGGATTGGAAGTTTACCATCGTCAGCCTCTTCCTGTTTCCGATCTCCATCGTGCCGATCGTCTACTACGGCAAAAAGGTTCGACGCCAGGGAAAATTTGAAGAGGAGAGGATCGGATCGATGATGTCGATCCTGCAGGAGAGCTTTGCCGGGATCCGGGTGATCAAAGCATTTGCGCGGGAAAAACGCGAGGCTGAGAACTTCGAATCACTCAGTAACGAACAATTTAAAAGCGGCATCCGCGTCCGGAAAGCGATCGAGATCGTCAGTCCAATGGTGGAAGCGGTTTCGGCGGTTGGAGTCGGCTTGGCGCTCTTCTACGTCTGGTACACACATCTGAGTGCCGCGAAGTTTCTAGCGCTCTTGGCCGGCATTTTCATGCTTTACGACCCGATTAAAAAACTGAGCCGGATTCATCTTGTCATGCAGCAATGCTTCAATGCCACGAATAACATTTTTGAAGTACTGAAGCGGCAGCCGGCAATCCAGGACGCGCCCGGAGCGATCGAAATTGTCGGAAGCGAGGGCGACATTCGCATCGAAAATGTAACGTTCCGGTATCGGCCGGGGCTGCCTTCGGCCGTGCAAAACCTGAGCCTGCATGTAGAACCCGGCAGATATTACGCTCTGGTTGGGATGAGCGGTGCTGGGAAAAGTTCAATCCTTTCTTTGTTGCTCCGATTTTACGAACCGGAATCAGGTTTCATCCGGCTGGACGGGCGAGATATCAAGGCGATCAAACAGACCTCTTTGCGTGAACAGATCGGCATGGTTTCCCAGGAAACATTCCTCTTTCACGATTCGATTCTGAGTAACATCCGATATGGGCGCTTGAACGCTTCGAAAGAAGAAGTGATCGACGCCGCGAAACAGGCTTACGCCCATGATTTTATTATGAATCAGCCTCACGGCTACGAAACGGTCATTGGTGATAAGGGATGCCTGCTGTCGGGTGGCCAGCAACAACGTGTCTCGATCGCCCGTGCGCTGCTTAAGAACGCACCGGTTTTGCTGTTGGATGAAGCAATGTCTGCGCTGGATTCCGAGGCCGAGCGCGAGATTCAGGCGGGATTAGACCGTTTGTCCGAGGGGCGAACGGTCATTGCGATCGCTCACCGGTTGTCCACCGTTCTGAAGGCCGATCAAATTGTGGTGATGGATCGAGGCGAATTGAAGGAAATTGGGACTCATCGCGAATTGCTGGAAAGTTCAACCATTTACCGGAAACTGTATGACCTGCAGTTTAATGTGCAGGCCGAAGAGTTTGCAGGGGTCGCGTGAAGGAGCGTTCGGCGTTCGGCGTTCGGCGGGCGCGTGGTGGACACCGTGGCCTCCGTGCGAGAAACGACGTCAAGGGGAAATCATCGCACAGAGGTCACAGAGGAGGAAATTAGAGTGGAACACCGTGGCTTTGGTGCGAGAATTACAGTCACTGGGAAATCGTCGACCGGATCAGAAGGAGAAGAAAACTTTCAACGCCAAACCCCAATTTCCTCCTCTGTGACCTCTGTGCGACGCTTTCCTCTTTAACGTGCCGGCCTTGGGAATAACCCATCCTGTTGCTGTGGCGCCTCTTCCCTATGGCGCCCACGGCTCGAAATACGCCGACCCGCCCTACGCCGATACGCCGATACGTTTCTCCTACGGCCCCTCTTTCCTGGAGATTGCTTCCTGAAGAAACGCTCGGCGGCGTTCGCGAAAACGTTCCAGCCGCTTTTGTTGGTCCGGATTCAATCCAGTTTCGATTTCGGCCAGAGCAGCATCGAGAACGTCGCTTCCCTGCTGCATCGCTTGAAGTTGAATTGATTTCATCTGCTTAACCGCGGTTTCTACCCGGGGTTGGATTTTCGCACTTTGCTCGGGTGTGAGCCGGCCGGCGTGCTCCAATTTCTGCATCAGACTTTCTGTCCAGGTGTGCACAGTGCGGGTGGGATTGGGTAGCGCCTGTTTGCGCACGACCGAATAAGTTATCAGAGATCCACTCACACCGCCTGTCAGAAACAGGACGGCAAACACGGCGATTAGTTTCCAGCTGGATCCCATAGGGAGTAGGCCATTTCCACCGTTGACTCCTGGTCATCGGATCCTGGCGCGCTGGTCGTCTCGATGTTAATCCCCAGAACGGTCCCCAGGATGATCAGCGCCGTCGCCACGGACAAGAGAGAAGTCCGAAGAAATGCCTTGTTCTCCTGGACGCGATTCCGGTGCAGTCGCAGGACATTTTCAGCAAAACCGACTGGTATAGAAGGAGTCGTATCCGGGCCCGCTTGGCGAGCCGATGCCAAAAGCCTTTCAACACTATCTTCCTCTTTCATTTCTCCAGCCGTTTTACTGTTGTCGCTAACTTTTGTCGCGCCCGAAACGCGGTAACTTTAACTTTAGACGGTTTCCAGCCGGTCAGGTCACAAATTTCCGCAACGGATTTTTCTTCCAGGTAAAGCCATTGGACGACCAGGCGTTCCGCTGGTTTTAAACTCTGCAGCAGTCTGTTCAACAATTCCCGGTTTTCCTCGGGCGACTGCTGAGGCGGTTGGGTGGCGTTCTCTTGCAGATTGTCCAGAATTGCTTGCTGATCTTCGCTGAAGTCTGACCAGCGGAATTCAGGCCGGTTCCGTTGTTTGCGCAAATGATCGATACAGGTGTTGACCGAAATGCGCGAAACCCAGTGTTCGAACGGCATGTCCGCGCGATATTGGTGAAGCTTGGCGAAGATCTTCAAGAATATCTCCTGGGTGAGATCCTCTTCGGACTCCCTCCGTGGCAGATGGTTACGGACAATTCTGATCACCACCGGATAGAATCGCTCGACCAGATCTTTCGCAGCCGCCTGGTCGGAGTTGCGGATGCGGGTGATCAGTTGGGAAAGTTCGTCGCGCGACATCTTCGGTCGTGCCGACCGTTTTGCATCTTGGAGTTTTGAGTTTGAGGTTCCGATTGACTACGCCATCGCGCCTGCACACTTCTCTCCCCGGGACCTTTTGATCGCAACAAAACAGATGCTTTTCCGGCGACCGGATACTAGTTTCAGGCAGAACTGATAACTGAAAACGCAGAACCAAAGACTCACAATGTCAATGATCGAGGAATTCAGAGAATTTGCTTTCAAAGGGAACGTGATCGACCTCGCCGTTGGTGTCATCATCGGCGCAGCATTCGGCAAAATTGTGACCTCGTTAGTTAACAACATTTTTATGCCGATTCTTGGTCTGATTCTTGGAAAGGTCGATTTTTCCAACCTTTTTATTGTCTTGAATGGCCAGCAAGTAGCCTCCGTGAAGGAGGCTGCCGACAAAGGAATACCAGTTTTTGCTTATGGGATGTTTATCAATACGGTGATCGAATTTCTGATCATTGCCTTTTGCTTGTTCCTGGTGATCAGACAAGTGAATCGCTTCAAGAAGCCGGCGCCTGCTGTCAGCCCGTCCAATGAAGAAAAGCTCCTGACGGAAATCCGGGATCTGCTGAAAACCGATCGAAAAGCCTGATTTGCGAGGTTCCCTTTCCATTTTGTGCCGCCGGTCTTTCTTTTGACCGGTGATAACGGAAGAAGCGCGTCGCGTTTCATGCAAAGAGAGCTGCCACAATGCACAGAAGAATTAGCAGCAGGCACAATCCTCTCATCAGCCAACCAGACATTCCAGCGAACCCGCCGAAGGAAAGGAGCGCCGCTACGACGGCAAGGATCATTATCGTTACAGCCCACGAGAACATACTCGAGTCCTTCGATGGGCTTAAAGCATGCCAAGCTGGCTGCCATAAGATAAATTATTCAGAATCAATGGGTTAGTATGTCCTAAAATCAAAGGCCTCGACATAAAAACTTGCAGTTTGCAAGGGCCCAAAACGCGTCATGCATGGTCCCTCCCGGATGCACGCCAAGATTTGTGGTAAGTTTCTGGAAGATCTCGTCTAGTTCATTGCTCTTAAAATTGGACATCAAATGCATAGAGGCTCGAAGATAAAACCGTCACCCCCGGGCTCGGCGGTACGAATTTTGCCATGCGTCGTATTGTTGGTGAGCCTTGCGTTGGGGCTTTGTGAGTCGACTCAGGCGCAACAGTACAACGGTAAAGAGTTGGTCAGGGCGACCCTCCTCGCGGATGTCAAAGCCATTGAACCGAGTCAGAGATTCAGGGTTGGAATTCTGTATCGGATTGAGCCGAGCTGGCATGTTTACTGGAGATATTCCGGCGATGCAGGAATACCGACCAAGATCGCCTGGCAGCTGCCCCAGGGATTTAAAGTCGGCGATCTGCAGTGGCCTGTTCCGATGCGGGACAAGGAGCCGGGTGACCTGGAAGTATTTGATTATACCTCTGAGGTATTGCTATTCGCCGAAGTTGAAGCTCCTGCAACTTTACCCCCGGGACCAATCTTGATTCAGGCCAAGACAGATTGGCTGGTCTGCCAGAGTCTGTGCGTACCGGGGAAGGCGCAACTTTCGCTCACTTTGACGGGTGGCGGGAACGTAGTGTCTGACTCGGCGCAGATTTTCCAGAGATATGCGTCCCTGGTGCCTGGGCAGGTGGGCAATCCGATCAAAATTGGTTTCAGCCGTGCGGGCAAAAGCTTGGTGGCCGTGGTGGGCGGCGTCCCGACCGACGCGGCGCTCGATTTTTTTCCAATTCCACCCGAAGACTCGGTGATCGGACACGTGGTACGAGACGGAAACAAGCTGACAATACCGATCGACACGGAAGTCAAACCGATCAATCGAATGGATGGTGTGCTGGTCGTTGGCTCAGGTGAAACCCGGCGAGGTTACGAGATCAATGAAAAGACGAATCTGAGCGTCGTCCAGCCCGAGCAACCGGCTGCTTCGGTTGGGTTGGTCGAAGTTCTGCAAATGCTTGGATTTGCGATGATCGGAGGTCTGATCCTGAACGTCATGCCGTGCGTTCTACCGGTTATTTCGCTGAAGATCTTTGGATTTGTCTCCGAGGCTGGTATGGAGCCTAGAAAGGCGTTTCGGCTTTCGATGGCCTTTTCGCTCGGGATCATCGGATGTTTCGCCGCGTTGGCGGCCATTGTCGTCCTACTGCAAACGGCAGGAGCGCAGGTGGGGTGGGGATTTCAATTTCAGGATCCTCGATTTATCCTTTTTATCTCCTGCCTGGTTTTTGCTTTCGCGCTGAACTTATTTGGAGTTTTTGAACTGTCGGTTTCCTCGCAGGCGACTCAGGGGTTGGCGAAACTGGCCGGAGGGGAGGGCTATGGTGGAGCGTTCTTCCAAGGGGTCTTTGCAACAGTGCTAGCTACTCCCTGTACCGCACCATTTCTTGGAACCGCCTCTGCGTTTGCTTTTGCGCAGCCGGGATGGGTGACTTTTTTGGTGTTCCTGTTTATCGGACTTGGGATGGCCTTCCCTTATCTGCTGTTGGCCGTCAATCCCAGATGGCTGAGATATTTGCCGAAACCTGGAGGCTGGATGCTCCGTCTGAAGCAGTGCATGGGTTTTCTACTGGTGGGCACCCTTCTTTGGTTGATGTGGATCCTGGGCCAGATGCGAGGAGTCGATGCGGTGGTGGAACTGGGAGCTATCCTTCTGGTGATCGCGATTTTGGCATGGATCAAAGGTGCTTTCTGGACTCCATTTTCTTCGGCTCGCTCGCGCATGTTGGCGTTCGCCGCGATGGTCTTTGTTCTCCTCCTGGCGGGCGCCGCCTATGGATTTGTCACCAAGCCCAGCCAACTGGTGTGGCAGCCGTTCAGCAAATCCGCACTGGACGAGGCACGGACCTCCGGGAAACCTGTGTTTGTCGATTTTACGGCCGATTGGTGTATCACGTGCAAGTCCAATGAACGCTTTGCCATCGATACCCCCAAGGTAAGACAGGAATTTTTGAAGCGAAATGTGGTGGTACTGAAGGCGGATTGGACGAAAGGCGACCCGGAAATCACTGAGATATTAAAAAAATTCGGTAGAGCTGGTGTCCCGATGTACCTTTTTTATCCGGGCGGGACTGGAGAGGCGCAGCCGGTCCTTCTACCAGAGTTGATCACATCTCAAACTGTCTTGGATGCATTGAACAAAACCTGACTAGTCATAGTCTCATATTCAAATTCAAACTGTGAAAAACGAAATGATCAAATCGCTCCTCGTCGGTTGTGGATTACTGGCGGTCACTGCAGGATTGAGCTTCGCGGAGACGGAAATTGGAAAACCGGCTCCCAACTTTTCCTTGTCGGACACGAATGGGAAGACCCACATGCTGGCGGATCTTAAAGGAAAATATGTGGTTTTAGAATGGTATCAGCCGGATTGTCCGTTTGTGCGCAAGCACTATCGGTCGGGCAATATGCAGGCTTTGCAAAAGGAGTACACTGCAAAAGGAGTGGTCTGGCTATCGATTGATTCTTCTGCCCCGGGTGAGGAGGGAAACTATCCGGCTGGGAAACTGAATGAGATTGCAGCACAGGACAGCGCTTCCCGAACAGCTCTGTTGGTGGACCCGACCGGCAATGTCGGACGCCTGTATGGTGCCAAGACAACACCGGACATGTACGTCATCGATCCGAAGGGAATCCTCGTCTACAAAGGCGCAATTGATAATAAGAGAAGCACCGATCTTGCAGACATCCAAACCGCGACGAACTACGTCAAAGGAGCGCTCGACGCCGTAATGAATGGGAAAACGGTCCCTACGACCGCCACCCAACCGTACGGGTGCAGTGTCAAATACGCCTCTAAGTAAGGCAGAATTCCAAGCGCGGAAAGGGCGCTTGAATACCTGCCCTTCAACCCTAAATGTTCTCGCCCTTTGCATGGCCCTCGCCATGTGCTACCGTGAGAACCGTTGTTTGTATTAGTGTATGGCACAATTAGATCCTAGGTCCTCTAAGGACAAAAACTCTCGAAATTTCGGCAACGATAACAACTTCAATTGGCGTGGCATTCTACTGTTTGCCTGCGCGATAGCTCTGTTAGGCGGCTTTTTGTTGTCCCGCAATGGCAACTACGGAAATGTCGAAGAGATCAGCTTTACCGATTTCGAGAAGTACATTGATGAAGGTCGCGTCAGCAAAGAGGAGCCGCTCCAGCTGATCGTGACTGAAGGGCGTTCAACGCAGACTTTGCGTGGAGCGTACGAAAAGGGCAAGAAGCCATCTTCGGTGGCCGGCGCGCCAGATCATTTCAAAACGACCATTTTTATCGAGTATAACAAAGACTTGAAGTCGGAGCTCGAGAACAAGGGCTACAAAGTCGATATCAAGGCCGATTCCGATGTCATGTTATCCGCGCTGCTTCAATTCCTGCCCATCGCACTGTTTTTCCTGATTCTATATTTCTTTTTCAGGCAGCAGATTCGAAATGCCGGCAAGGGTGCGCTCAACTTTGGTAAGAGCAAGGCTCGAATGCTGGCTCGCGATAGGAACCGGGTGACGTTTAAGGATGTTGCCGGGGTCGAGGAAGCCAAAGAGGAAGTCCAGGAAATTGTCGATTTTCTGAAGGATCCAAAGAAATTCCAGAAATTGGGCGGAAGAATTCCCAAGGGTGTTCTGATGGTCGGGCCTCCAGGAACGGGTAAAACGCTTCTGGCGAGGGCAATTGCCGGTGAGGCCGATGTCCCTTTTTTCAGCATCAGCGGCTCCGATTTTGTTGAGATGTTTGTTGGGGTTGGAGCCTCGCGTGTTCGTGACATGTTCGAGCAGGGAAAGAAATCCGCCCCCTGCATTATCTTCATCGACGAAATCGATGCGGTTGGCCGGCACCGAGGCCACGGTCTTGGTGGCGGGCACGACGAGCGCGAACAAACCTTGAATGCGCTGCTGGTTGAGATGGACGGGTTTGACACGCAGGAAGGCGTGATTATCATCGCAGCGACCAACCGACCGGATGTATTGGATCCGGCGCTTTTGCGGCCGGGTCGATTTGACCGTCAGATCACCGTCAATCTTCCTGACGTGAAAGGTCGAGAGGAGATTTTAAGAGTTCATGCCAAACGAGTAAAACTTGCCGAGGGTGTGGATCTTGGAGTGGTGGCCAGAGGAACGCCTGGTTATTCAGGAGCGGAGTTGGCGAATGTGATCAACGAGGCGGCTTTGCTGGCTGCCCGGCGCGGACTCAAGGCCATTACCATGGCCGAAATGGAAGAGGCTCGCGACAAGGTGCGATGGGGTAAGGAGCGACGCAGCCTGGCAATCAGCGAAAAGGAGAAGGAAAATACAGCCTATCATGAGGCGGGTCACGCCTTGCTCTGCGAGGTGCTTGAGCACACCGACCCGCTGCACAAGGTCACGATTATTCCCCGGGGCCCTTCTTTGGGTTCCACGATGTATTTACCTGTGGAGGATAAATATACCAATCGCAAGAACGAGCTATTGGACCGTCTGGTGGTCATCATGGGTGGCCGTGTTGCGGAAGAACTCGTTTTTGGTGATGTGACAAACGGAGCGACCGGTGACATTCGGATGGCAACCGGTATCGCGCGTAAAATGGTCTGCGAATGGGGGATGAGCGAGCGTCTCGGAATGGTCGAATATGGAGAGCACGAAGACTATGTCTTTCTCGGCCGTGATATTTCCCGTTCACGGGCTTATAGCGAAGCGACGGCGCAGGAGATCGACAGGGAAGTCAAAAGATTGTGTGACGATTCCTACCAGCGTGCTTTGAAGGTCTTAACGCAGCGCAAAGAGACGCTGGTGGTCATCGCCAAGGCGCTCCTTGAGTACGAGACGCTGGACGGCAACCAGATACGCGAAATTCTAAATAACGGCAGGCTTCTTAATCCACCGCCGCCGATTGGGCCCGTTAATCGAGATGATCGTCCCCACGAGACAACTCGCCCTCAGCCAGAAGGGGTAGGCGGGTTGACTGAGGCCCCGGCATAAATGCGGGAAGTCCGGCGCAGGTAGGGCGAAGCTCCGCCTGATCCGGGGATTTCCACGTTGCTTTTGGCCTGCGTTGTCGCCCCTAGGTCAGCTTAAGACAAGAAACTGGGTCAGCTTAAGACAAGAAACTGGTTGGGTGGGATGAAGTAATCCAAGCGAGAATTTGTGGGGGATTTCATTGTCGGGCGAGGCCACGCGGGAAGCGCCGGCCGCAGAGCGAAGCTCCGTCTGAGCCGGGGCTTCCCGCCTCGACCTGCCCTATGGCGCCAACCCCCACGAATTCATAGATCGAACCCTTTGGCGGTTTAACGTGCGTGGCTAAAACCTCGGATCGTTATTGGGCGATGTCTTGCGCGAGGCTA
>DATHPI010000019.1:0-24468 GCA_035484035.1 Chthoniobacterales bacterium
CAGCACGTTGCTCTACTCGGTGAGAATGTTGATCACCTTACGGCGGCGCGGCTCGAGGAGTTCACGCACGGCCTGAAAAAAGAGGTGACCTCAACCGTATTGGCTCTCCGGGAACAAAGCGTCGTCCATGTTCAGCTAAAACGGATCACAGCGCACTTGCGGATTTTGCAGGATGCGGTTGTCCGCCTCAAAGGATCGCCTGGAGCCGCGAAAGGGTGAAATATTTGCGTGCAACCGATATTGAAGGGGAAGATAGTCGGTGTCACCTGCAGGGGAGAATAGGGATAACACTCTTTTTTGAAGGAGGCCCAAAATGAGCGCTCATATCACTGCCCCGACACAGCAAGTGTCCGAATGGCTATCGAACTTTGGTAATGCCCTGGATCGCGCAGATTTCGACGCTGCCGCGAATTTGTTTCAAGAAGACGGTTATTGGCGCGACTTGGTGTCGCTGACTTGGAATATCAAAACGCTTGAGGGTAGGGAAAACATTAAAGAGATGTTAAAAGCGACAGTATCCGAAGCCAAACCCGGCCGATGGCAGGCAGAAGGTGATGCTACCTCGGATAATGGCGTGATCAGCGGTTGGTTAACCTTTGAAACCGCAGTCTCGAGAGGGAAGGGTCAAATTCGGCTGAGAGATGGCAAATGTTGGACGCTGTTAACCACCATGACCGAACTCAAAGGGTTTGAGGAGAAAAAAGGAGCGACTCGACCTACCGGCGTCCGACATGGCGCCAGTCCAAATCGACAAAGCTGGCTCGAGCGTAAAACCCAGGAAGCCGCGGAATTAGGCATTACCAGGCAACCTTATTGTCTCATTATTGGTGGTGGACAAGGTGGTATTATCCTGGGAGCAAGACTGAAGCAGTTAGAGGTACCGACCATCATTATTGAGAAAAACAGTCGGCCTGGAGATTCCTGGCGCAATCGCTACAAATCGCTCTGTCTACACGACCCCGTTTGGTACGATCACTTGCCTTACCTGCCGTTCCCGGACCATTGGCCGATCTTCTCTCCAAAAGATAAAATCGGTGACTGGCTGGAGATGTATACGAAGGTTATGGAATTGGGATATTGGCATTCCACGGAATGCCAAAGCGCCTGTTATGACGAGGCAGCACAAGAGTGGACGGTGACGGTGGTTCGCGGTGGTGAGACAGTCGTGCTTCGCCCCAAGCAGCTCGTTCTGGCGACCGGGATGTCTGGGATCCCGAATGTCCCAGAAATCCAGGGGGCGCACACATTTAAGGGAAAACAACATCACTCCAGCAAGCACACCACTGGAGAGGAATACGGCGGCCAGCGATGTGTGGTCGTCGGCTCCTGTAACTCGGCCCACGACATTTGTGCTGACTTGTGGGAGCACGGCGCAGATGTCACGATGATCCAGCGCTCATCGACTCACGTCGCGAAATCAGACTCGCTGATGGAACTGGCTTTAGGGGGTCTTTACTCCGAGGCGGCTCTCAAATCGGGCATCACGACAGATGTCGCGGACCTGATATTCGCCTCGGTGCCCTATAAGATCATGCATACCTTCCACATCCCGGTCTATAAGGAGATAGCGCAACGAGATGCGGATCTTTACGCGCGTCTGAACAAGGCGGGATTTTTGCTTGATTTTGGCGAAGACGGCTCAGGGCTTTTTATGAAATATTTGCGCCGAGGATCCGGATATTACATTGATGTGGGCGCCTCCGAATTGATCGCCGCAGGTAAGATCAAGCTTAAAAGCGGAGTCGGCATTGAGCGAATCAAAGAACATTCATTGGTTCTGAGCGACGGTACCGAATTGCCCGCAGATTTGATTGTCTATGCGACCGGCTATGGATCGATGAACGGTTGGGCAGCCAGGATTATTTCTCAAGAGGTAGCTGACAGAGTGGGCAAATGCTGGGGTCTCGGCTCTGACACCAAAAAGGATCCCGGCCCCTGGGAAGGCGAACTGCGGAACATGTGGAAGCCGACCCGTCAACCATCACTCTGGTTTCAGGGCGGCAATTTGCACCAATCGCGTCACTATTCGCAATTTCTGGCTTTGCAAATCAAGGCGCGGATGGAAGGGATTTCGACTCCGGTTTACCACTTGAGCGAGGTTCACCATCTCAGCTAAGCGATGCGTTGGATAGAGATTGTCGAATTTTCATTTTACCTGGTCGAAACCTTCGCGTTGCCGTTCGCTATTCTGGTGTTCGTGATCGAGCGTCGGAAGGAGAGGTTTGTCGATGAGGAAGAGCTCTATCAGCGTCTCTCGGACGAGTATACGAACTTCCTCAAGCTGGTGCTGGACAATTCGGACCTCCAACTTCTTCGCAGAAGCGCGCCTCTCGGGCAGCTGAACGAAGAACAGATGGAACGGAAGCTGGCTCTGTTCGGGATTCTGGTCTCCATTTTCGAACGTGCTTACATCCTGGTGTACGAAGAGCGCATGAACAAGCAGACGCGCCGTCTTTGGTCATCCTGGGAAGATTACATGAGGGAATGGTGTCGTCGGGCCGATTTCCGCCACGCGCTGCCGGAATTATTGGAGGGCGAAGATCCGGATTTCCGGGCCCATATTGAGCGCATCGCCGAAGTGGCAGCGACCGCCACCACTCCGTTGAAAAGTTCGGGACAACTGGAAACTGGGAGATAAAATAACCGGCCATCCATGCTACACCTTCTCCACCATTCGCTCGGCACGCACGTGGTCACCCATCTTCGGGATCGGACGACGAAACCGGCGACATTTCGCACGCTCGCTTACCAAATCAGCTTGCTCCTGGCCTTCGAAGTGACGCGTAATCTGGCGACGCGAGAAATTACGGTCGAAACACCACTCGAACCGCATCCGGGCCGTGTCCTTTCTCAACCGATTGTCCTCGTCCCAATCTTCCGCGCGGGGATTTCCATGGTCCAGCCGTTCACTGATTTGCTGCCCGATGTGAGTGTTGGTTATCTCGGGCTGGAACGCGACGAGCAGACGGCCGTGGCCCGGAGCTATTATTGTAAGCTTCCTTCGCTCAAGGCCAAACAGATTCTGATTCTTGACCCGATGCTCGCAACGGGAGGGTCAGCTGTTCAGGCCATCGAGGTGGTCAATGAACATGGTGTGGCCCTCAAGGATTTGAGTCTGGTCTGTATTGTTTGCGCTCCGGAAGGTGTGCGGGCAGTGGAAGCACTCGACCCCGAAATCAAAATTTACGCAGCGGCGCTAGATCGCGAATTGAATTCTCGAAAGTATATCTTGCCCGGACTTGGAGACTTCGGTGACCGGCTTTACGGAACGTAGGAGAGGGGAAACGTATCGGCGTATCGGCGTATGGGCGTGTCGGCGTTCCCGCTGGCACTGACACTGCAGCTGGCTGTTTTGTAATCTTGGGGCAATGTACCGGTCAGGCGGCGGGCTTTAACTGCCTCGCTGGCCAACTATGCGTAGAACGAAGCTAATGAAATTAAGTGGAACCCGAGCAGCGGAATAGCCTGATGGACAGATCAAAACGGAATGCGGTGCGTGACGCGTGGCGGCTCGCGAAGCCCTACTGGGTGTCAGATGAAAAATGGTCCGCCAGGGGACTTCTTCTTGCCGTGGTGGTGCTCAACCTCGGCAATGTCTACATCAGCGTGCTCCTCAATGCCTGGAACAACGCCTTCTACAACGCACTCCAAAAATTGGACGGGGCCGAGTTTTTTCGGCAACTGGGTGTCTTTTGCATCCTGGCCGCTATCTTTATTGTCCTGGCGGTCTATGCACAATATTTGAGTCAGATGCTGCAGATCCGCTGGCGTCGCTGGCTGACTCGCAGGTATCTGAATGCCTGGCTTGCCGATCGTTCCTATTATCACTTGGAACTTAAGAGCGCGACGGACAATCCGGATCAGCGTATCTCGGAGGATCTTAATCAGTTTACCTCCTACGTCCTGACGCTATCGCTGGGTCTGCTGACCGCAGTAGTCTCCCTGGGCTCATTTCTGGGCATTCTTTGGGGGCTTTCAGGCCCGGCTGCTATTCCGCTCGGGCCATGGGGAACGCTGCATATCCCTGCCTACCTCGTCTGGGCAGCGCTGCTTTATGCGGGCGTGGGAACCTGGCTGACGATCAAAATCGGACGCCCGCTGGTGCCGCTGAACTTCGACCAGCAACGTCTCGAAGCGAATTTCCGTTTCAGTCTGGTGCGCTTGCGGGAAAATGCGGAGAGTGTGGCTCTTTATCGTGGCGAGGCGATGGAGCTCGGAGTCTTCCAGGAACGGTTCCGCCACGTCTTTGAAAATTTCTGGCAGATTATGAAACGGCAGAAGCGTCTCTCTTGGTTTACCTCGGGCTACGCCCAGATCGCGGTTATTTTTCCCGTGGTCGTGGTTGCTCCCCGGTACTTTGCCAAGCAGATCGGCTTGGGCGGTCTGATGCAAGTGGTCGGCGCTTTTTCCTCAGTTCAGAACTCCCTTTCGTTTATCATTAGCTCTTATACCAGCATCGCGTCCTGGCAGGCCGTGACGGAGCGATTGAGTGGTTTTGCGGAACGGCTTTCCGCGATTCAGCGCTCAGCGCACGAGCCGCAAGAGCTCGTTATCCGGCGCGAAGAGTCTGGTGTCGCTGTCGATGGCGTCGATCTTGATCTACCCAATGGCACGCCCCTTCTACGCGGGGTGGCGTTCGCCTCCGAGCCCGGCGCGGCGGTGCTGATTAACGGACCCACTGGCGCTGGCAAAAGTACTTTGTTGCGGGCTCTGGCCGGGATCTGGCCGTATGGTCGAGGCGAAATCAGGCTCGCGAAAGGGCGGATCCTTTTTGTGCCCCAACGGCCCTACCTGCCGCTGGGTACGCTGGCTGCCGTTCTGCGTTACCCAGGCGGAGAGAGTGACAGCCTACCCGCCACGACGCTGGCGGCTGTGTTGAACCAGGTCGGTCTTGGCGCTCTGATTAACGAGCTGGATGACGTTCACGACTGGTCGCAGCGACTGTCGCCCGGAGAACAACAGAGGCTTGCTTTCGCGCGGATTTTTCTTACGAAGCCGGCGCTTGTCTTTCTGGACGAGGTCACCTCGGCGCTGGATGAGCGCTCCGAGGCCGAGCTTTACGGTCTTTTGCGGACCGCTCCATGGCGCCCGACGATCGTCAGCGTCGGTCATAGAAGCACGCTGCGAAGTTTCCACGATCAGGTCTTGGAAATGGCCGATTTCAGGGAAACCGTACCGGTTTAGGGCAAGGGCCCGCTTTGGTTCTTCCCAGGCCGGGCAAATCGGGTCGGTTCGTTGACCGCGGGTTTTGGTGCAGATTCGATCCCTGCGGAATTTGGAAATAATGGGGCTGCCGTTGTCACAGGATACTTTTCAGAATGTCTAAGCCTGACGACATATGAAAAGAGCGAGCGAATTTTCCAGCGTTGAAATGGTGGGAGAGCGAATCAACCCGTTTAGTGAATCTAGGGGTCAGAGACTCGATCCCGCCGATGAAGAACTTGTTGCCGAGGCTCAGGCCGGGAATAAAGACGCGCTGGAGCAATTGGTGCGCCGTCATCAGCCTTGGGTTTTCAACATTGCCATCCGAATGCTCTGGCACCGTGAACAGGCTGAGGACGCGACGCAGGAGATCCTGATCAAGGTGGTCACCAAGCTGAGCACCTTTCGAGGTCAGAGCCAATTCCGGACTTGGCTTTACCGAATTGCGGTCAATCACCTCCTCAATGTGCGCAAGACCGATTTCGAAGAGATGAGCATCACTTTTACCGATATGGGTCGTGGCCTCGATGAAACACCAGACTTCGATCTGCCCGATCCGAAGAGCGTGCCGGTCGAATTGCCGTTGCTGGTTGAAGAAGCTCGCATTGGCTGCATGACCGGGATGTTGGTCTGCCTTGACCGTCGTCAGCGTCTCGCCTTCATCCTAGGTGAATATTTCGGAGTCACTAGCGAGGTTGGAGGCGAGGTGATGGAAGTCTCATCGGACAATTTTCGACAACTTCTCTCCCGTGCGCGGCGCGATCTCTATCAATTCATGAATGAGAAGTGCGGCTTGGTCAATGCCAGCAATCCTTGCCGATGCGCGAAGAAAACACGCGGTTTTATGGAGGCGGGTTACGTGGATCCAGAACGCATGGAATTTACGAGAGGCAGGCTGGCCAGTGTGAGTGATGTCGCTCCACACCGTCTGCATGAACTCGAGACGCTTGACCGAAAGCACGCCGAGTTGTTCCGTGACCACGGATTTCTCGCGGCGCCCGACTTGGCGACCAGACTTCGCGAATTGATCAGCGCATCCGGCGTGGACGCAGAAATTGGATCCTAGGTGAGGATAGGGCGAGGTGCCCGTCCGAGCCGGGGTTGTATCGTTTAGCGTCATGTCACACTCGTCTTAGTCGTGGTCCGTTTTCGGGGGTATGAGCGAAACGACGAAGGACGACGACGAGGACGAGATGGAAGAGCGATCAATCCTTCCGGATGGGCGGGTCATCCACGAAGCGATCGATTAACCGCGTGAGCATCGCTACGACACGCACGAGCATTTCTTTGCCGGGCCGAATTCGGTCGGGCAGGGCGAGCTGCTTGGCGACCGATGCATCCAGGCAAGCGGCGCATTCGAATGCCGAGCCACGGGCGTCGTCGAAGAATTTTGCGCGATGGCGTCCGTGACGCTTGCTGTTTCCCTCAGCTGTGTTGAGAAGCATGGAAAGGCTCGCGCGATCCAGTTGTTCGATCAACTCCCGCCGATGCTGGGTCGGAGATCCGCAAACATCGCGCATAAAGTCACTGATCCAAGTCGCCAACTCGAGTTCGACACGATAGACGTCGAGTTTTTCGTGATCAAAAATGGGTTCCATTTATTTACAATAACATATTTAATATAAGTTGTATACTTAATTTCCCGGAGGATTCGCCCTCTTCAATTCTTCAATCGTGCTCGTTATCGTGCTCGTGCTCGACCTCGATCTTTGAAGGTGGCCGGCGAAAAAAGGACGGAAAGACGAGAACGAGCACGAGCACGAGGACGAATAGGGAGGGGATTTCCCCCTCTTCAACTCCTCAATCGTGCTCGTTATCGTGCTCGTCCTCGTCCTCGATCTTTGAAGGTGGCAGGCGAAAAAAGGAGAAGAAAGACGAGAACGATAACGAGCACGAGGACGAGGACGATTTGGTTGGGGGTTATCCTCTCTGTTTCGCCCAGTGGTTGGCGAGAATACCATTGGTGAAGAGCTGGAACGGATGATAGAACATGATCGGAAGCAGGATCAGACTTAGATCCGACCGTGAACCAAAGATGAGAATCGCCAGAGGAATTCCCATTGCGAGCGTCTTCTTAACGGAGCAGAAATAGCAGGCGATTGCATCTTCGCGGTTCAGCTTGGCCAGATGCGAAGCGAGATAGATGAGCAGTGAAACAGTTCCGAAGAGTACGGCGACGCAAAGAAGGATCTGAACTGTGAGCAGAAGTCCATATTGGTGCCAAATTCGTTCTTTCACAGAGTCACAGAAGGCGCTGTAGACGAAGAAAAGAATCACGGCGTTGCTGATTCTGTTGACCCACTTTTTATTGGCATCCACCCAGCCACGAATGAAGGGGCGAACTCCAACTCCAGCCGCGAACGGCAAGAGGGTCAGCATCGTAATCTCTAGTAAAAGCGGTCCGAGGGAGCCGGATCCGGCTTTGCCGGTGGCGTGCATCAGCAGGCTGACTAAAAGTGGAGTTAGAATCACACCGACGATATTCGAGAAGGCGGCGCTCAGGATGGCCGCCGCCGTATTCCCTCCCGCCACCGAGGTCAGCACTACTGAGGTTGAGATCGTGGATGGTAAGACGCACAAATAGAGAAAGCCGTCTCGGACTGCGGATGGTTCATCTGACCAGATTCTTTGGAGAACAAAGCCGAATCCCAGACCGACCAGCGGAAAGATCAGGAAAGTGAAAGCCTGGATGATCACGTGCAGTTTCCAATTCCCAGCGCCTTTTTTTACTTTCTCTAAAGGCATCGACATGCCCTGGAGAAACAGAATCAAAGCGATGCCGATATTTTGCAGCAGCTCCGGGTGTAACCATCCGTTGCGCGCTGCAGGATCCGGAAAGATAAAGGCCAACAAGACAACGCCAAACAATCCAAGTATGAATCCGTTGATTTTGATCCAGTTTCCGAATGGGTTGCCCGCTACGGACGCTGCGGTCCGGGGCTGCGGCCGGCTTGAGAACTGCTCGCTTTCGGACGCTTTCATCTCAGAGAAAACCGAATGTTAAGATCCGGAATCGAAACTTTGAATATGGGTCAACTCTTGAAGGTGATGTCCAGCCAATCCAGAACGCGCCGATTGAGCAGGGACCGATTTTGCATTTCACAGTGATCTCCCGCGCCTTCCGCGGCGGTGAACCGGATCAGTGTCTTGGGGCATCGGAGCCCCTCGTAGACTTCGGGAGCGCTTTCCGAAAGCGAATCGTCTTCAGCCATGGTCAGGAGCGTTGGGCATCGGACCAGGTCAATTCGGCCATCCAAGGTAAATGTATCCACTGATTTGAGGAAATTCCGCAGGGTGCGGACGCCTTGCACCCAGTAGCCGCGCCGGAGAACGCTCCAGGTCAATTTAGGATGCGCGGCAATCATAGCCGAAATCCTGGTCAGTACGTCTTCATCGAGATCGCCCAGACTCGTCGTCCCACCTGCGGGCAAGCTAAGAGCCGAAAGAACCTTGCCAAAGCCGGCGGACATGCTGAACAAGCCTGGATCCGCAATACACGCTGCCAGCCTGTGCTCGCCCGAGGCGGCACGAACGGCGAGATAGCCGCCGAGGCTCCACCCGCTAAGAGCAATGCGTTTCGGGTCGATATTGGGCAGAGTGAGCGCAAAATCTACCACCGCTTCGATGACCGTCTCCCAGTCCGGCCGAAGGTGGACATCCTTCAAGATCAGCATCTCGCCTTGGCCCGGCCCGTCAAAGATCAGGCAGTGATAGCCCCGCCGACTGGCTGCCACAGCGGAGGCAAAGTATAGGTCTGTGACGTTAGAATCATAGCCGTTGCTTAGTATAAGCAATGGCCGCGTCTCGTTTTCGTGTCCGATCGCCGGAACAAGATAGGCTGGAAGGGTCGTCCCCTCAAAAGGGATGCGAAGCGGAGCCAAAGGATGCGGAAACAGTGCCAGCCCTCGATCGAAGGCGCGGATCTGCGCCTGAAAAGCGGCGGTTAGCCTGGGGTCGACGGGTTCGCCGTAGAGAGGCCGATAAGAGAGGCCGTAGAAGCAACTCGCTCTGAGCAAAAGCTCTCTGGCGCTCTCTTGGTGCCCATCAGCGAGGGCCGTTTCGGCTTCCGCCACCAGCCGATCCCCGGCCGAAATCCAAGCGCCGTAGAAAGCGGAATCGTCGCCCTCACCCACCTCGTCGGCGATGGCGACAATTTCTCCGAAATCAGCTCCGCCATACGGAATGTAGGCAAGCGCCCAACATCCGAATTCGTTAAGCTGTTTGTCTTTGAAGATCTGTCCCACGGGAAGCGCCTGTATTAAGTTGGCCTTGATTACGATATCTGGCAGGATTCGCATTACCAGGCTTTTGGTGCAGCATCGACTAACGAAAAAACAATGCGGCAGGTCTGCGCGAGGTCCGTTAGATTGGAGCCGATACGATGCGCGCGATGATCCTCGAAACACCTGGGACCGCCCTTCGCGAAAGCGAAGTGGTCACACCTTCTCCGGATGCCGGACAGGTGCTGGTGAGGGTGATGGCCTGCGCTGTCTGCCGGACCGACCTTCATGTGGTGGATGGTGAATTGCCGAACCCCAAACTTCCCCTCATCCCGGGACACGAAATTGTCGGAGAAATTGTGAAGTGCGGTCCTCAGGTTGAGCATTTGGGTGTCGGAACTCGTGTTGGAATTCCGTGGCTCGGTTGGACCTGCGGCCGTTGCCGCTATTGCAAAACAAACCAGGAAAATCTGTGTGATGAGGGCCGATTCACTGGTTATACGATCGATGGAGGATATGCAGAATTCACCGTGGCCAATGCGGCCTTTTGTTTTCCGCTGCCCGAATCTTACAGCGATGTGGAGGTGGCTCCCCTTCTATGCGCGGGCCTGATCGGGTACCGTTCTCTGGTGATGGCAGGTTCTTTCCAGGAGGCAGCTCATCTCGGAATCTATGGATTCGGAGGTGCGGCTCACATTATCGCGCAAGTCGCTGTCCATCAGGGCCGGCAGGTTTACGCATTCACCAGATCAGGCAAAAAAAGCGATCAAGAGTTCGCGCGCTCTCTGGGTGCGACGTGGGCCGGTGGATCGGATGAACTGCCGCCTCATGAATTGGACGCCGCAATTATCTTCGCTCCTGTCGGGCCATTGGTGGTCGCGGCGTTGCGCGCGGTAAGAAAAGGAGGACGGGTCATCTGTGGCGGGATCCATATGAGCGATATTCCATCGTTTCCGTATTCCCTGCTTTGGGGAGAACGAAGCATCCTTTCCGTGGCCAACCTGACCAGAGGTGATGCCCGATCCTTCTTGAACCTGGCACCGCAAGTTCCCGTACGAACCGAAACACAATCATTCTGGATGTCGAACGCCAACGAAGCGTTGACTCGGTTGCGTTCGGGTCGGATCCGCGGCGCCGCCGTGCTCGTTCCGAACTGGTGAGGGGAAGTGTCAGTGCCAGTGTCAGTGTCAGGGGGAACGGCAAACTTTGATACGCCCTCTGAAGAAGTGCCAATGGGAACGGGCGAATTTTGATGTCCCCCCTCGAGAAAAGTTGAAGTTCTGCAGTGATTCGCCTTAACTGCCGGGGCAGCGTTTCTTTCTCAATTCCCCGCTGACACTGACACTGACACCGACACTTCCCCAATGGACTTGATCTTTCGCCGCGCTAATCTTCCGGACGGCCGCAGCCGCATCGACGTGGGCATTGAAAGAGACCGCATCGTGGCGGTTGAACCGCAGCTACAGGCGAAGGCCGCAGAGGAAATAGATGCCGAAGGCCGGTTGTTATCGCCGCCTTTTGTCGATGCACATTTTCACTTGGACGCGACGCTCTCCCTCGGTCTGCCGCGGATGAATCGTTCCGGAACGCTGTTGGAAGGGATCGCGCTTTGGGGGGAGCTGAAACCACAGCTGACGCATGAAGCAGTCATTACCCGGGCATTGGCGTACTGCGATATGGCGATCGCCCAAGGTCTCCTGGCTATTCGCAGCCATGTCGATGTTTGTGATGACCGTCTGGTTGCCGTCGAATCATTGCTGACAGTCAAAAAGCGGGTGGCGCCCTATCTTGATCTTCAGCTGGTCGCCTTTCCGCAGGACGGGATTTATCGATCGCGGACAGCTGAACGCAATTTGCTGCGGGCTCTTGATCTGGGGGTCGAAGTGGTGGGCGGAATTCCGCACTTTGAACGCACCATGGCGGATGGGGCAGCCTCGGTTCGACGGCTGTGCGAGATCGCTGCCGAACGCGGTCTTCTGGTTGACTTGCATTGTGACGAATCGGATGATCCGCTTTCACGGCATATCGAAACGCTTGCCGCGGAGACGCACCGGCTCGGTTTGAGCGGTCGCGTCACGGGTTCGCATCTCACCTCGATGCACTCGATGGATAACTATTATGCTTCCAAACTCTTACCCTTGATCGCTGAAGCGGGCGTAGCGGCCATTGCCAATCCGTTGATCAACATCACGCTCCAAGGGCGTCATGATACTTATCCCAAGCGGCGGGGATTAACCCGGGTGCCCGAGTTAATGGCCTGTGGCGTGACGGTTGCGTTCGGGCATGATTGCGTCATGGATCCCTGGTATGCGCTCGGTTCCGGGGATATGCTGGAGGTTGCCCATATGGCGGTGCATGTGGGCCATCTGACGGCGCTGGACGCTATCCGTGCCTGTTACGAGGCGATCACTACGAATGCAGCAAAAATCTTGCATCTGGATGGCTACGGTATTGCTCCTGGGTGCCGGGCGGATCTGGTATTGTTGCAGGCGGCCGATCCGTTTGAGGCTATACGTCTGAAGGCGCCCCGGTTGTTGGTCCTGCGGGGCGGCAAAACAATCGCCCGCACGCCCGAAAAAGTTACCAGTCTATTTGTGGACGGTCGCCCGGAGAAGCTGGCCTTGAATTTCGTACCGGGATCGATTCCGTAGCTCGAAGGACTCATTGATAGGGGGAGGGGCGAGGACGAGAAGCCCGGCGCAGGTAGGGCGAAGCTCCGTCTGAGCCGGGGCTTTCCACGTTGCCTCGTCTATGAGGTCACCCCCCGTAGAATTTGTCGACCAATCGACCGAGAAACTTATGGGGGATCACGTCGCAAGGCGAGATGGCATGGGAAGCCCCGGTTCGGACGGAGCCTCACCCTACCTCGCCGCGTTGCCTCGTCTATGAGATCACCCCCTATAGAATTGGTCGACCAATTAGAGGAATTCGTAGGGGTCACGTCACAAGGCAGGGTGACGTCGGAAGTCCCGGCGGCCTTTCGGATGGCAGGATCGGGGCTGATGGCATTAGCCTCAGGAGTCGCGACGGTAACGGTGGAAAGCTTTGAGCTGCAATTCATCCAATTTGGTTCGTAATTTGCGATAATGCGCGTCGTCTCCCCGAAAGATCGGGACCTCGACTCCATCAAAATCCAGTTGATTTGATTTTCTCCAGATGGGGATAGTGCTCCTCGGTGACCTGAGTCGCCCAAAGCAGTAAATTCATGCCGACTTTCTTTGGTGTGATGAGGGGAGTTCGCTCGCTGGCGATGACCCGAAACTCCAGTTCCCGGGGTAAGGGCGAAAGGCGTCAAACGAATTCAATCGATTAAATAAATAAATAGGATCCAAAAATAATTGGGAAGCCATTTCGAGAACAGCCAGATCTTGCTTCTTGGCTCCAGGCTCCTGAATCCTGTCTCGTGTCTCAAGTTCGGTCTATACGAGATCGCACAGTTGAATTAGAATCCTCCAACCCCAGAACCGTAGATCAACCCCCCGGAAATTAAAATCAACAACACCTGCTCGCGTAGCTGAGCGTCGCCTGGACTGGCGACCCCTACTGCGGGCTCTCCGAAGATTAGTTACCTCTCATGAATAATTATCCGAAACTGCACAACGCCATGTGGCCGGGACTGGTCGGCAAAGGACCTGGCTCGGAGCCTTTCATTGATTTGGATACAATGCTGGAGCTCACAGTGTCGGCCGAAAGTGGTGGCGTCCGGTTTGACGGCGTCGATTTGTTCCTGGCAGACCCGCACACCAGTATCGATTCGACGGACGATCAATTGAAGGTATTGGCCGAGAAAATTGCTTCGAGAAACCTGGCCGTTGGCTCGGTAATCGCGCCGGTGTGGCCACCGACAGGTGGCGGATCCGCGATGGGCACCGCAGAGGAGCGGAATCGTTTCGTTCAACAAGTGAGGAAGGCCATTGAGATTGGGAAGAAACTGCGCGAACTCGGCATCAGACCGTACGGTGTCGTCCGCATTGACTCCGCGACAGACCCTGAGCGTTGGTTGAACGACCCGGAAGGCACGAAGAAAATTGCGGCGACTTTCAGGGAATGTTGCCAGATTGCTAAGGATCATGACGAACGTCTGGCCGCCGAAGGCGAGATTTGCTGGGGTGGCATGCACAGTTGGAAGCGAATGATCGAACTGTTGGAATTGGTGGATCGCCCCGAGACGCTCGGCTTCCAGGCGGACATGGCGCACACTTTGCTTTACACGATGGGGTATAACGCACCCGAGGACGCCATCTTACCCCCACAGTTTGATTGGAAAGACGGCGAGAAATTGCGGGAAGCGCTCAAAACCATGACGCATGCATTGCGCCCGTGGACAATCGACTTCCACGTGGCCCAGAATGACGGCACCGTGAAAGGCAGTGGTTCCCATGACCTAACTGGACGGCATTGTCTGCCCGATGATCCAAACGGGAAATTAAATATCGCTCGCGACGCCGGCTACTGGCTGCGGGATGATAAGGGGCATTTGACCAAGGCTTTCAAACACATTTGTTGGGACGGTTGCATGTTCCCGAACGAGGTGATGCTCAAACAGCAGACCTGGAACTCCATTCTGAGCGCCATGATTGCCGTCCGGGAAGCGCACGGGTGGAAAGAATAGAGCCAACTAACTAATTAGTCTTCTAGAGATTCAAAATTAAGACGTTCATGAAGAAGCTCAACATCGGCTTGGTTGGTTACGGATTTATGGCACGTGCGCACTCGAATGCCTACCTGTCTGTCGGCCAATTCTTCGATCTCAAATATCAGCCCGTGCTCAAGGCCGTCGCCGCGCGGGATCCCGCAAAGGTCAAACAATTTGCTCACAAGTGGGGTTATGAAGCGCACTATGACGATTGGAGACGCCTGATCGAGGATCCGGCGGTCGATGTCGTCGATATTGCCAGCCCGAACGATACCCATGCCGAAATTGCCATCGCCGCAGCTCAAGCCGGCAAAATGATTCTGTGTGAAAAGCCGCTGGCCCGGAATCTGGCGGAAGCGCAAGAGATGACGGATGCGGTCAAGAAAACAGGTGTGCGCACGATGGTCTGGTATAACTACCGGAGAATTCCTGCGGTAACCCTGGCCAAACAGATCATTTCATCAGGAAAACTGGGGCGGATTTTTCACTACCGGGCAAAGTTCCTGCAGGATTGGACGATTTCGGCGGATGTGCCGCAAGGGGGAGCGGCTCTGTGGCGGTTGGACGTCAACGTCGCCGGAAGCGGAGTCACCGGTGACCTGCTGGCGCACTGCATCGACACTGCGATCTGGCTGAATGGCGAAATTGATTGCGTCTCAGGGGTTACCGAAACCTTCATCAAAGAGCGTAAGCACAATTTAACCGGCAAAACGGAGTCCGTAGGGATCGACGACGCCAGCGCGTTTCTGGCCCGGTTTAAGAACGGATCTTTAGCAACCTTTGAGGCCACCCGGTACGCACGGGGCCATAAAGCGCTCTACACGTTGGAAATCAACGGGGAACATGGATCGCTGGCCTGGGATCTCCACGATCTGCACCGGTTGCAGTGGTTTGATCATAAGGACGAAGGATCGCTCCGCGGCTGGCGATCTGTCCATGTTACCGATGGGGATCACCCTTATATGGCCAACTGGTGGGTACCAGGCTTGTCGATCGGGTACGAACATTCGTTCATCCATCAAGTGGCGGACTTTCTGAATTCTCTCGATGGAGAGAAGCTGGCTGAACCGACCTTTGAGGATGCGATGCAGACCGAGAGAGTGGTGGATGCAGTCCTTCGATCCGCTGGATCCGGGAGATGGGAGAAAGCTTCCTAGGCCAAAACAGACCAAGCTGTTGAGCCGGCCCCCCGCCTCTGCAGACGCCGGAGGGGCGCACCCGCACTAGTCTGGCCCATGAGCGAAATCCTTCAACTTAGAAATATCTCGAAGAGTTTTCCGGGAGTATTGGCGTTGCAGGACATCTCTTTCGATCTCAACGAAGGAGAGGTGCATTGTCTCTGCGGAGAAAACGGGGCTGGCAAGTCTACCTTGATCAAGATTCTTTCCGGAGCGTATCAACCGGATGAAGGCGGGGAGATCCTCTTTGACGGAACAAAGGTGGTCCTGAACCCGCATCTGGCCATGCGGATGGGCATCCAGACGATCTATCAGGAGCACACCGTGTTCGAGAATCTAAGCGTCGTGGAAAATATTTTTACCGGATCAGAAATCGTTCACCGGGGATTGCTGCAGAAAAGTAAAATGCGGAAACAGACCATTGAGGTTCTGAAATACCTCAAGAGCGACCTGAGTCCAGATCGGAAAATGGGCGAGCTCAGTAGTGGCGAGCAAAAGACCGTAGAGATTGCCAAGGGCCTGGTTTTCAAAAAAAGGGTCATCATCCTTGATGAACCGACGGCGTCGTTCTCCTCGGTCGAAATAGAGAACCTGCTCGATATCATTCAGACGATCAAAAAAAGCGGTTTGGGTATCATCTATATTTCCCACCACCTGGAAGAGGTCTTTAAAATTGCCGACCGTGTCACCGTATTGCGGGATGGTCGTAAAGTCAGCATGTACGGCCTCGACGGCTTGACGAAAACTACCTTGATCAAAGACATGGTCGGTCGCGATCCTTCGACCTTTTACCGAAGAGAGAAAGTGCCAATCGGCGAAGTGGTTTTTGAGGCGAGAAACGTGAGCGGTAATGGAGCGAAAAATATTTCCTTCGTTCTTCGGAGAGGCGAAATACTTGGAATTGCAGGAATGGCAGGATCCGGCCGCTCGGAGCTGATGAATGTCCTTTTTGGCAGCGCGCGACTTGAGTCTGGCGAGATCTTGATCCACGGAAAAACCGTCAAGCTGGCAAGCCCAAAAGCGTCGATCAAAAGTAAGATGTGCTTCATCACGGAAGACCGACAGAACACCGGTCTTTTCCTGCCGCAAAGCATCGCGCAAAACGTGACGATTGCCAATCTGGTCAACACCAGAAATTTTGTGGTTCGGCAGGCCGATGATTTCCGGACGGGTGACAGGTTCGTCCAGCTCCTCAAGATCAGGACCAAAGATTCCGGGACACGCGTCATTAATCTTTCAGGCGGCAATCAGCAGAAGGTCGTACTGGCCAAGTGGTTCAATACCAATGGCGAGATCTTCATCTTTGACGAGCCGACGCTCGGCATCGACGTAGGCTCCAAACAGGAAATCTACAAGGTCATGGTGGATCTGCTGAAGCAGGGCAAGGCCATCATGATGGTCTCCTCAGATATGCCGGAGGTCATCTCGATGAGTGACCGAGTGATTGTCATGAAGGATGGGGAAAAAAAAGCGGAGCTCACCACCGACGAAGTTTCGGAAGAGAATATCCTGACTTATTCGATCGGAGACAAGGCGATATGAGCAGAGAGGAGATGGGAGGGCAGAAACAAGTTGCTCCGGAATCTCTTTTTAAGCGCTACGAGAATTTGACCGTACTATCGATCTTTGTTGGCTTTGTCATTATTATCGTTCTTTGGCAACTGATCATGACGGGCGGCCACCGCTTTCCGACCTTTATCAGCCCGGTTAACATCCTGAACATCCTGCAGCAAGTCGGGGTGCCGGGAATCGTGGCGGTCGGAATGACGATCGTGATGATCTCAGGTGGAATCGACCTTTCGGTCGGAATGCTAGCCTCTTTGGTCTCCATCGTAACCGCGCTTGGAATATCGAAGTGGCATCTGGGGGTTGCTCCCTCCATCCTGATCGGGATTCTGTCGGCTGTCGTGCTGGAGTCCCTGATGGGCTATATCATTTCGCGTACGAAGGTTGAGCCCTTCATCATCACGCTGGGCGGGATGATCTCTTTCCAGGGAATAGCACTCCTTTTGTGCAATTCACGCGAGGTCATTATGAAAGGGGAACTGGACTTTTTTAAGTTCAATCTGATCCAGGGCGCTAAGGATCCGATCAGTGGTCTCAATCTGATCATTCCACCGTATGTCCTGATTTTTTTCCTGATCGCGCTGCTGGCCGGGTTGCTTCTGAACTATACGAAATACGGTCGGCGGATCTACGCCGTTGGCACTAACCCTAACGCAGCCTACCTGGCGGGTATCAATGTCAGGAACATGAAGCTCTCGGTGTACATGATCATGGGCCTGCTGGTCGGGATCGGTGCGGTCATGCTGCTCTCGCGTGTCAACACCGGGATCATCACCCTGGGACAGGGCCTGGAGATCGACAGCATCGCGATGGTGGTCATCGGTGGGACGGCGTTGAAGGGTGGCAAGGGTAATATCGTGGGCACGTTAATCGGCGTGTTTTTTTTGGGATCGATCGGCAACGCCATGAACATGCTCCGGCTGCCGTCCGAGGTGCAATTCGTCGCCAAAGGCCTGGTCGTTATCATCGCGGTGTCGGCGGGCGACGTCTCCGCCAGAGTTTCCGAGTTTATGTCACGGAGGAAGGAGCTGCGCCGGCGCGCAGGACAACAGGTGGTCAAAGGAGGATGAGGGTGAAAATCCACCAACAGTTAAAAACAAGGTATTAAAAGGTGTACAAGAACGATCAAAGGAGAAACAGATGAAACGTCTGAGATTATTGTTGGTTTATTTTGCTTTTCTGGGGGCCATCAGCTTCCCAGGCAGCAACGCACAGGCAGCGGCAGGAGATAAGGCGAAGGTCATTGGTTATTACATGGACAACTCGGATGACTACTACAAAGCAGGCTTCCAGGTCTTCAAGGCTCTGGCCAACAACGCGGGTTGGCAGGTCTTAGACGTGGTGGGACAAGGAACGGCGCCCGAGCAAATTTCTGCAGTGGAAGATTTCATTACCCAAAAAGTCGATGCCTTGGTGGTCGTGCAGAACTCGCCGGAAACCACTTCGGAGTGTCTCAAAAGAGCACAAGCCGCTGGAATTCCCGAGTTTCACCTTACGCACAATCCGCCCAACGAACCCGGACTTGCAGGCTTCGCCGGATTCGACTGGGTGTACGATGGAGAGCTCGCTGCGCAATCTGCGATTAAGCACAATGCCAAAAGAGTCATCATGATTGAAGGAAAGCTGGGCCAAGGCACGGCGGCTGGTCAAACTCAAGGCTTCCTCCAGGGTTATAAGAAAGCAGGCAAGGATATCGGTAATCTTCTGGATAGTGTCGGTGTGAAGGGTGCCGGCGGCAAAGACCTGCAGGTGGTTTTCTGGGGCTCCGGCGGTTGGTTCGCTGATCCCGCCAAGAAGGTGATGCAGGACGCCATTACCTCACTTGGACCCGATGGTTTTGACGGTGCTTATGTCCAGAATGACGAAATGATGACCGGCGCACTCCAGGCCATGCAGGAAGCAGGACTCGATCCTGGCAAATACTGGCTTGGTTCGAGCAACGGCAAAGAGAAGTCCTGGGACTGGGTTGAAAAAGGCTTGGTGACCATGGATGTCAATCAATGCCCAACGCTCGAAGCGGATATCGCGTTTCAGCAGGTCACGGCTCATTTCGAAGGAAAGCCCTACAAAAAGGCGGTCTTCGTCAATTTTATGCCCTTCGAGAAGGATAACCTTGACAAGTCGAAGATGATCCCATGGGTGCTCGATGACTACATGACGAAGAGGGCAGCAAACGCTTTCAAGTATGACATCAACGATCCCGTTTTCAGGGCGAACCCTGCCTATCAATAGCGGGACTGCGTAACTTCAGGTAAACGTTTTCTGATTGTCGAACCGAGAGAGAAGGAAGGCCGCGCCAAAAACAGCCTTCCTTTTTTTTACCTGCCCGGGGCTTCCCCCGTTGCCTCGCCTATGACGTTACGCTCGCCGGAATAGCCTAACCCTACGCCGAACCCCTGGTCTATCGCCCGATATCTGCAGCTAACGGAGACTTCCATTGTCTGTTTCGCCTTTCGCGGACGGCAAATGTCCGACATTAACCACGTGGAGGATTGAGACGATGAAAGAGGTGCCGTTGTCATTTAAGACCGCCACACGACCTTGTGGGAACTCGGTGAAGGCGACATGGTCTGGCGTTTCTACGTGGAGCACCCGGCCACTGGAGAGCTCGATATCGAACGGCTCAAAAGGTTGGGTATATTTAAAGTCTTTGATCGTTTGAATCATAAAACCTCGGTTATGGACGATGATACAGACCTACGAACTTTTGCAGGCGCAGCCCCGTTGTAACAATCTGTCTCGATCCGTTTCTCAACAGAAACGTTGGCGCTCATAGCTAGGTCAATCCTTTTTCCGATTTACATCCATCCTTCGAAAAATCAAATCATCTCCAAAAAATGTTGTATACTTTCACTCGGCGCAGCCATTGCATGGGGGGTGACGTCGCCGGGCAGGGCAACGCGGGAAGCCCGGTTCGGACGGAGCCTCACCCTACCCAGAGGGGTACGCTCCACTTACAAAGCGGCCTGCAAAGCCTCTGTCAATTCGTCACGAGTGAGCAGAATCGGATTCGCTTTCATGCTGCTGGCTTTCGCGGCCTTTTCGACCAGCTCCGAGATATCACCTTCGGAGATGCCGTAAGTCCGCAGACCAGGGATTTGCAAGGCCTTGCATAGTTCGCTAATCCAGTGGGTGCCGTCCGCCGCAGTGGCTTTCTCGGTTCCGGTCAGGATTGCCGCCACCACCTCGTAACGTCGCAGAGCTTCGCCATCCGGGAGGCGTTCTCGGAGGGCGCGCAAGTTGACTTCGATCACGCGCGGCAAGAGTGCGGCACAGACGGCGCCATGGGGTGCGTGAAACATCCCACCAATCGGAGCTGCGAATCCGTGAACGGCGCCGAGTCCGGCGTTCGCCAGGGAGAGCCCCCCAAAAAGACTCGCTAAAGCCATATCTTCACGAGCCTGGAGCTCTTGGCCCTGCTCGAACGCGCGTTTCAGCGATCGGCCTACCCGGCGCATCCCCTCGATGCAAAACCCATCGGTGACCGGATTGGCTCGGATCGAAACGTAAGGCTCGATGACTTGGGTCAGCGCATCAAGGCCAGTGGATGCCGTCACGGACGGGGGTAAATCGAGGGTCAGTTTCGGATCGACGATTGCCAAACTCGGCAAAAGATATGGGCTACGCAAACTGACTTTGACCTTGTGCTCCGGCGAGGCGAGAACGGAATTGCGCGTAACTTCCGCTCCGGTTCCGGAAGTAGTGGGAATCGCGATGCAGGGCAGACCCGGAACTGCGAGTTGCTTTCCTTTTCCGATAACTTCCAGATAGTCCAGGATGGGGCCTGAATTCGTGGCCAAGCCCGCGATCGCTTTGGCTGAATCGATGACGCTCCCCCCGCCGATTCCGATCACCAGCTTGGCCTCCTCCCGTCGCGCCTGGCTTACGCCCTCCGCAACTTGTTCCACCGTTGGTTCACCGCGAACTTCGAAGCAGGAATAATCGATTTTCGCGGCCTCGATGCCGGGCAGCAAAGATCGGGTTCTGGCAGGATCGCTTCCGCGAACGACAAGCGCTCTCTTTCCGAATTCGGTCAGAAGCGTGCCGAATTCTTCGCTGGAGCCCGACCCAAAGATAATCCGTCTCGCAGTAGCAAACTCGAAGCCCATAGGAAGTGTCAGTGCCAGTGTCAGTTTCAGTGGGGGATGTTAGCGGCTCGGGCTTCTTATTTCAAATTTCAGAGTTCATCGAGCCTATCCAAAAGTCCTCACTAACACTTCCTGGACGCTACGCGTCTTTGGGGAACAGGTTGGAGAATTTTGTGCTGGTGCGGGGTCCATTCATCATGGGAGCGACGGTGTCACGCCATTTTGCGTAGTGCGCAGTTTCTTTGTGCGCCTTGGTGGCCGCTTCGTCGCGATAGACCTCGATCAGCACGAACCTCGTCGGATCATCCGTTTGCTGCACGACATCGAATCTCGCTATTCCTGGCTCCCGAATGCTATTCCGCGCATTTTCTATCGTCGCCTCAATAAAATCTCCCACGGCTTCGGCATTCACGCGGACATGGACATGGACGATAAGCATGGAGAAAGTGTCAGTGTCAGGAAGAACCATCTTCGATGGAGCGGGTATTCTGACTGAAGGGTAGTTGCAATGGGAGAAGAAATCGAAGGGAACTTCCATGAAAATTTACTCAAAGAGCGTCAAGAAAACTGAAGCAAAGGCGAGCAATCAGTAATCCCCCCTAACGCTGACACTGGCACCGACACTACTCTCCGTAGGGCACCCAGATATTCTTGATTTGCACGGCGTGGCGCAGGTACTCCCAGCCTTGAGCCTGGTGATCGTCGAACCAATTACGGCGTTTGCCGTGGTTGACCCATGTGGCTTTGAGATTGCCGGCTGATTCGCGTTCGAGTAATCCGCTAACCTTGGCCGATCCGATATACCAGAGGGCGGCGACATCGTCATGTTGGGCCAGAATCATCGCCAGTTCATCCGGATGCCCTGTCACCAGGTTGATCACACCAGCCGGTACATCGCTGGTATCCAGGACTTGGTAAAGATCCGTGGCCAGGAGCGGAAATCTCCAGGATGGAATGGTCACCACGCGATTGCCCAGGGCGATCAGAGGTGCGATGAGAGAAACCAACGCCAGCAGGGGCTGTTCAGCCGGACAGACAACCCCGACTACGCCCCAAGGCTCCGGCATTGCCAGTGTCACGCTCCGGAACGGGGTCTGATGCACATCACCGTCATATTTGTCGGCCCATGCGGCATAGTAGAAAAGCCGTTCGATCGTTCTTTGCACTTCCCAGTTCGCTTCGTCTCGACTGTTTCCGGTCAGCGAAACGAGTCGATTCGAAAATTCGGCTGTCCGGACCGATAGATTTTCTCCGAGATAATACAGGATCTGCCCGCGGAGGTGTGCAGTGGTGCGTGACCAACTACCTGCTTTGGCGGCCGCCTCGACCGCATTTCGGACATCTTTGCGATTACCCAATCCGGTCTCCGAAATATGGTTACCGTCCGTGTCCTCAACCGTAAAACTGTACCCGCTGTCGGATCGCGTCTGTTTGCCGCCAATGTAAAGTTTTGGCGAGCGGTCGATCAAGGGTTCGAGGTGCCTGTTCCCTGTGGAATTGACTGACGGGTACGGACGAAGCGCGACTTCCTGTTTTTCGTAATCCGGCTGAAATCGTTCCCAGCTTGGAACCAGATATTCGTACATCCCCTCGCTGCCTCCTTCACGACCGAATCCGCTTTCGCGGTAGCCACCGAAGCCGGAGGCGGCATCGAAGAGATTGGTGGAATTGATCCAGACGACGCCTGCTTTCAGTTTGGGTGCGATGTCGAGGGCGAGATTGAGATTCTCTGTCCAGAGTGAAGCCGCCAGACCGTAAATGGTGTTATTAGCCAGCTCCACCGATTCGCCCGGAGTGCGGAAAGTCATCGCGACCAAAACCGGTCCGAATATTTCGATCTGGGCAAGCGTAGAGGCGGGCTCAACGTTCGTGAAGAGCGTCGGTGGGAAAAAGAACCCCTCTTTGGGCAGAGCGCAGCTCGGTTGCCAGCAGGTGGCGCCCTCCGCTCTTCCTTGCTCCACAAGTTTCTGAATTCGCTGCAGTTGCACCGGAGCGACAATCGCACCGATATCGATCCCTTTATCAAGCGGATCGCCTAGACGCAGATTTTCCATCCGGTGCCGGAGTTTTTCGATCATTTTGCCGGAAATACTCTCTTGCAGGAGCAGGCGGCTTCCCGCGCAACAGACTTGCCCCTGATTGAACCAGATCGAGTCGACAATGCCTTCTACTGCGCCGTCCAGATCGGCATCTTCGAAGACGATGAAGGGAGATTTTCCGCCGAGTTCCAGGGACAATTTTTTACCGGTCCCGGCTGTCTTGCGTCGGATGTTTCGTCCAACTTCGGTCGATCCGGTGAACGCGATCTTTTGGACATCTCGATGCCGGACGATCAGCTCGCCTGTTTGGCCGTCGCCGGTGACAATATTGACTACCCCAGCTGGTAGAGAAATCTGTTGCAGCAGCTCGGCAAAAAGCAAAGCGGTGAGAGAAGTGAACTCTGCCGGCTTGAGCACCACCGTGTTGCCGGCGGCAAGCGCCGGCGCCACTTTCCAGGCGAGCATCAGTAGCGGGAAATTCCACGGAATGATCTGGCCGCAAACCCCGACTGGTTCGTAACCAATAAATGTTTCGTTCCGCAGATGGGCCCAACCGGCGTGATGATAAAAGTGACGGGCGACCAAGGGTATGTCGATATCGCGCGATTCGCGGATCGGTTTCCCGTTGTCCAGACTTTCCAGGACGGCAAATAACCTGGAGTGTTTTTGGATTTGTCGCGCGATTGCATAGAGATACCGCGCCCTCTCGTGACCCGGTCGCGCCGACCAGGAGGGAAACGCTGCCTTGGCTGCCGCCACCGCTGCATTGACCTCAGTCTCTCCGCACTGAACAAGCCGGGCAAGGGGAGTGCCATCGCGCGGATTGATCGATTCGAAATAGACTTCGTCCATGAACCTGGCGAACTCTCCGTTGACGAATGGGCGCATCGCGTGTCCATGATCCCTCAACCAGATCAAGGCGATATCCTCTTGTTCGGGCGCAGGGCCGTATTCCATGGTCTCAAAAACTTCTCGGACGGTGCTCATCGGGGAACGTACGGGCGTGTCGGCGTGTGGGCTGGGTCAACGAGACGGTTGCCTGCAAAATTATCTGTTTTGCAGAAGATAGCTCGCAGTTTTTTATCCGAATGCATCATCCGCAATTTCATTTGTCGCACTCCAACAAATAGGGGAAACTGCGGCAGTCGCGTGGCGCCCCTAGAAATACTAACTCGGAGCCTAACTATGGGCCCACTCCAATCAAACAAAAACCATGCTCAAAAACCTAAGTCCGCTCCACACACCAGAGTTACTGCACACCTTGGCTTCGATGGGACACGGAGACGACATAGCGATCGTCGACGCGCATTTCCCCGCTGTTTCGATGGCGAAACGCCTTATCCGACTAGACGGGGTAAATGCTCCGGCCGCATTAGAAGCCTGTTTGCGTTTGATTCCGCTCGATACTTTCGTCGATGACCCAGCCTCACGGATGGAAGTCGTGGATGATCCGGATCATATTCCAGAAGTCCAAAAACAGTTCCAGAAAGTCATTGATCAGGAAGAGGGGAAACATTGGCCTCTGGCAAAGATCGAGCG
>DATHPI010000020.1:0-13156 GCA_035484035.1 Chthoniobacterales bacterium
TTGCCTTTGGGCTTTTGCAGATTTTCAAACTCATTCAACAATTCTGGGAAATAGAGGTTACTTCCATCGTGCAGCTTGGGAAGAATTGTTCGTCGACGAACTGTACAGTCCGTTGGTTCCTATCCTGGCTTTAGCTTACGAGCACGATCCTGATCCAGAGCAAGGTCGAGATTGCGTCGGTCACTGCTCGAGTCTTGATCGGGGATTTGGGCAAGCCCGAGGCCGGTTATTCGATCAATACCGAATTCCGCTTCCGGATCCCGCCGGCGCTGAGCTGCAGTAGTCGCTGGTCGGCGCCGCGGAGGGCGCTGATCAAGTCCTGGTTCAAGGCGGCGAGGAATTTCAGGGCGGTATGGGAGCCGGCGGAGAGGAGGGTTTCGCACGGCTTGCGCTCGAACTCGAGGATGACCCCGCCTTGGGACATCGAGCACGTCGCGGTACGTGCCTCGCCACTGATGAGGCTCACCTGACCGAAGATGCTGCCGGCGGGGAGCTCGGCCAGGAGTTGCTGGCACCCGCGCACGAGCACGGTCACGTCAACGCTGCCCCTGACGATGATGAAGCAGCTGCCGCCGGGCCCACCTTCGCTCACCACCACAGATCCCTGGGGCAGGTCCCAGCGCCGCATGAGCCGCAGCAACTGTCGAAGCTCGCGATCGCTGAAGTCAGCAAAGAGAGGAAAGCCGCGCAGAGCCGCCGGCCTGATCGTTGAACCCGGTTGCGAGGTCATTAGCTCCAGCGTGATGGTCGAGCTCTCTGGCGTTTTCCCAGGGACGCTGGCCGCACCGTAAATGCACTCGAAGGAGATCTGTTCGTTGACCACCATCAACCGCTTGCATAGTGCCTGGGCGATTCGCCAGAGATTATCCTTGGACGAGAGAAACAAAGGATTTTTGATGAGGAACCGGTGCGGGGAGAAGACATCCTGCGGCGTCCAATTGGGAGGTTCGTCGGTGAGCGCCATCTCGGCACTGGCTTGTCCGGCAGCGGTAGTGTAACTGCCGCCATACCCGTTGAAGCCGGCGGCTAGGATAATCCCGGGGCGAACAAATCCGACCGCCGGCAATCCATCCGGCGTGAAGGCCATGGGCCCGACCCACTCTGAAGTCGGCGGCTGTCCGCATAACTCGGGATAATATCGATCGCGCAGCCGAAGCAGCAGATGGTGAACTCCAGGCGATCTCCGGCGTGAGGCGGGATTTTTCATTGGTCGATCGCTGCCGCCGCCAAACAAGAGCGGGGCGCGTCCATTGTGGGCTCCGGCGCGCGGCTGATTAAAGAAGGCTGGACCTTGCTCGCTGGTGACAATGCGTCCCCGCGCGCGATCCAGCGCATGTTCGGTGAGCATGATCTGGCTTTGCCGCGGCGAGATGCTGCGCATCTCCGGCAGCAACTCGCGCGTGAAGGCGTTGGTGGCAACAATCACCCGTCGGGCGACGATGCGGCCTCGATCGGTTGTCAGGTAATGACGATCGGGCGACATCGATCGGATCCCTTTCACACGCACGCGCGTGTACAGCTCAACGCCGCTCTTCAGCGCAGCGCTGATCACCCCGCAGACATATTTGAATGGATGGTAGGTTCCATCGCCGGGGATGAAGCGGCCGAGGAAATCAGTGCGAATGTCGAACTCCTCGAAGATTTTCCGCCGCGACCATAGCTCGATGCGCTGGCCGTGCTGGGCGGCGAGCATTACTTCCTCGCACATGCCCTGTTCTTCGCTCTCGGTGTGGGCGAGGCAGATCCATCCGCGCGGAGAAAAATCGCAGTCGATCGATTCGTTACCGATGATTTCCTGAAGTCGGTCGCGGTTGCGAAGGGCCATTCCCAAAACCAGCGATGCTTGCCGTTCGCTTTCGGCGCGAAGGACTTCGATAGGTAAAGAAGGGTAGACATGCAGGAGAAATTGCAATCGCTCGCGCGCCAGCCCCCCATAAAGACCGACGGAATTCTCAGGAAGCAGCTCGAAATTGCCGCCGTTACGCCCGCTAGCTTCGGTGGCGGGATCGCCGCGATCGATGAGGGCGACGCGCAGACTACGATCACGAACCGCCGGTCCGAGATGATAGGCTGCCGAAGCGCCAGTCAGCCCTGCACCGATGATCAGAACATCCACGAATGAGGGCAATGTCGGCGCCGATTGATAATTGGCCAGCGGATGCCCGGCGCGAAACCAGAAGGGTTGATCGCTGATGGGTAGAGAAATTCCTTGTGTCGAAGCGACTCCAACGCGCCCAAGGAGCTCTTCAAACAACTGCCGGGATCTGGGAGTGAAACGGCAATCGCTCTCCAGCGCCTGGAGTTTCCGCCGTACTGCTGCGCCTGCGGGGCGTTGGCTGTATCTGGGAACCAATTGTCTGGCGAGGCGTTTTACCTCATCGGTGGTCAAGACGCGCCCCGGGGAGAACGAATTTTTCATGCGAGCTCTCGATTGTTTTGAAAGAATATTCTACCCGAAGACAACGCGGCCAGAACTTTTCGGAGAATGGGGCAGTGGTGGTTCGTTGGTGCGACCATGGCGGCCGCAATCTGCTCTGGGGGTGCGGGCCGAAGATTGGGCGCACCCAGCGGAAACGTCGACAAAAAGTGCACGAACTGAATTGGTGCCGCAATCAATGCCCAGGGTCTGTCGACCTATCCGAATCCGCTTAAACCTCTGCAAGAAAACGAGGGTTCTGCGGCGACGTTTTCCACGGGGGCACGACGGCGATCACGCTGACCTTCTTAGCGATGAGGCTGTCGATCCGCACCCCCTATTCCACCCTCCCCTCCCCTTGCGTTCTGCATTTACCGTAGCTTGCCCCCCTATTTAGGTCCGGATGTCTCTGCAAGTTCCGAGCGCTGAGCTTTGGCAGGTTCTTTGACGATAAGAACAGGGCAGGGCGTGCTATGAAGTATCATTTCCGCGGCGCTGCCATGAACGATACGGTCTAGCCACCCGTAACTATGTGATGACATGACGATCAGGCTCGCCTTGAGGTTTTCGGCTTCATGCACGATTTGTTCGAAGGGAGTTCCGATCCGAAAACAGCTTCGGCAATTCGGATATTCCGAGCGCAAATCCTCCTCCAACAAAGCCAGTGCTCGTTCCTCGTTGCCTTTCTCCGGGTCGAGCGATCCTTCCACGCTGGGCTCTACCTCTGTATCCGAAGAGTACGGTTCCTGCAGAACGTGGAGGAGCGTGAGGTTGGCATTGAATTGCTTCGCCAGCGTGAGTGCGTATCGGAGTGCAATCATTGACTCCGGTCGCAGGTCAGTCGGAACAAGAATAATCTTAATCTCGACCGATGACCATCGGTTGATTTCGCCTTTGTCTTCCACGGCTTTAATCGTCGAGAGGTCTTTGTTTCAATACTTGTGTTAGCTACGAATTTCCGTCGCAATCTCGAAGATCTTCCAAAAGAAACAGGCGAAACTGTTCAATGCGAGAAAAATTTCGAGGGCGTTACTCTACGTTCCAGGGGATTTATCCAATGCTGGCCTTATCCTGGATGGACGGGTTTTTCACCCCATTTCGACGCTTTGGCGTTCCTGAGATCTCGATGGGTGGCGGTGATAATGCGCACATATTGGCTCGCGTCCGCCTACGCGCTGCACGGATCATTCCTGCAATAGCCGGAGCAGTTTTGCCTGAGTTGACAAAGTCATGTCGGCAATTTCATCGAGAAAGATCGTCCCTTTGTGCGCTTGCTCGAACCGGCCGATACGCCGCCCATCCGCGCCAGTAAATGCCCCACGCTCGTGACCGAACATCTCGCTCTCAACAAGCGTCTCGGGGATGGACGTACAGTTAACGGCCACGAAGGCTTGCATCGAACGACTGCTTCATGCAGCAGAGCCACCGCGGAAATGGCCTCTCGATCTGGTTCGGCCGGCCGAGCAAACTGAAGCACATCTCGCACGATACGCTCGAGTTGATTGATTTCGCGCTCGATTACGTTGGCGTCCTCGACCGCATTGAAACGATCGCGCAGAGCTTTCCTTAAGGTAAACCCGTGTACATGGAAGGAGCGGCTCCGCCTTCTCGAGGGCTAGAATGGTTAGTCGGTCTCGCTCGGGCTCGCAACTCATCACGGTTCGCCGCGTGTCTTACGCGGTAAAGGGCAGCCGTGAACTCTCATAAAGCGCAGAATTGCTTTGTCCAAGGGAGCCATCATTTTTCGTCGCCGTCCTTCTGGACGCGATTGGCCAAACACAGAAACAATAACCTGCTGATGAATTAGCTATATCTGTCGAGTTTCTCAATGACCGATCAGGGAAAGGCAAATTCCTTGGTCTTGGCATTCGCCTCATCGTCTCTGGCGGGTTCACTAATATCCTCTAGATTAGGTAGTGCCGGTGCAGGGTCTCAATAAGAGCGCTAACCCGCTTTTGATCGGCAACGATCAACAATCAAAATCGAGCACGATAACGATAACGAGCACGAGGACGATTGGGCAGGAGGCGGAGCCTCCTAACTGACACTGAGAACCGACACTGGCAACTCCAACTACGGAGTCTCTGATCAGGGATATTTTGTTTAGATCCAGGTGTTTCGCTTTTCCTACAGGACACTGATACCAGTCGTGCTCGGCGCCGAGGGAATACTGGGAAGAGCAAACCAGCGCCATGACCAAAATCACAAAGGGATAGACTGCTCTCACGAGAAGCGCTCCATGCCGAACATTAGGGAATCTTAATGTTGGATTCATTGATTCTATGTTTTCATGGGTTAGAAGAATAATAGCGATGCGCTCCTTTGTGATAACCACAATATCTTTTATTGATCGATGTTGGCCGTCTTCGCATTGGTGCGTCACATAATCTCATCTATTTGCCGAAGAATATACCGTAAATCGTTATGAAAAAACATCTTGGTCTCCTCTTCTTATCCATCGCGAGCGTATGCCCTCTTTTGGCCACCGGTTGCTCAACTGCTCGCGGTACAACCAAACAAGGCTCGTCTGCGGGCTATGTGCAAATTCAACCCAGAAGATACAATCCGGCGACCAGGGGCTTTGATCGACCGTGGCCCTTTGGCCCGGAATCCGATGGTCTGCAATAGCCATGGAACAACCAGCAAATTTCACGGAAAATTATACTGGAATTCGTCGTTCGCTTCAGCAGTCTGTGAAGAGTTCCGACAGCTAGTTTGTTAGGTTACTCTCGGATAACCGTGCAGTTTGTACTGTCCTCGATGTGGATTTCCAGAAAACCGGGCGCTGTTCGCCTGTTGCCGTATACGAAAGGGAAAAAATGGCGCACTCGTCGTCTGTCGTTGTAAGGATTACAGCCTGGTATGACTGGCTGTTGATCGTCCTGGCACTCACGTTAGGGGTGTACACGTGCAAATCTCTGGACTTTTGTCTCGCAATTGGAGTGCAAAATGCATTGTCCATCCGAGCGAGGGAGATCGGCAATATGTTCGCGGCGACGGGGCAAATACCTGTCCGTGAAAGATCTAATGGGCCGGGGTTAAGCGATCCATTCGTTTCCGTGCATCAGAGCGGCGGTTCAGCGGACGGTTCGTCCGGGAAAACGGAAAGTCACACGGTAGCGGCAGTTCCCGAGAATGTCCGTCGGGAACCGAATTCGTTTGCTGGGCCGACGGGCGTTATCCGACGGACCGTGCATAAGTCTCGATTGCTCATGGCCACTGCAAATTCGACGTTCGGAAATAAGGAATACGTCGTCGAAGTGGGAACCTCTAAGCAACCGATCAAGGCTGTCTTTCGGGAAACTACGAGGACGATGCTGATTGGACTGGTTTTTGCGCTGGCATTCGCAACTCTGGGTAGCCTTTTTTTCGTAAAGCGTGCGCTTCTTCCCGTCCGAAAGATCGCTCTGGCAGTGCAGTCGTTGCCGATTCGCTCAGAGGAAGAAGGCATCAAAGGACATGTCCTCCAACAAATCGAAAATCTATGCGTTACTTTAAACGCAATGGTCGGCCAATTGGAAGACTCCTTTCAAATTGGGACGCGGCTTCCCGCCGAGGCTTTTAGCCCGGGCGGTCAGCTGGGAAAAGTGCGCGAAGAACTTGCCGATTTGTTCGCGAAGGAGCGCTTACCGATTGGCGTCACTCAAACATTGCTTAGTCTTTTAAAGGAAACTGAGCGAGTAAACGACATCTCCCGGAACCTGGCGACGTCTTCCGCCGAAGATACCGGCAGACGCCGGACAGCACGGCTGCAATCCTACTTTGCCGGACTCGTTGCCAGCAGGACGGAGCACCTCTGTGTCTTAACTAAACAGTTGGCAGTAGATTTGGTTCTTGAAGCGCGGAACCCTCAACACAAGCACTATTCTGCACAGTGGTAGGTCCGAATGCAGCGAAGAGCTGCTGACTTTATAAAGGTTTACAATATGGGCAAGGTGGCCCGCCAACAGAGGAACTATTAAGCGTTCAAGAAAAATGAGACTGCTAGTTGTGGAAGACGAAGAAAAGGTTGTGCGCTTCGTGACCCTCGGGCTCAAAGCGGAGAGGTTCGCGGTCGACGACACCCGAGACGGCAGCTCCGGCCTCGCAATGGCTTTGGAGACGCCTTACGACCTGCTCATCGTCGATCTGCTACTTCCTGAATTGAACGGAACCGAGCTCATTTCCAGGCTGCGGCGCCACAATACCACTGTACCCATCATCGTACTGACGGCGCGAGATGCGGTGGACGATAAAGTGAAGAACTTTGAAGCAGGAGCGGATGACTATCTCACCAAACCGTTTGCCTTCGCGGAGTTGCTCGTCCGCATCAAAGCGTTGTTAAGACGAGGTCAGGTGAATCACTCGAATTGCCTTCGCATCGCAGGACTGGAGATCGATCGAATCAATCACCATGTCAAAAGGGACGGCATCACGATCCGGCTAACCGCAAAAGAATATTCCCTCCTGGAATATCTCGCAGTGAATTCCGGGCGAGTGCTCTCCCGAACGATGATCGTTGAGCATGTTTGGGATCAAAGCTTTGAAGGACTCACCAACATTGTGGATGTCTACATCCGGCAGCTACGTGCAAAGATCGATACGCCATTTACGTCCAACTTGATTCACACCGTTCGGCGTGCCGGCTACGCCCTCAGCGAACGCAATGAAAACTAAAACGCAATGAAAGAATAGAATATGTCCCAAACTTTTGTAAAGAGCACTTACATCGGAACGAAAACAGTACGTTTCGTCCTCCTTTGCGCCACGGCTGGCGCTCTGGCTTTGCTATCAGCGGGCTGCACAGCAACCGGAGGTCAAAACTCTAACGTAAGCCTGCAGATGCCGGGCACGGGCGCTACGCCACAGGCACAGAGTGACAACGATCGGGATTTGTACCAACCTCCGAGGGATCCTCAGTTTAATACTGCTCTCGATCAATGATGGAGGATCGCTCGAACGAGAGGCTGTCGCACTGCAGGTGACGCTTATGGGTCGCATTTTTTTAATATTTCTGTGCTTTTCATTTGGCAAAGGGAGCTGCGGCCAAAACGCATGAATACCCGCTCCCTTCGCTTTCGATTGACTGCCTTGTACGGTGGTTTATTAGTTGTACTGGGGCTTGTCTTTGGAGCTTATTGTTACTGGCGCCTGGATCATTTCCTTTCCGTATATTTGACGGAATTATTTTCACACCGGGCGGAACGCATTGCTAATGCTCTGCTGGCCAATATCGGGCCGAACGGTGAGACCTATGTCGGCAAGGAGATTGAGACACGATATGCGCCAGAAGCCAATGATCGATTCATCCGTGTCACCAACAGCGCCGGTACCGTCATTTACATTTCCGGTAAACCGAACGATCAAAGCTTTGATCCAAAGCAGGTACCAAGACCGCCCGAAACCCATTTGGTGGCATCCACTCGCATTGAACATGCCGGACGCAATGGGCTCTTGATTGCTACGGTGCAATTTGCCAGCGGTCAGCAGAAATATATGGTCGAGGTCGGCGGGTCCACTTTGCCGATAAAGGATGTCCTGCGCAGGTTTTTAGTTTCGCTGTTGGTAGGCTTAATTGTGGTGCTGGCACTTGCCATCTGGGGGGGGTTTATGGTTATTAAATGGGCCCTCGCTCCGGTTAAAAAGATCACTTCGACCGCCGAGGAAATCACATCCCATCGCCTGGACAAACGCCTTCCGACCGTTGAGACGGGCGATGAAATTGCGAGTCTGTCAAGGACACTTAACCGGATGATTTCCCGGTTGGACGAATCTTTCCAGAGTGTCAGTCGTTTTACTGCCGATGCTTCACATGAGTTGCGCACTCCGCTGACGATTATCCGTGGCGAGCTTGAAACGTCGTTGTTGGATAAAAATCTATCGGAGAACGTACGAGAAACAATTTACAGTCTGATCGAGGAGACGGAGAATCTATCCAAAATTGTTCAATGCCTGCTGTCGCTCTCCCGTTTAGACTCCGGAGACGCACAGATGGAACGCGTCCGGTTAAACTTGACCGATCTCGTCTCTACCATCACAGACCAAATGGTACCCTTGGCTGACGAAAAGCGCGTTATGCTGACTTCACAAGCGCAGGGGCTAGTGGAGGTTGAAGGCGATCGAGTCCGCCTAAAACAAGTGGTTGTTAATCTCTTGGATAACGCTATCAAGTACACACCGGAGGGCGGGAAAGTGACGGTTGGGGTAAATGTGACTAATCGACAGGCCCAGTTGGAAATCTCTGATACCGGACCGGGGATCACGGCGGGTGATTTGCCACATGTTTTTGAACGTTTCTTCCGGGCGGATCAGGTGCGCCTTGGTAGTATTGAAGGCGCTGGCCTTGGACTGTCGATTGTTCAATCGATATGCACTGCGCATGGCGGCTTCGTGAAGGCTGAAAACCATGCCGACGGTGGTTGTCGATTCATCGTGCAACTTCCATTAGCAATCTCAACTTCTCCACATTTACTCGCATGACCGAATTGATTTTAGCTGCAGCTTCTAAAGAACCCACAAAAGCAGTCAAGGGGAGAAGCGGTTTCAAAGCGGCACTCTGGATTGGCGGCTTGCTTACGATCATCAGCATCGTGATTTTCTGGGCAGAGATCTCAAAAGGAACCAAATTCGATGACAAATCGGCGGTTCCTGAGGTAACCGCTCCACAGACCGTGCCGGTCGCGAAGGCAGGCAGGGAAACTTTAACCAAAGATGTTGCGCTCTATGGCGAGTTTCGCCCCTATCAGGAAATCTTGGTGCACGCGAAAGTTTCCGGATACGTGAAGTCGATCGGAGTTGATATCGGAGATCATGTCCAGGCGGGCGAACCTTTGGCGAAATTGGAGGTCCCAGAGTTAAATGACGACTTGAATAGGGCATCGGCAGTGTTGGCTAAAAGTCAGGAAGAGGTCAAACGCGTAGAAGCTGATTATCGCGATGCTCACTTGAGTTACCAGCGCCTCTTGGAAGTGGCAAGGGCTCACCCGACCATGGTGGCTCAGCAGGAACTGGATGCCTCAAAGGATAAGGACGCGGAGATGGAGGGCATGCTGGGGTCCGCTCGTGAAAGCGTCCACGAATCTCAGGCAGAACTGGGACGGATCCAAACGATGGTGGATTACGCCACCATCTCCGCGCCCTTCAGTGGTATCATTACCAAGCGCTTCGCCGACATCGGCTCGTTAATTCAAGCAGGAACTGCTTCCGATACCCAAGCGATGCCGTTAGTAGAATTAGCGGAAGATAGTCTGCTCCGACTCGATTTCCCTGTTCCTGAGTCAGCAGTTCCGGAAATACATGTGGGCGTTCCTGTCGAAGTAACGGTCGACGCGCTGCACGAAACGTTTCCCGGTAAGATCTCTCGGTATTCCGGGAAGGTAGACGTCTCGACGAGAAAGATGGAGACCGAAGTCGAGGTTCCGAACGTGGACGGGCGGTTGACCCCGGGCATGTATGCGAACGTTCGGCTAGTCCTGGAGCAAAGTAAGAATGCTCTTACGGTTCCGCTCCAAGCAGTGACGTTAGGCCAGAAGCCAACAGTCGTGGTTTTAAATGGAAATCATCGTCTCGAAAAACGAGACGTGACGCTGGGCCTACAGACTCCGGATAAGGTCGAAATTCGCTCCGGCCTGGTAGACAACGAATTGGTATTGGTCGGCAATCGGGCCGGGATCCAGTTTGGTCAGAAAGCAGCGGGCAAACTCATCCAAATACCAACGTTCGATTAAAACAATCAACTCGATGCATGATCCAGTTTCGGAGAAAACGCTTAATGCCCTTCTTTTGCTGGATAGTTGTTCGATAGCGAACGCGATTGAAGCCTTAGACGTTCGTTTGCGAAATGAAGGCTTCATTTTTGGTTTATGTCACGATTCTCGATCCGCTACCCTTATCTGGTCATCGTTATCTGCCTGATCCTCTGTGTCGTGGGTGTCACCAGCATGGTCAAGATGCCGGTGGACTTGTTTCCAGAGATCAAAATTCCCGTAGTGGTGGTAGCAACATTCTTTTCGGGAATGCCGCCGGAACAGATCGAAAACGATATCACTGGTCGTTTTGAACGCTTCTTCACGTTAGGAAGCGGAATCGAACACATCGAATCGCGATCGCTGCCGGGAGTCAGCCTCATCAAAATCTATTTTCAACCGGGAACCGACGCCGATGCCGATGTCACGACGATTTCCAATCTCGCGATGGCAAATCTGCGGCGCCTGCCGCCAGGGACGTTACCACCAGTGGTGTTAAAATTCGACGCCTCGAGTTTGCCGGTCTGCCTAATTACTCTGAAGGGTGAGGGGCTCAATGAGACTCAACTTCGTGACCTTGGTCAGTATACCGTGCGCAACCAGGTAGCGAACGTTCCGGGGGCTTCGGTCCCGCAGCCATTCGGAGGAAAATACCGCCAAATCATGGTGTACGTTGATCCGTTGAAGTTAGAGGCCCATCAACTGAGCGTGATGGACGTCGTACGTTCAGTCAACGATTCCAACCTAATCTTACCGGCCGGCGACGTGAAAATTGGCCCGTTCGACTATAGTCTATACACCAACAGCCAACTGAACACGGTCGATGAGATCAATCAGTTACCGCTCAAGATGGTCGCTGGATCGCCCGTATTAGTCGGCGATGTGGGACAGGCGAAGGATGGAGCGCAAATCCAGACCAGCGTTGTTCGGATTGACGGTCAACGTTCTGTGTATCTACCGGTCCTGAAGCAAGGTGGAGATGCTAATACGATCGCGGTGGTGGACGGAATTAAGGAGCGTATCCAACATCTGGTCGATGTTCCAAAATCGCTAGTGGCCAAAGTTGTCTTTGATCAATCCGTCTTTGTTAAGACCGCGATCGAAAATATAATTCATGAAGGGGTGATCGGGATGGTCCTAACCGGGCTGATGATCCTGATCTTCCTGGGCAATTTCCGAGCGACTGCTGCGGTATTTCTCTCTATCCCGCTCTCGATATTGGCTACTTTCATTGCACTCTCGTTCGGGAACAGCACCATCAACTCAATGGTGCTGGGCGGTTTGGCCCTGGCGTTTTCGCGTTTGATCGACAACTCTGTCGTGGTTCTGGAGAATATTTTCCGGCACCTCGAGTTGGGGGAATCCCCGATTGTCGCAGCCGAAAAAGGAGGGAAAGAAATGTCTCTGCCGGTATTGGCGGCGACCCTCACTACGGCGGTTGTCTTTTTTCCGGTCACGTTCCTGTACGGTGTCAGCAAGTTCCTCTTTACCGCCTTGGCCCTCTCCGTGGTTCTTTCCTTATTTGCATCCTACCTTGTCGCGATGACCGTGGTGCCCTTGTTCTGTGCGAAGTTTATCAAGGGACACCAGAGCGATCCACTTCAGGTTAAAGCCGAGGCCGGCCAGAAAGCGCCCGAAGGATGGTGGAGACGTTTCAATTCTGGGTTCAATCGAAAATTCACTTCTTTTCTGGACAGTTTTGATCGCGTTCAGTTGATCGCACTAGCGCGACCGATCAGCACGGTGATCGGAATCCTGGGAATGGTCCTTCTCAGCTTCGCACTTATCCCAAAGCTCGGGTTCGCCTATTTTCCGAGGACGGACCCCGGCCAGTTCGCGATTAATCTCAAGACGCCGACCGGGACGCGGATTGAAATCACGGAACAGGAAGTCAAGAAGGTCGAAGATCTGGTGCGAGGCCTCGTTGAGCCTCATGATCTACGGTTGATTGTTTCAAACATCGGTTCGACCCCCGGATTCTCCTCGATCTACACGAGCAATTCGGCCTCCCACACCGCGTACGTCCAAGTCGGTCTCACGGACGATCACAGGGTCGGTAGCTACGACTATATGCAAAAAGTGAGAGCGGCGATGCAAACGCAAATGCCGGAACTTACGACCTATTTTCAGTCTGGTGGTCTGGTGGACGCCGTCCTCAATTTGGGACTGCCCGCCCCCATCGACATTCAGGTGACTGGCTCGGATCTCAAGCAAACCTATGCCACGGCTGAAGCAATCCGTGAGCAGGTCAAATCAATCCCCGGAGTGAGTGATGCGTTTATCCCGCAGGACATTGACGCACCGGCTCTTCACCTTTCCATTGATAGATATCACGCCGACGAACTCGGCCTCAGTCAAAAGGAGGTGGTCAGTAACGTCATCACCGCTTTGACCTCCAACGGGATGATCGCTCCAAGCTACTGGGTCGATCCGCGAACCGGAAATGATTATCTACTAACTGTTCAATACCCAGACAAGACTATTAAGTCGCTCACCGATCTAAAGAGCATTCCGATTCGCGCTTCCTACGAAAAGAACCCGGCTCGATTAGATGCCGTCACCAGTCTGAGCCGGGTGGAAGCGCCTACTGAGGTTGACCACTACCAGCTTCAACGGGTCATCGACATTTATGTCGCACCCAAGGGCGAGGAGTTGGGTAAGGTGGCGAATGCGGTGAACCGAATCATTAACCAGGTTGCTAAACCGGAGGGCATCCGTGTCTTTGTCCGGGGCAGCGCTGCGGCCATGGATAGCTCCCTGGAGTCATTTGGATTTGGTTTGGTTTTAGCCCTTTTGCTCGTCTATCTGATCCTGGTAGCTCAGTTTCGGTCGTTCATCGACCCTTTAATCATCTTGCTGGCTGTTCCACCAGGCATCAGCGGAGTATTACTAGTCCTGACTCTGACCGGCACCACCTTGAATGTGATGTCTTTGATGGGCGTCGTCATGATGGTCGGTATCGTGGTGTCAAACAGCATTCTGATCGTCGAGTTCACGCATCGCTTGATAGAGGACG
>DATHPI010000021.1:0-18197 GCA_035484035.1 Chthoniobacterales bacterium
CACTCGGAACAGAAGCGACCATTGAGTCCTTCGTCCCACATCTCCAGCTTTGTCCATATTCCGCAGACCGAGCAGTGGCCCAGTCCGGCATAAGCTGCTTTGCTGATCGAATTATTCATAGGCTCGGGGCTTTTCTGTCCAACCTGAATGGCGTTCGGCTCTTTCACAGTGAACAAAGCTAACTCAGCATTTTTGATGCCAACTGCTGGTAGGGTGAGATTCCACCCGAACCGGGCTTACCGGGTCGACCTGCCACATCATCTTACAATCCTCCTCGGTCTCGTCGTCGTTGTCGTCGCTTCGCTCGGCATCGCGGCGGCAAGCGTTCGGTGGTACCGTCCCGGGAGCCAAGGGCCCGCCCCGCAAGGGCAAGAAAGCTTAGCCCAGGGTTTACCCTGGGCATGCTAAAATAAACGTTTCGCCCAAGGGGCTAGGACTGCGCACTCGATCCAGTTCAAGGTTGGGAGCCGATTTCTCGCCGTAGCCGGTGGCCCCTTCAGGGCTGATCGGGTGAGGTGGAATTACCCAGGGTAAACCCCGGGTAAACCCTGGGCTATGCTTTCTTGGCCACTTCGGGCCACGGAGTTGGAAGTGTTCCTTCCGGGCGTTTGGGCCGACCTTTCCTGGCAGGCGAAAAACTACCTTCCGAAGCCAAATCACTTGCATTTTCTTCCGGAATATGTTCATATGAACATATGAACGATTCTGACGTTATTCCACCGTCGGTCGCAGGTTGCCTGGCGGAAATTGAGCGGTCCGTTCAGCGATTTCGCAGCTCTTACAGTTTGGGCACGGATCCCGAGCGATTGCTAACCGATGAGATCATCACCATGAGAGTCGAATTGATCCGCCTCTGGTCGGAGATCAGTTCGGGGAAAAGGATGCATGCGGATGGGTAGGCCTCGGTCCTCCCCGTGTTCGTGCTCGTGTTCCTCCTCGTCCTTTGTCGTCGTCCGTTTTCCAGGCGGTACACGAAAGGTCCCGCCGCGAAACCCGTGGGGGGGTAACGTGATGTGGCAGGTTGACGCGGAAAGCCCCTGTTCGACGGAGTGTCACCCTACCGCCGAGCGATACCGACCACGACGACGACTGGCCCTAATGCAGAATCAAAGGGGGCCGCGCGATTTCTGCGGCCCGAACCTCGCGTGATCCTACCGATGTCGCGCAAGCGGTGCACAAATAGTCGTAAATTTCCCGGTCAGGCAAAATCAACAGCAATTTCTCCCGCACAGGTTGAGCGGTCTTGCACTTCGGGCAATAGAGGGTCGAGGCGCGGAGTGTTTTAAATTGGTTCATGAGCCGAAGGTGAATTCCGATAAATGCTGGTTGCCCGGAAAATCAACCATCGCCGTGTCATCGTCAACGACCTATGCGCGGATACCGTAAGACTCTAACGCTTGCGTGAAAATCAAGTGACTCTGAAGAGTCTCTTCCGGTGTGACGCAATAAAAGGGCTGCTTCATCTTCTCCCGGCCATTGGCTAGTTCGTCGCAGAAAGCCGCCCACATTTGCAGGATACTATCCGTAAACCCAAACTCGAAGATTGAACCCGTGATGGTTGAATACGCGCTTTCGTAACCGAGATCGATATGCTGCCAGGCTTGTGGGCCGCCTTCTTCGTATTCCATGACCTTTAGGGTTTTGGGATACTTAGTCGAGTAGGACATTGAACGCTTGGTACCGATGACCCGGAGGAACCAGGTATTGATTTCGCCCGGGGCGATCCGTTTCGTATGGATTGTGATGGGAAACTGGTGGCCGTTCTGGTCGATCTCGCCATAGATGGTCGCGTTATCCCAGGTTCTACAGGGGACCAGGGCGCCTTTGGCATCCGGGCGTTCCCGCACAATTTTACTGAGCTGTGCCTGAACCCGGTTTGGGAACCAGCCAAACCTTAAAGGGATATGAACCGTGTGGATTCCCAGATCGCCCATGCAGCCGTATTCGCCGTTGTACTCGATCATCCGTTTCCAATTGATCGATTTCTTCGAATTCAGATCAGATGAATGCAGGAACCCGCTTTCGACCTCGACGATTTTCCCGAAATCCTTCTCTCGAAGAGCACGGATGATGGCGTACGCGCCTGGAAAGAAAGGAAACTCCGAAGAGCAACGAACCAAAACTTTGGGGTTCTCTTCGATTGCGCGCAGAATCGCACGGTTCGCGGCCAAATCGATTCCGAACGGCTTTTCGCCCAGCAGATGTTTTCCTGCCCGGATGATGTCCGTATAGAACTGGGCATGAAGATGATGTGGGACAGCACAATAGATGGCTTCCACATCGTCGCGCTGGAGGAGTTCATGGTAATCGGTGGTGGCGAATTCCAGGGTTGAAACGCTTTCTTTGAACCAGCCGAAGGCGCTTTCGTTCATATCGCACACCGCCGTCAGAACCGGCCGGGCATCGACATTGGTGAGGTGGCTCCAACGCGCTGCGGCGCTGGCAAATTCCCTGCCCATGAGGCCCAATCCGATGAGTCCGAATCGAATATCAGTGGTCATTTCTTTTCCGTATGTAATCGCTCTTGTCTTCCTCGTCTTCCCCAATCGTGCTCCTTCTCGTGCTCGTTCTCGTTATCGATTCCGTTCAGCGTTCTTCTTCAATCATCCTCGTCCTCGTAGTAGTCGTCCTTGGTAGGGTGAGGCTCCGTCCGAACTGGGGTTTCCCGCGTCTTCCTGCCTTACAACGTGACCCCCTCGTGAATGGCATGGTCGAATGGTTGCGCCAATCCCAAGGGGACGACGCCATAAGCAGGGCGACGCCGAAGACCCCGGCTCAGACGGAGCTTCTCCTGCGCCGGGGCTTCCCGTGTCTACCTGCCGTGTGATGTGACCCCTCATGAAATGCAGGGCCGATTGGTAAACCAATCCCAAGGGGCGACGTCAGAGCCTCTCCCTCGCTTCCCCCAATCCTCTTCGTCCTCCGTCAAAGCGTGCTGGCGCGGGAGGCTTCCTGGGTGGTTTGAGCCCAGATCCCGTACTGCGGTGTCAGTCAGGGGAAGAGGTTGTTATTCTGCGCGCCAGGTAGATTTCTAAACAGCGTCTGATTGAGGTGGTGATGCGTATTGACCAGCCCGGGCAAGACAATCTGCCCACTCACATCGAGGACAGAATCCGCGGTTTGCGGCTACTCGGCTCTCGGGTCGACCTGTTGGATGATTCCATTTGTCGCAAAAATTCCAGGTCTTTCAATTCCCATCGCGAACCATCCATGGTTACGACGACTTCGGCATACTGACCCAATATACTTCCCATGACGGCTACTCTACCCGACCTGGACAAAAGCAGGAAGCAAGGCCTCCAGCCGACGCTTACGCCCATCACTCCAATACTTCAATACTCCAATACTCCATTCCTCCGCTTTGGACGTTGGACGGCACATTGGCTGCTACAGGACGAGGGTCGGTCATTTCACAGGAAAATTTCCAATATGAAACTCCAAACCAATCGCTACGGGAAAGCCAGGGTTCGTGTCTTCAAGAAAATCAAGAGAGACGGCGTCCACGTTCCCAAAGAACTCGACGTCAAGACCCTTCTCCAAGGGGACTTCGGCGATTCCTACACCAAGGACGACAACAAAAAGGTCATCGCGACCGACTCTATCAAGAACACTACCAACGTCATCGCTTACCATCAATTGGACACCGAGACCGAACCGTTTGCCATTGCGCTCTGTGAGCATTACCTGAACAAATATTCGCATGTCACCTCCGTCGAAGTGGAGACTCTTGAACGGGTCTGGGAACGGCAGATCGTCGACGGTCAGCCGTCGGGAACCAATTTTATCAATACTGGCAAAGGAATCCCATGGACCCGGACGATGGCGACCCGTGATTCAATCGAGACGACCTCGGGCGTACGGGAACTCGTCGTCCTGAAAACTGCCGGTTCGGCCTGGGAAGATTTTTGGCAGGACGAATTCGCCACTCTTCCGGATACCAACGATCGTCTTCTTGCCACCAGCTTAACAGCCAGCTGGATCTATCAGAAAGCTCCGGCGAGTTACGCCACCGCGAATGCGAATATCATCCAAGCCATGCTTGAGACGTTCGCTACCCAGTACAGCCCATCTGCTCAATCCACCCAATATCACATGGGAGAGGCAGCTTTAGAGGCCTGCCCGGAAATCTCTCAGATCAGTCTGACCATGCCGAACCTGCACTACTTGGTGATTAACCTGACACCTTTCAAGATAGCGAACGACAAAGAACTATTTGTGCCGACCGACGCGCCGTCGGGCTGGATCGAAGCCACCGTGGCGCGATAAGTTTTGTGGCGCATAAATTGCTAGGAGCTTGGTCCGAAAGCGCTTCATCAGCAGAAAAAGAAGGGAAAATAGGAAATGGCGAGCAATCAAGGAGTAGTCAAAGCACCCAAGCACACCGTCCATCCGGTGGACCAAATTCTCCGTCCGGAACGATTGGCTATATATGGGCTTCAACACGTCTTGGCGTTTTATGCTGGGGCCGTCATCGTGCCGTTGCTTTTGGCGGGGGCTATCGGGCTCTCGCAGGAACAAACGGTCGCCCTGATCAGCGCTGACCTCTTCACTTGCGGCATCGCTTCGATTATCCAATCGGTCGGCTTCGGGAATGTCGGCGTCCGGTTGCCGCTCATTCAAGGAGTCACCTTCACGGCCGTTGCGCCGATGATTGCCATCGGCAAAGCAGCGTCGAGCCCTGTCGCGGGGTTACTCGAAATTTATGGTGCAGTGATCGTAGCCGGTATCTTCACCTTCCTGATTGCTCCCTACTATAGCCGGCTGCTGCATCTGTTTCCGCCGGTGGTGACCGGTACGGTCATTACGATTATCGGCGTAACCCTGATTCCGGTGGCTACCATGAGCGCCGGCGGCGGAAATCCGAGTGCTCCTGATTTTGCCAGTCTAAGAAACATCGCTTTTGCCGGCGGAACCTTGCTGCTGATCCTTTTGATCTATCGGTTTTTCCGCGGCTTCATGAGTTCAATTGCGGTTCTCATCGGGCTGGTTGTCGGCTCCGCGGTAGCCGCCGGATTCGGAATGGTCGATTTCACCGGAGTCCACAATGCCGGATGGATCGGGGTCACCACACCCTTCCGTTTCGGTGCGCCAACCTTCGGCGTCGCCGCGATTGCTTCCATGATTATTGTCATGCTGATCACCGCCGTGGAGACCACCGGTGACGTTTTCGCAACCGGTGAGATCGTCCAAAAGACCATCAAGCAAGAGGATATTGCCCGGGCTCTCCGGGCCGACGGGTTATCGACCTTGCTCGGTGGAATCCTGAATTCTTTCCCTTACACTTGCTTTGCCGAGAACATCGGGCTGGTGCGATTGACTGGCGTCAAAAGCCGTTTCGTCGTGGCTTCAGCCGGAGTTATCATGATTCTTCTCGGGCTCTTCCCCAAAGTGGCTGCGTTAGTGGATGCGATTCCACCGTGCGTCCTCGGCGGTGCGGCCACCATCCTCTTCGCGACCGTGGCGGTGGTGGGCATTCAAACGCTTTCGCGCGTTGATTTTCACGAAGAACGTAATGTCGTGATTGTGGCTGTCAGCATCGGGTTGGGAATGATCCCGGTAGCTTTTCCAAACTTCTATAAGAATTTTCCGGAAGGATGGCAGATCATTGTCGGCAACAGCATCACCACGGGAAGCCTGGCCGCAATTTTGTTGAACTTCTTCTTCAACGTCCTGACCGGCAAAGGCGGTACCATGGAAGAGTTCAGACCGACTCCGCGACATGTGCCGAAGCTGTCGGTCGCCGATGTGGATGCTTTGCCTGAGGGTGAGTTTGTTGAAAAGATCGGCCGGCTCTTTCCGAGCGGAAAATGGATTGCCGAAACCGCTTTCCGTAAACGTCCATTCAAAACCATCTACGATCTGCGGCGAGCGTTGCAGGCCGCTATGTTTGAAGCGCCTCAGGAACGTCAACTGGAGCTTATCAGATCGTACCCCGATTTGGGCCGGTTCATGCGACCGGAGGAAGTGTCGGCTTTGAGTGCCACGGACGGAACAGAGAGCCCTTACGAAATCCCCTCGTATGCAGTCGAAGGTCTGGCCCGTGCGGAATCGTTGCGGGACCAGAGTGCGGCCGGACTCGATCGGCTCACCCCGGAAGAATCAGAGTCGTTCAACACCCTGAACAAGGCTTATCGGGATAAATTCGGATTTCCGCTGGTGGTCTGTGTCCGGGAAAATACCAAGGAGACAATCCTGGCCAGCGGTAAAGAACGGCTCGAAAACTCGCCGGCTCAGGAAAAAGCGGCAGGACTCTTGGAGATCATCAAGATCGCAAACCTCCGCCTCCAGGATATCGTTGAGGCGCCGATCGTAGGGTGATGTTTGGGAGGGGGTGAGACTCGAAATCGCCGGATCCATGCAAGCTTTGGGAACGTCGTGGACACGAAATGGCCGGATCCATGGCCCGAAGTGGCCAAAATAGCTTAGCCCAGGGTTTACCCTGGGTTTTGCCATATAATACGTATAGCCCTGAAGGGGCCAGAAGTGCGCATGTGACTTGGTTGGGCGCGTCGATCGCCGAATCTAACGACCCCTTCAGGGCTCATCCTGACAAGGGAGTAAACCCTGGGCTTTCCTGGCCACTTCGGGCCCTGGGGTGCCAAAAGCACTCTTTTTTTATCGAGCGGCATTTGACATTCGAGTGGATGTAATAACATAATATTTTAAAGATATAATATATGCCGCAGTCCCTTTCTCGTATCCTTCTTCATCTCATCTTTTCGACAAAGAACCGGGCGTCCTATTTCACCGATCCAGCCATCCGAAACGATCTCCATGGATATCTCGCAGCGACCGCGAATCACCTTGGGTGTACAGCAATCTGCGTCGGTGGAGTTGCTGATCACGTCCACGTGGTTTGTTCACTTGGCCGCACACTCAGCGTCGCAACAATCGTGGCAAAACTAAAGGTAAGCTCTAATCTGGCGGTGCGGGAACGGTATTTGGCGCAATTTTCTTGGCAGAACGGTTACGCAGCATTTTCGGTGTCCGAATCGACTCTTGAGGCGGTTGTTCAGTATGTGTCCGACCAGGAGACACATCACAAAACGATCACCTTCCAAGACGAATATCGGGCATTTTTAAAACGTCATAATGTCTCGTTTGATGAACGATATGTTTGGGATTGATCCGTGGCCGCGAAGGGTCCACCCCGAAGCCGAAGGGGCAAGAAAGCTTAGCCCGGGGTTGGTCAAAAATAAACGATTCACCCTGAAAGCGCTGGAAATGTGCCCGCGATCCGCCCAAACGTTCGGAGCCAATTCCCTTAGCTGCCGGCCCCTTCAGGGCTCATTCCGATGCGGGGAATTTCCCAGGGTAAACCCTGGGCTATGCTTTCCTGGCCGCTTCGGGCCACAGATTGCTTCCCGATGGAAAACTCGCCATCTGAACGATATCATCAGGGATGCGCAATTTGGCGGAGCACCTTCCTGAATCGGCTGGTTTTGACCTGAAACATCTGCTCGTCGAGCCCGGCAAGAAAATTTCTTTGAGCAAAGATTTCGACCCGAAATACACCGGGGATTTCAAAGAAAAAGAGGGAGCTTTGACAGAGCTGAAATTGAACGTTGAATGGCTGGCGGCCGAACAAGATGTGCTTTATGCCGCAAATGCTTATGCCGTCCTTATCGTACTCCAAGCTCTGGACGCCGCCGGAAAGGACGGTACGATCAAACACGTGATGTCGGGCGTCAACCCTCAGGGATGCGACGTTCACAGTTTTAAGGCCCCTTCCCAGGAAGAGTTGAGTCACGATTACCTTTGGCGAGCGGCCTATCGGCTCCCACAAAACGGACACATCGGCATCTTCAACCGATCCTACTACGAGGATGTGCTGGTGGTTCGGGTTCACCCGGAGCTTTTAGCCCAACAACATCTTCCCCCCCTCGACAAAGACAAATCGATCTGGAAACGGAGATTCAAAGAAATCAATTCATTCGAGCGATACCTGGTCGACAACGGAATCATTGTCCTGAAATTTTTCTTGAACATTTCGAAGTCGGAACAGAAAGCCCGATTTCTCAAGCGGATCGACGAAAAAGAGAAAAACTGGAAGTTTTCGGCCAGCGACATCCGGGAACGCCGGTATTGGGATGATTACATGAAGGCGTATGAGGAAATGTTTAATCAGACGAGTACAGATTGGGCGCCTTGGTACGTCATCCCGGCTGATCACAAATGGTTTACCCGCCTTTGTGTTTCCGAAATTATTGTCGCTACCTTGAAGTCCCTGGGCTTGAAATATCCGAAAGTCAGCGAGCAAGAACTCGCTGAATTGCAAAAGGCAAAAGAGGAGTTGCTCAACGCAAAATAAAGATGGAACGGCGGTGGTTCGGGACTACAGAAATCCAGGTGCCGGTGATTGGCCAAGGCACCTGGTACATCGATAGTGCCGACCGCAGATCCGCCATCGCTGCGCTGCGCCGGGGTCTCGATCTTGGTCTCACCCATATCGACACCGCCGAAATGTATGGATCCGGCGCCGCCGAAGAAGTGGTGGCCGAGGCCATTGCCGGACGGCGGGAAGAGGTCTTTCTCGTCTCGAAAGTCCTTCCCCAGAATGCCTCTCAAAAGGGCACCCTCGCGGCTTGCGAACGTTCACTGGCTCGCCTGAGAACCGACCGGCTCGATTGCTACCTCCTGCACTGGCCGGGTCGTCACCCTTTGGGGGAAACAATCGCGGCCTTTGAGGACCTCAAGCGCGCCGGCAAAATCTCTTCCTGGGGCGTCAGCAACTTCGATGTGCCTGATCTTGAGACGGTGATTCAGATCGCCGGTGAGGGCCACCTCGCTTGCAATCAGGTTCTCTACCATTTGCAAGAGCGTGCGATTGAGCACGCGGTTATTCCATGGTGTGAGAAGCACAGTGTCGCCGTGGTCGCCTACAGCCCGTTTGGTCATGGGCGATTTCCGACACCGCGCACTTCCGGTGGCCGCGTGCTGAAGCAAATCGCGGACGCTCATCAGGCGACCGTTCGGCAGGTCGCGCTCCAGTTCCTGGTGCGACGATCGATACTCTTTGCCATTCCGAAGGCCGCTCGCCTCGAGCACATCGCCGAAAATGCGGGGGCCGGGGACCTCCACCTAACCGAAGCCGAAATCACCCAAATCGACCAGGCGTTTCCGCTCGGTTCGCGTCCCGGCCATCTTCCAATGCTCTAGCCTGCATCGATCACAAATCTTTAGAGATTTGTGATCGATGCAGGCTGTAGCACCGGAACTCTCCGGCTATGCCGGACAATTCCGCTGCTTTTTAGAGAGGAGAGTTTAAAACAGTTTGCTTCGATGCATGAATTTTTAAAAAGGCTCTTAAACAGACGCGCAGCGTCTGTTTAAGAGCTTTCTAGCCCGCAATGAGCTCGTCGCTTCAGCTTTTGCGTGATTTTTGCGGGCTAGGCGATTGAATCAATCCCCAGAAAATTTTTTCTAACTTCCGAGTGCCCTTTGCGGTGGCGCCAGAGCTGCGTTCCTCGCTCGCGCCGGAAGTGTTTGGGTCTTTGACCGCGTTCGTCGAGCCGGTCTCCGACCAAGTCCAGAAACTGATCTACCGGCATTCCGGCGGCCTTTGCTTCGGCCGCGTAAAAACATCGGAGAGTCTGGGGCCAGGATCCGCCTCGGGAGCTATCTCTTCCGTGCGATTGGTCCTGGAACCGTTTCCTCATTACTTACAGAATTTCGACTTGTAGAAGCGTCTCTTTAGTCTCAATTCCACTTTTCCTGAAATAGTGCCGGAAAAATTCGACGGTCTCCATTCTGCAACTCCTGAACTCCTGAAAATCAATCGAGCGCTATGAACTCGTCCTTGTGCCGATCGATGAATTCGGTCAGTGCCAATCGAACGGCATCGCTGAGGCGGGTACCTTGAAACCAGGCTTCCGGATGTCGAACGACCCATTCGGCCAAGGCGCTTTTGAGCAAATCGACTTCGTCCACGACAGTCGCCTGGTTGTTCAACCAGCGAACCTGATCGGTCGAGAGTTGGGCCTGAATCCAAGGATCAACCCTCTGAGGTTCATCGCCACCGTCGGACTGTCGGCCGTCTGTGTTCATACTTGGCTGGAGACGGGTCACTACTGCGGGCACCGAATCTCGCTTTCTGTTCAATGAGCGAAGCGAACGCGTTTTCCAAAAATATTTTTGGAACTTCCGGTCCGGCGGTCGGCCGAATTTGCGCAGAAGTCTTCTTCTTGCCTTGTCGACAGTCGTATCGAAAGCTATCGAAAAAGCGTGTATTTTCTTCAAATTATTCTTCTCGGGCTGATTCAGGGTGCGGCCGAACTTTTGCCGGTTTCGAGCTCAGCGCATGTCATCGTGGCCGAAAAACTCATGGGCTTGGACCCGTCCAGCCCGGAAATGACTTTCGTGCTGGTGATGCTTCACACCGGAACGATGTTCGCCGTGATCGTCTATTTTTGGAGCGCTTGGCGAGAACACTATTTTTCCAGTGGGCTGGCATTCCGGAATGTCGCCATCAACGTGGTCATTGCCACGGTCCTCACCGCCATCGTCGGCCTGGCGCTGCAGTTGGTGATCGAAAAGGTCTTCTTGAAAGGCGCCGCTAAAGCGGAAGTCGAAGTTCTTTTCTCGAATCTTGCGCTCATCGCCGGAGCGCTCTTGGCCGCAGGATTATTAATTATCTATTCAGGGCTCCGCGAAGAGAAAAACAAGCGTCGCGGCGACGTCAGCGCTTCCCAAGCCTGCTGGATTGGGGCCGTTCAAGGGCTCTGCTTGCCATTTCGCGGATTTTCGCGTTCCGGTGCCACCATCTCGACCGGCTTGCTGTTAGGGGTAGGGAAGCGCCGGATGGAAGAATTCAGCTTTGCCCTGGCCGTCGTATTGACGCCGCCGGTCATTCTAAGATCGTTGTGGAGACTAATTAAGGAGGGCTCCGGGACAGGCCAATCTTCCCATCTGGTGCACGCAGCATTGCCCGGCTTATTTGGCATGGTCTGCAGTTTTGTCGCCGGATGGCTGGCGCTTAAGTTGCTCTCACGTTGGCTAGAGTCAGGACGTTGGAAGTTTTTTGGCTACTACTGCCTCGGGGCCGCGATCATCGTTTTTGGACTGGCTTTGGCCGGATTTTGAGGTAGCCCGAAACAATCTTTTCTCGACTCTTGTCTCACTCAATTGAAAGTGCGGAAGTCATGGAACCGATCGATCCATATTCCCATCACCAAAGGGAAGGGCACTCTCCGGAGCAGACAACCGAGCTCAATATCAGTCCGGTGCCGGGGGCGCAAATAGAACCGCAGGACGTGCATTGGCTCCGGATGGATCCCTCCCTGACCAGGGCGGTTCTAGCCAAGACCGAAGAAGAATTGCTTGGGAGTCTGGCCGCCTTGATGCGCAACAAAGTTGAGTACGAGCAAGCCAGTCGGAGATTTGCGCAAATCCAGGTGGAAACCGAGCTGGCGAAGCAGGAGTTGGCAACGATCAAAGAACAAATCCGTTGCGCGGAGGAGGAAGTGGCCACCCGCTTGCACGAACAGAGCCGGATCAATGAAGAGATTGTCCGGGTTCGCCAGGAACTGACAATTCTTCGTCAGGAGCATTCCGAAGCCGGAACCGCGGCAACGGCGAAGCAAAATCGGACGCAGGAAGATCTGCCGCTCTTATTTGGAGCAGAGGCACATCCGATTTCACCAGAATGGGATTCTTACCCATTGGAGAGTGAATTTCACACCGATGAAAAACTGAATGCTGGGAAGGTGGCCGAACTTGTTTCGCAGCTGCCCGGTTTGGAAGGGTGCCTGATCATTAAGAATCATGGCCCGGTTCTCGCCTCACAGATGCCGGAACGGTTCCATGCGCATTTGAAAGTTCCTGATCGGGATTACGCTCTTCTCTTCGAGCGCCTGGAAAAGAAGGTGGAAGATTTGAACTTCCAGAATGCCCACCAGGCGACGTTCGATCTCGGTCAAGAAGCTTTGACTGTGACACAAGCGAACCAAGCCTTCGTCTTGGTCAACCATCGACAAACCAAGCTCCGGCCGGGGATGCCTGAGAAATTGGCCTCCATCGCCTTGGCGGTCGCGCAAATGTATCCCTAGCGGGAAATTGCAAAAGGTGTCTGTTTCGAGCCCTTGGAACGTATAAATTCCTAATCTTCTATGAGTACAGCGAGCGCGACGGAAGTCGCCCCTTCAGATTTCATCCGTGATGTCGTGGTTAACGATCTGCGCACCCCGAATTTTCCGCAGATTCATACCCGTTTCCCACCGGAGCCGAATGGCTATCTGCATATCGGACACGCGAAATCGATCTGTCTTAACTTTGGAATCGCCCGGGAATTTGGAGGTATCTGTAACCTGAGAATGGATGACACCAATCCGACCAAAGAAGAGAGTGAATATGTCGAGTCGATTCGCGACGATGTAAACTGGCTCCTCCGCGACTGGGCGGACGATGTCCTGGGCCTCAAAGGGATCGGACAAGAAGCCGAGCCGTTCTACGCCTCCGATTACTTTGACCAGATATTCGAATACGCCCTCGAACTGATCAGTAAGGAAAAAGCTTACGTTGACGACCTGTCGCCGGAAGATACCGATCGCTATCGGGTTGCCGGCCAGGAGAGCCCGTTTCGCGGACGTTCAGCGGATGAAAATCGAGAACTTTTCCATCAAATGCACGCCGGGGCATTTCCGGATGGCACCCGGACGTTGCGGGCAAAAATTGACATGCAAGCGCCAAACGTTTGGCTGCGAGACCCGATTCTTTACCGTATTCGGCATGCCGTCCATCACCGGACCGGCAATCGGTGGTGCATCTATCCGATGTACGATTTTGCTCATTGTTTGAGCGACTACATTGAAGGTATTACCCATTCGATCTGCACCCTGGAATTTGAGGTGCACCGGCCTTTATACGAGTGGATCCTCGAAAACCTCAACCTTCCCCGCAGGATCCCCCGCCAATACGAATTCGCCCGTCTGAATCTCACTTATACCGTCCTCAGCAAACGGAAACTCATGCAACTCGTCGATGAGGGGCTGGTTACCGGATGGGATGACCCCCGCATGCCGACCATCTCGGGGATGAGACGCTCTGGAGTTACCCCGAGTGCGTTGCGCACCTTTGCTTACAACGTGGGAATCACGAAATACGACGGCGTCACGGACTTCGCGGTCCTGCAGCACGCGATCCGGGAGGAATTGAACAAAACGGCCCTCCGGCGTCTTGCGGTCCTGCGGCCGATTAAAGTCGTGCTGACCAATTATTCGGAAGGTCAAACCGAGGAACTGACCGCCGTCAATAATCCTGAAGAACCGGCCGCCGGAACCCGCCCGATAAAATTCAGTCGCGAGATCTATATTGAAAACGACGATTTCATGGAGAATCCGCCCCCGAAATATTTCCGGCTGAGACCCGGTGGGGAGGTCCGCCTCAAATACGGGTACATCATCCGGTGCGACGAGGTCATCAAAGATTCAGCCGGAGAAATCCTGGAACTGCGTTGTACGGCGGATCTGGAAAGCAAAAGCGGTGGTGCAACTGCTAACCGAAAAATCAAAGGCACCATCCACTGGGTCAACGTCGAGGGTTCGATCGAAGCGGAGGTCCGCCTTTACGACCGGCTTTTCACCGAACCGGAACCCGAAGCCACCAGCGACTTCAAATCTTCTTTGAATCCGCATTCGCTCGAAATCGTCCAGGTCCGTTGTGAGGCCAGTCTTGCCGACGCGCGTGACGACCTGCGTTATCAATTCGAGCGTCTCGGCTATTTTGCCCTCGATAAAGAAAGCAGCCCCGAACATTTGATCTTCAATCGCACCATTTCGTTGCGGGATTCCTGGGCAAAAGTGGCGCCGCAGAAACGTATCGGCGGGGCGGAGCAGAAACGTATCGGCGGGTCGGCGTAGGGCGTGTCGGCGTAGAGACAAGCGCTGAACGGAAGGACGAGGACGATAACGATAACGAGCACGGTTGGGGAGGTAGGGCGAAGCTCCGTCTGAGCCGGGGTTTGCCGTGTCGCCGTGCCTTACGACGTCATCCCCCACGAATGCCCACCTCAGCTACAGCTGAAAACGCCGACCCGCCGAACGCCGACCCGCCGATACGTTTCTGCTCCGGTCGGCGTAGGCGTGTCGGCGTGGGGCGCATCGGCGATGGGGAGTTGGTGGAGTCTCGGAGCACGATAACGAGCACGATTGAAGAACGAACTCCGAACGCTAAACGCTGCTGAACGCCGACCCCCCGACCCGCCGATACGCCAACACGCCGACCCGCCGACCCGCGTCCCCTGTCCCGCCGACCCGTGTCCCCTTTCCCCTACGCCGAAACGTTTCCGCTCCGCTCCGCTTTCAGGATCGCTAGTGCCGAACGTGCTTTCGAATCGTTGGGAACGCCTTGTTCTTTGCAGTATTCTTCAATTTCTTCCACGTCCAGTTGAACGCAAACATAGGCGTGGCCTTGAGACTCAACGTTGGCGATCACTTCTTCAATGCCCGCATTCCATTTTTCCCACGTTTCATCCATCAAATCCCGATCCGCGGCCGAGGTTCGCAGCCTATCCCATTGATCCTCTCGGTAAGTGGCAATGGCCATCAGCAGAGTGGGTGGCGGCTCAATTGGACGTTGCTGGTCCGCCCAAAATGGGCATTCAGGACAGACTTCGCCCACTGGATAATCCACGCCCTCTTCATGCGGGCATCCGTTGATTTCTTCAATCATCGCCACCTTTTGGACACCTTCCCTCCGGATGATCTCAAGCCAAGTGTTCTGCAGATCAATGTCGTACCGAAGATCGCCGTTGGGCGATTTTCGAAACCACTTATGTAGTTGAGGTTCGGCTCCTTCGGAAGCAATGATCCCAAGAACTACCTTGGAAGCTTTTTTATCATCGGGTCCGTAGAAAATGATCGTGGCGACGGGGTAACCCTTCTCCCGGCGTTTAGCGAGTTTCCGTAACCTGGTAATCGGCTTCATACTGACTGAGAAGCCAAAAAACCAAGAAGAGCCGGAAGTCAAGCACCGGATGCTCCGGGGGGGAGAAACGTGTCGGCGTATCGGCGTGTCGGCGTGTCGGCGAACAGCGCCGCCGCCCGCTTGAACGCCGAACCTATGGGTAAATTAGATTCTCTTTTGAGAATTCGCGATTTGTCGACCAGTCCTCCGCCGAGCCTTCTGCAGCCAGCGCTGATCCCAGGGTCAAAAGCGGGAATGGGTGTAACAGAAGGGCGGAAATTCTGAAACCTCTGAATGGAATTCCTTTTGTATTACGTGAAGACCGACTATCTGGCCACCACATCGCAGCTATTAGCAAAACCAAGCGAATAAAAACAATGAAAAGTCTTGGACAAATAGCTTACGAAGCCTACGCCACAAAACTAGATTGGAAGAGTCCTTTCACAGGACAAATATTGAAAGAATGGGATACCCTAAACATAATGAATCCCATTGTTGCCGAAGCTTGGGAATGTGCAGCCTTGATCGTTGCTGATCAGCCTCGCCTTGAAAGTCGGGCCCGAGCAAACACAAATGAGCGCGATTGCGTAGCGCGCATCTAGAACAGCGCTCGCGCGTGCCGCTATCTAAAATACAGCAATCCAGCGATTGATCCTGCCGCGACGATGACGCGCTTACGGGAGGTTCTGGGCGAAGCCGAAGCGTTTGTTGGCCGCATGCCCACCGAGAAGGCAGGGCTTCCGATTCTTTTCATTCGCCAGATCCGAGCGTTTATGTATAATATTTACGAAAAATCCTGTTATTATTATAATTGAGAAGAAGAGGGTCAGTATGCGGATCAGAGATTTCACGTTTAATCCCACCCATTTAAAACACCTGGCCGTCCGGTGGCATTTGGTGCCCCGGCGGCTCAGGAGACTTGGGGCTCTGGTTCCATTATGGCTGGTTTTCGCCACGCGCGGGCTCTCTTTCCAACTGGGATTATTGCTGCTCCTGGCCGGCAACGGACTAGCGACCACCTTTGATGCACTTCCGGTTCCCTACTGTAAAGTGGCCTATGATGGACCGCCTTCCTATACGCTCCTTGAGAGCAAGGTGAGTGCCTCTGATCCCGAAGCCAAATCAATGGCCCAGTTTGTCCTGGAGGCTTTCGCCCAAGCTAATTCTAGCAATGGCTTACTGGATCCGGTCAGTCAATCGACCACCGTCACCGCGCTCAACCAGATCCTGGCCATGTGGGTGCCTTCGAGCCTTAATTTTAAGTCCAATTTTAACGATTCAGGAGTTAGCGACAACAACACCGTGGAGTTTGTCACCGAATCCCTGGTCCAGATCTCTTATCGTTTTCCCCAGCTGCTGGCACAATATGGGCCGGTCAACCAGACTGGAACAATCGAAAACTTACTCTCCACACTCTTGTCCGAGTGCCAGATCGGCGTGATTAATCATCACTTTACGGTGGGCTATACCAACCAGTGGCTTTTCCGGCTTTGTAATATGATCTTAAGCGGCCAGGGCATTGTCGACGGAAACGGCAATGTTCTTCTGGCCACGGACCTCGAAGTCGTTAACAGAGGCCGGAGCGATTTTTTAACCTGGGTTTCGACCGTCCGCAACAACGGCGTTCACGAGTTTATGAGCCCTACCTACACGGGACTCGATCTTGAGGCCCTGGGCTATATACAGCTCTATGCCCAGGACCCGGGGATTGTCATGATGGCTCAGCAATCGGCCAAACTCATCTGGATTGATATGTACGCCAACTGGTACAACCAGAACCAGCGAATGGGAGGTACCCACAGCCGCACCTACGAGTTTCTGACCGACGAGGATCGGGAGACCGACCGCTTTTTTTATGCGGTGAGCAATCTTATCACCCAGCGCTCTCCGGCCTGGCCTATTTTGCTCAATACCAGGAGTAACGGTTACTGGCGCGGGCAAGATTTCGTCGCCTATACCTTGCCGCCTCCCAGCGACGTGCCTTACCTCTATAGCCCCGCGATTCCCCTGGGTAGCTCAAGGACAATTCTGCGTAGTTTCTTAAGTGATGAGAGTAACTATGACCCCGACTACATGTACGGGGAGAATTATATGGCCAATCCGGCAGGGTTAGGGGGCCTCGGTTATCCCTTCAGTGTCGGCTCAACCGAGAGCTTCTACAACGACGAGACTTTTGAAGGCCTGACCATCATGACGCCCGGGGTCTCCAACACCGCCAATATCAATTTTAATATGCAGGGTCGCGGGGATTACTATCTGCAGATTTTAACTTCTGATGCGAAAGCGACGACGCTCAAGCCCTTTATTGCCGCCGTACAGAATGCGGCGGAGACCCTTTTTTTGGCCGCTTCCACCGTCCAACAAGGTGGCGCGTCCATCGAGGTGGCCTCAAGCATTGTGATCCCCATTACCGCCCAGGTTTGGATTGGCAATGGGGCGTTCCCGGAGAGCTTAACCTCTGGGCAAAGCGTCTCACTCAACCCGGGGTCGGTTGCCTTTATCCAAGTCAGTAACCCAGGGCAAACCGACGCCTTGGTGACGGGAATCCGGTTCCTTATTTCAACCAATACCTCCGGCAATCCGGTCAGCCTGTCGCTGGTCAACGATGGGGTTCAGTTTAATGCCTTAAGAATAACCTGCATTCATTCGAGCGGCACTCCGACTGGTGGCGAGGCGGTAGTAGCCATGTGGACCCGGACTGCCTATTGCCCCGATACCAGCACCAACTTTAACGCTTTTCGCAACGCTCTCATCTCAGCGCCGGTTACGAGCAGCTACAATGTCAGCACTGGAGATATCTCCCTTTCCGTGCCGGGTTTAAACAGTACGATGGCAATTCAGACCAATGTCCGGACGCAAAGCACCACCTCTTCTTCAGGCGCCGATCTGGATTCTGCCTTTACGATTCCACTTCTGAGCGTCAACGGTGAGGAATTTGTCACCGGGACCCTTCAGGACTGGACTAGTGACGATATCGGAAATGCCGCTGGGGGGAGCGGCCTCCAGCGAACCCTTGACGGGCTTTTTACCGGACAAATTCAGGTCGTTGGCGGCGGACCCGCCATCTGGGGGGCCGCTGATGGCTTCCAGTTTTATCACCAGACCTTAACTGGAGACGGCACCTTGATCGGTCATTTAACCACCCTCCCCAATGAGGGTAGCATACCTGGCGAGGCGGGTTTAATGATGCGTAATGATTTAACCCCAGGTAGCGCCAATGTCCTGATCGATATCGTGCCGACGCTTGGCCAGTTTATCAGCATGCGCTCGGTCGCAGGCGGTGCCACGGTAGGCAG
>DATHPI010000022.1:0-12008 GCA_035484035.1 Chthoniobacterales bacterium
GCCTTCGCCTCTTGCCTCGCCCTCGGCGCCTCGATGGCGCTGGCATTTGGTGAACAAACATTCGTCCGCACGATTGAGGTCCAGACCACGTTCGTCCGGCGCACGGCGACCGAGTATCAACGCAAGGTCGCCGAACGTAACCGGGAGATCTTCAACCAAAAGATTACACCGGCGAAGAAGTTGGAGCTTAAGAAAAAGAATGTCCGCACGGTTCTTATTCGGACCGTTCCTGGCCCGCATACTCCACCGGGGGCAGTGGACTACATGCGCTTCCCCCTGGACGTGACAGAGTCCTTGATCGACGATAATGCTTACGAATTCCAACCACCACTTGAAGCCGGAACGATCGCCCAGGTCAAGGGACTCCAGCCGCAATTCGTGGGCCAGTGAACGGTACTAGTTTCCTCTACCTTTATTGGAGCTAATTATCGGTCTTTTTTTCAGGAATAGGTAAATGATGTTCTCCGAGCCAGGTGATGGCTGCCGCAAGGCCCATCGCGGCCGCCCGGCCTATCCATGTTTCAGATTCATCCTGACGGTCCGGTTTTTTCCCCAGCATCAGGCCATAGTAGAACATACTGAGCGGATTTCCGTGTCTTATCCCTTCCTTATAACGCTTCTCTGCCTCTTCTTCGTTCTTTTCATAACCGGCGATCCCCTTTTCCATCATTTGGCCAAGGTGCGCCAAGGCATAGTAATTGCCTTTGGCGGCACTTTTCTCCCACCACTGTCGCGCTTCGCTTTCTAGCTTGCCAGCCTCCGCATTGAGCCCCTGTCCCACTGCCTCCGTGCTCTCCTTGGCTTTCGACCGTTTATAGTCTGCTTGGCCTTGACGTATGCCACCGAGTATCACCATTGACTGAACTTGGTTTTGGTTGGCCAGTAAGGTGATTAATTTTTCTCCTTTCGCCCAATCTTGCTTTGTTCCTAAACCATAGAGGAGGCATTCACCCATGTAGGCGCCGGCTTCCAGGTTGCCCTTCTCGTAAGCCTGCCTGAGCAGTTCATATCCTTTCGCTTCATGTCCTTTCACGCTATCATCCGATGTCCCTTTTTTGAGGTAGAGGCGGCCGAGTTTCATCATGGCGTACGAATCGTTCTTGCGGTTGACCGCATATTCGAACCACTTCATGGCCTCGCTGTCGTTTGAAGCGTTCTCGCCGAGCAGCAGCATGGCGGGCAGAATATCAAGATCCATGTTGGCCGCGTCCGTAATGCTCTTTTTGTAGAAGAGGCGAAATTCGTCGCTGGTAAGCGGGGATGCCCGGTTGTGGAGCAGGTCGATGAGGCTTTCAAGCTTTTCGAGATGCTCTGCAAAATTTGTCGCTCCCGAAGTTTTCAATGACTGCACGAATTGCACATAAGCGGTGAGATATTGGGGAGAGTCTTCGTCAGCCGGCGGGAGTTTCACCGTTATGGTCGGCTCCATCTGCTCACGGACCTGAAGGTCCTGAGTGACGGGCGCGTGGCCGACCAGGAAAGCCGTGAGCGGGTGCCTACCAAAAGGCACGTGTGTGAAGGTGGCGGGTGGCTGCTGGGGAAGCTTGCCATCCAGAAGAACAGAAGCGCCGGCGGGGTCAGTCGTAACTGTCAGCGAGGCGATTTCGACCGGCGGCGGAAGTGGGTTGAGGATGACCGGTATGGTCGGGTTCATTCCGGAGCTGACCTGGATATCCCGGGTAAACGGCAAGTAGCCGTCCAAGGAGGCGGCGAGCTGGTATTTGCCGAAGGGTACGTGGGTGAAGGTGCTCGGGGGGTGCTGGGGCGGCTTGCCATTCAGGAGAACGGAGGCGCCGGCGGGCTCCGTCTTGATTGTCAGCGCGGCGATTTCCTTGACAGGCGGGAGAATAAGAGAGATCTCCGCGTCCATCCCCTCCCGCACCAGAACCTCCCGGTTGACCGACTCGTAGCCGTTCGCGGAGGCAATGAGTTCGTACTTGCCGAAGGGTACATGGGTGAAGGTTCCGGGCGGCTGCTGGGGTGGCTTGCCATCCAGGAGGACTAAGGCGCCTGCGGGCTCCGTCTTAACTGTCAGCGCGGCAACTTCGATCGGTAGCGGAATCGGCACGAGTATGACCGATAGGGTCGGGTTCATTCCGGTGCGGACCTGAATGTCGCGGGTGATCGGCAAGTAGCCATCCAGGGAGGCGCTTAGCTGATGCTTGCCGAAGCCCACATGGGTGAAGGTGCCGGGCGGTTGCTGGGGGGGCTTGCCATCCAGGAGAACAGAAGCACCGGCGGGCTCCGTCTTGATTGTCAGCGCGGCGATTTCGATCGGCGGCGGAATTGGCTGAAGTATGACCGATATGGTCGGGTCCATTCCGGTCTGGACCTGAATGTCGCGGGAGATCGGCAAGTAGCCATCCAAGGAGGCGCTGAGCTGGTGTTTGCCAAAGCCCACATGGGTGAAGGTGCCGGGTGGCTGCTGGGGTGGCTTGCCGTCCAGGAAAACAGAGGCGCCGGCGGGCTCCGCCCTGACTGTCAGCGCGGCGATTTCGATCGGCGGCGGAATCGGCTGAAGTATGACCGGTATGGTCGGGTTCATTCCAGACTGGATCTGAATGTTCCGGGTGAAAGGCAAGTAGCCGTTCAAGGAGGCGCTGAGCTGGTGTTTGCCAAAGCCCACATGGGTGAAGGTGCCTGGTGGCTGCTGGGGTGGCTTGCCGTCTAGGAGAACGGAGGCGCCGGCGGGATTAGTCTTGATTGTCAGGGCGGCGATTTCGATCGGCGGCGGAATCGGCTGAAGTATGACCGGTATGGTCGGGTTCATTCCGGTCTGGACCTGAATGTCGCGGGTGATCGGCAAGTAGCCGTCCAAGGAGGCGCTGAGCTGGTGTTTGCCAAAGCTCACATGGGTAAAGGTGCCGGGCGGTTCCTGGGGTGGCTTGCCGTCCAGGAGAACAGAGGCGCCGGTGGGCTCGCTCCGAACCGACAATTCCGCGATTTCAGCGGTCGGCCGTCTTGGAATAAATCGATAAATGGCGATCCCCAAGAGGGCAGCGAACCCGATCGCCAGGACCAAACGCAGCCCCGTTATGGTTATTTTCCGCTTGGGCGGAGCTTCCATCGGAGTCCGTGGCGGGGGGACCCAAGGCAGCGGTTCGATGGGAGCGCGCGTTCCTGAAAGGGGTGGCGCCGGTCCCTTGGTGCCGATCACGGTTGCCAGTTGCTCTACTAACTTGCCCGCAGACGGACATTCATCGACTAAAGCGCGCCTCAACGTCAGGTTCCCTTCCTGGGTCAACGCAGCGATCGGCGTGTATTGGCCGGTCGAATCCAGTTTGGTCCGTGGTCCGCCGAGTAACTCGTAGGCAAGCAAGCTCAGCATGCGCACGCAACTGGAGCGCGATCCGCCACCAGAGACGCCTCCCGTCCGGGTCATTGAACCTGCCCAGGTAGCGGAGTCGGATGGCAAGAAAGAAAAGTCGATCGCATCGACCTTCGCCTCGAAAGGATTCCAAGCGGTGAGGGGGCGCTGCAACAATTCTTGTCGGGTCCCGCTTTCCGAAGAGGCCGGTGGCGTCAAATGAATTCCCACTAACGTGAGATCAAGGTGCTGCAGTTGGTAATTGGTGGCATGATCAACGAGCGGGGCTAAAAGTCTTAGCAGCCGCAAGACTTCCGGCGCGCTGAGTACGCTGCGCGTCCGAATCAAGTCCAGTAAGGATGGTCCGACAACATACTCCTCCACCAGAAAGCTGCAGTCCGCGGCAGTTTCGAAAGAATATACCTCGCGCAGCATCTGGTGCGGCGCAGTGCGCAACCGTTGCACGGCTTCTTCCAGATTTGCCAGACGGGCGCCGTCCGACAAAAATTCCGGACTTAGGACCAGCAGGCTGACTCGACGCTGGCGCCGAAGGTCATCCGCGAGAAACCTCCGCCCCTGTGGGGACTCAGGAAGTTCGTTGATAAGTTTGTATTTTTGAGCAAGCACTGCGCCGGCGGCCAGGGGTTGCCCGGTCGCGAGGCTAAGATCGAGTGTCTCGAAAGTGCTGTTCTGCTCGTCGGGCTTGTGAGCGCGCCTGCTCTCCGACGCCCGAATCTCTTCGAGACAGGCCAGAATCATTTTTTGGAGGTCTTGCGGAGTTTGCGGTCGATTGTTGCGATCCTTCTCCATCATTTGCTGAAGCAAAGAGACGACGGATCGAGGCAGAGCTGTGAGCCTCTCCATCGGAAGAGGTTTGTACAAATGTTGGCTCATGACTTGGCCAACGGAACCCGAAAATGGCGACTGGCCGGTCAACACGAAATAGAGCGTCGCGCCCAACGAATAGATGTCAGAGCGGATGTCTACTTCGCCTTCCTCGACCTGTTCCGGACTCGCGAAGTGTGGCGTGCCGACAAATCCTCCTATCGTGAGCGTGGCAGAGTCTTCACCCGAATCCTTTGCGACCTTGGCCAGTCCGAAGTCGATGACTTTAACCATCGATTCTCCTTCCTGATCGACCAGCATTAAGTTGGTCGGCTTTAGGTCGCGATGAACCAGTTGCTGTTTGGCAGCAACCGCCAATGCGCGAGCCACTTGAAGCGCAATATTCAGCGCCTCGACAGGTTGCAAAGGCCCTAAGCGCTTCACGCGAGCATCGACGGTTTCACCGTCGATGTACTCCATAACGTAATAAAATTTGTCCTCTTCCGTGCCAAGATTGAAAACCGCCGCGACATTCGGATGTTGCAGCCCGGCGGCTGCGCGCGCCTCGCGCAAGAAGCGCTGCCGTGCGGTATCGCTATCGAGGTAGGCGGTGTTAATGACCTTCAGGGCAACGGTGAAGCGCAGGTTCGTATCGAAAGCCTTGTAGGTGATTCCCATCGCCCCCCGACCCAACTCCCAAAGGCTACCATCCTCCCGGCGGAGTATCTGGTACTGGTGATAGCGCTCGGCCGTAGGCATCGCGATAGAAATAAACCAAATCGATCGCTAACCCGCAAGAATCACGCGAAAACCGAAGCAGCGTGCAAAGCGATCAATGAGATACAAGCTCCGCCGAGGAAGCAACGAATTCCGCGGGGAAGCTGTCGTAGGTTTCGACGGCGCCGATCGCCGGCACAGATCCAACCACATAGCAATTGGTCCCGACGGCCTCGTGAGTCACAACATCGAAAACCATAACGCAATGCAAAGCGGAAGAGTCCGGCCACTCGGAGCCGATCGACTTGCCATTGGATTCGGCCTTCTTTTGGGCAGCGACCCGGGTTTGAACGTACTTCCCGCGCTGTTTCTCATTAGGATCGAGCGTCTGCACCGCAACGTAACGACGCCCCGGCCTTGCTTTTTTGCCACTCGCGACCTGGGAGAAGTATTCGTTCGAGACCTTTTGAGCTTCTGCCTGCTGTGCCGGCGAAGTCTTACAAACCACCAGGACTAGCTGGCCGAGACCATTGGGGCCGGTCCACCCTGCGCATCCACAGAAAAACAATGCAATGCCAACAATCGAAGCCAGTAGGAAAAGTTTACGGTCCATCATCGAAAAAAGCACTTCTAAAGGAGTTCTGTGAAAAACACAATCGAAGATCTTTTTCTGATCTGTCGTCCATTCAAGGCGCGGGATAAATGGCGGTCGGTTTTGAGAGTCCGCTGGAGTCTTTCCAACGGCTTCGGTCATGAATGTAGGCAACCACTTGGGCCATCGTGTTCGCGTCATCCAAAGCGTCACGCGTATCTCCGATAACTGGCTTGTCAATCAAACCAACCAGATGGAAAAATTCGTGTGTGATTACGTCTCTATGCAGATCCGCGTTCATCGGGAACCATGGCGCACAAACGCTTATTCGAGGTTCAGGATCCCAGGGTGTTGCCGCTGCGAAAGGCATTGCCCCGCCCCAAAATTTGGGATCACACCTTCCGGCAGTTCCCTCATCGATTATTAGGCTTTTTTCGTAGAGATTTCTCCTGACAAGTAGGAGAGCCTTTTGCAATGCAGATCGAAATTCTGACGACAAGGGGTCTTTATTTGTTCGGAGCTTATCAGACAGTACGGCGATATCGCGGGAAAAGATTGCCCGAAGACCAGCTAGAGTATTGATTTTCGCAATACCGTCTAATCGATCAGCGTCCTTGATAGTCTGCTCGAGCAGACCAAGTCTCCAGTGGACCCATCCAAGCGACAGGCGACTTGATTCAAAAGCTCTCGAGATCAGCTCCTCATGCGTAGGAGTTGAGGGAACTCGAGGTGCTGCGAGAGTCACTGGTAAAGTCGCGTCCATCTCTGCGAAAGTACTCTGCCGAGCCGGAATTAACGGTCCACCAGGACCCATAGCCCGGTCATACTATGAAGTCCGAACATGCCCCGGCAAGCCGACTATTTAACCTTGTCCACTCATGTAATCTTGTAGCCATTGCGGCGGCCCGCAATCCCAGGGCGTAGTCTTACCAGCCGGTTCGGCGGTTTGCAAAGAGCCAATTGAACGTGTAAATGTCCGTTGCGAACCGCAGCCCGGTCTCGTTCCCCGCAATGTGACAGCCAGCCGGGACGACAACCGCCGCTTGGTGTGAATCGAAATAGTTCTCAAATAGTTCCTCCAGGGCGGCCCGCTTTGACCCTGGAAGGTCGAACAACGCCTGCAGCTTTTCACTCGAATCCGCCCTCCGCAAGAACCGGTTCGCGGCTGCGCGCCGCCACTCTAAGGACATTTGCGCGCTGTTCCCGGCATAGAGGCGATTTGGGAGCTCCTTTTCCAGAGCCGCCCCTCTCTCGCGGCCACGCGAAATCTCGATAAGCCAGAGCCGTCGGCGAGGTCTGTTTCCGTCGACCGCAAGAACGTCAATACCGCATTGGGAGTTGTACTGGCCGGGTATCGTCGCCGCCATTGGAGGTAAGTTCTCAGAAAAATGGTTGCGAAATATTCCCGGATTCTGGACGAGACAATATCGGACATAAGCTTCCATGCGATCCGTGGAAAGGAATTTTTCTCCTAGGTCGGTCAAACGATCTATCGCAGGCATAGGGCACTCATGATCAAGGCTAGCACTGATCGGGTCTATCCGCATGCATAATGCCGCGGAGCGGCTTAATCCACCGTAGCTCCATAAACGGCTTTTTCGAACTTTTCTCCAGCGTCTCCATCAGTTTCCGCCACGCCATTGAGGAAGTTTCCCCAATGACACATTTCGTGGAGGAGCGTCACGCCTGCGAGAAACACATGACGACCAAACGCGGTCAGTCTGAGATTAGCATTAGCGTTTTGTTCGAATTCCGTCACCACGTCATCATCGATTTCAATATGGGTTGCGTCACTAGTGCAACCGAAAGCGCTTGGTATCCCGCATTGGCCATTGTCCAAATCGGTGATGACTACTAGTGGATTGGTGTCCCACAACAGCGCGCTTCTGGCTTGAGACAAACTCATTGAACCGAACTTACGGAGGTTTGACGTAATAATCCCATTACCAATGAGTAGCGGGAAATCATGCTTCATGTAATGGGTTAGCTTGGGAAAATTTGCTTGATCATCCGCTGAGAGTTTCATAAGTAATCGATCGCCATAATGGAAAAAGGTTTGTTTATTTTTGTTGATTAGCGCCTACCGAGTTAGTGAGACAAGCTAGGCAACAAAAATCTTCAAGCATGGACGATGCCAAGTAATTTGTGCCTGTACACCCTGGGCACTGCCGCCGTCTGAGCGATCTCTGTTCCAATTCTGGTTCAACGCATCTCGATTGTGGGATACAGTCGGCTGACGAGGCCGCACCTCCTTTACGGGAAAAAGAGCCCGTCCCGTGCGCATACAAATTGATCGCCAACCAGAGGTAACCGATTGGATCATCCTGCACCCAGTCCCGAACGAAGGATGCAACTCCGCAGAGGTTGGTGTTGCCTTGATGAAGGGAATCAGGGTCGGTCCGTTCCTTTCTGGCTCTCGGACCCTACTGGTGAGGGGCAGTCGAGGATCCCATTAGGCCACTGCTTTCGCGAGTGCCTCCACATCAATCCATTTGATCACGCGCCTTCTAAATTTTCCTTCACCGTGCCAATGGTGATTATCTTGGAAGGGCAGTTTTCTTTCGAATAGCCTGGTTTCGTAACCTGAGCCTTGCCCACCTTCCGCTGACCTCCAAATCCAGCTCCCATCCTCACCGGTATGATGCTGCAGGATGACGCCGACGTGGTCGTCGTGTTCCCCTGGAGTTGCAACGTGGAATATGTCTCCCTTCCGAGGTGTGCGGTCTCCCCGCGTTGCATAGGGGACCGACGCTGTGAGACCCGGCCCGGTGATGCAGGGGTCGGTTCCTTGCGAGGCGTTGGATGGCCATCTCTTCCTTTCAAGAATACGAGCGGCAGCACGACACGCCCGAACAAAGAGCCCACAGGTCGTAAACGTATGCGCCGAAGAGCTCGCCACATTCCAATCAAAAAAACCGTTGAGGCTGAACAGGCTGATCTGCATCAAGTCCATCCAGTTCAATTTCACGTGGCATTCGGCAACCGTAGCGAAGCGGTCCCGGACATTTGAAATGTTCTTGAATTCTGGATAAAACCAGTGCCCCCAACATTCTGTCTTCGCGCGTTGCACTTTTGGACCCTCCGACGCTACTGCGAGCTGCTTCATGATATACACTCGGGCCTCCCCGAAGTCTCCGATCGTTCCGGCTCCGTCAGCATTCGATGTAAGACCGGTAATTCCGATAGAAAGATCGTCGGGCATTAGAAGATTTTCCACGACTCTTAACGTGAACAGCGGGCGATGATCGGTCTCCGCACAGCCGGAAAGCAACTGTGCTCGTGATGCCGAATCGAGCTTATTGGCAGCCACGAGCGCATCTTTCATGTTAAGACTGCGTAGGTCGTCCAAGGTCATAGGTCTTATCCTTCCAAAGTTAAGTGTTACGATTCTAGAATTATCTATGGAAAATGATGGTCCACTATGGGTTCTCCTGCGAACAATAAAGACTTCACAGCCAGAATCCGCCAATCTGGGTGCTTTGCGGGTTGGCAAGGCAGTTCGACATGCGTGCAGTCCAGACTAGTTGATCGTACTGAACCGTGCCGTGCTTTGTATCCAGATCATAACGACGTTGAATCAGCCCGGCTCGAAAGACGAAATGAAGTTGACCTATGTTCCACACTGCGGACGCGAGCTCACGCTCATCTCCGGCGCGTAAGTTGGCCAATTCTCGTGCTACCACTCGAGCTACCACGAATCCGATATCGTAAAAGAATTGCTGGTGTGCCAACATTTCCGCGGTTTTTGGCCCACCCAGTTTTGCGCGCGCGCGTGGCGTGATAAGGATCTGAAATGTCTCCGCTAGCGCAACCTGGCCATCCACTAATCGGGGCGGCTCGTCCGGGATGTCGAAATTGAAGGCGGTGAAGGCGGCCTGCTTCGTACCGTCGTTTGGGTCGATGACGACTGGGATATTGATGAAATCAGTCCAGGTTATTTGCTCAGGAAACCGTCGAACTGTAATGCTCATGAATCTTGGTTGATCTTTTGGGATGGCAAGACCGCCTTAATTTAAAGCTCCGGTCAAGGGTACACCGCCGTCGACAGCTTGTTCAACCAGCCCTGTGCCAAATTGGCAACTTCCTGAGCGTGGTCCATCGCGTTTACAACCTGTCGTGCCTTGACAAAGTCGGTTTTGGTCCCGTTCACGTGCTGATCCAAACGATGACCAAACGCTCCCATCTTCATCCCGTTGATAAGCCCGCCCAGTGCAATGTCCCCCTGCATGACGAGATCCGGATCATAGATCAAGTCCACCGCGGGACGTGTATAGCGAGCGTAACCGGCAAGATGGGTGAGTTGAACGTAGCCTCGGCCGTAGTACGGGTAGTATGATAATTTCCGGCGCCATCTTTCGGTCTGCGCGTCGAGGCGGGTTCCCTCGCGGACCGGACGCCACGTTCCAGCAGCTTCCCACTGGACGGTAGCAAGAACGTAGGCGATCTGGGCAGGCCAGTTGAGTCCCTGACGATTACACTCATTAATAATCCCTGCTCTCGTAGCGTTTGCCGTCGCCCCTCCATCGATTGGGAACGGAACGCCTGAGGCGGCTGTCTCTGGCAGAATAGTCACCGTCAACGCCGTTGCATGGTCGGTTCCCGCGGGTTTACCGGGAGCATCCGCAGCTGTACGTGCGAAAAGTTTCGTTGCGCCCTCGGTCACTCCAGGCTTTACCTCGACTATATATCCCCAGAGGTGGTTACCGATAGGTTTATCCGACATCGGCGTGACCTCAACGATCGGATCAGCAGCCGTAACCACAAGTGGATTACCAGTGTCGTCCTCGCCCCAAAGGGTGACAACTCGAGCTTGCTGACCTTTCCAACTATCATTGCCCACAGGGACTTTTAACGCATAGCCCTTTTCGTCGAACAGATTGTATGTGCCCGGCCGCATAAGGATCTCCACAATTTCCTTCTTCAATGATGCTGGGGGACTCTGGAGGAGAGAGACTGGCGCTTTCTGAAAATTTGCCATAGGGTTGGCCTATAATACCTGACACGGACGATCACTAAATCACCCATTTGGATTAGAAATGAGTGTCGTTGTTTTTGCGGTCCAGGGAATCAAGGGCAGCGATCCCGTGCAGCATCTCCCCGTGTCAACTCAGAGAGGCGCTTTCGCGGATGCACTGCTTCAAAACGGTTTGCGGAACAAGGTCGTGAACGCTCACAGGCCGAGGCTGCGGTGTGATGCGGCTGACTCCTCCAGTATCTGCCACTTCAAAGAAGCGCGGGATCACATCAATGTTAAGGCTGCCGGTATTGAGTCGATCAAATAGATCTAGGTTTGCTGTTCGAGTTAGGGTGCCACCCCCTCCCCAAAAGGCCCTGAACTTGCGGCCCCTCATCGACCAGTCCAGCCATTGCTTTTCAATGCTACCCGCGTTGAGCCTGTTCCATTCGTCTATCGTTCTTGCAATATGGTGACCTGGCTCCGCTACCGTCAACGGCTTCGGAGCACCCACGGGAGATCCGACTCCATAGAGACAATCGAATCCCCATGCTTCAGGGATTGTGATCGTTCCGTCCAGGGCCGAGGCGATGGTGCGCATGCCAAATCCGCCGCCCGAGTGAGCCGCGAGGATTAAATTGTTAAGTTTTGGGACCGATGTATACGGTCCGTAATCCACGAGGAACTGCCGCACTTGATCGAGATATGCTACGGCGTCTGCTGTATTTTTCAGATTTCCGATCTCAGAATTATCCCCCAGGGTGGGTGCGACAAAAACTACGCCCTTCCCTGTGTCGTCAATAATCGCACGCAATTTGCGTGCTTTGGTCACCTCTTGAATTTTTGGTGCATGAATTCCGTGCAAGTATAAAATGATATCCACTGGATCTCGACGGTGCACATCCTTCGAAACGATGATGGCGGTGTGCGGCGGTTTTTGGGGGACATTCAGGTTTACTTGGACCAAGATTTGACCAGCACTGACGAAGGGGAGTGGCTTATCCGTAAGGTTGATATCCCCTTCTAAGTCCAACAATGGCGCGGTGTAACCCATATCTAATTTCAATCATTATCCATCAAAAAGGAGTATACGGATTTAGAAGTTAGGGCACCGTTCTTACCGCCTCTCATCCTTTCTAGCAGAGCACGGACGGTCTGTAAATTAATCCTTTGGATTAGAAATCTCGCCCTCGCTTACTCCAGGCTTGAGCTCGATAATATATCCCACAGGTGGTTGCCGATAGGTGTGTTCGAGATTGGCGTGACTTCGACGGTTGGATCAAGTCGTAACCACAAACGGACTACCAGTATCGTCCTCGCCCCAAAAATCGCGACGTTTACGTACTGGCGATGCTACCCAAAAAAGCCCGTTGACTTCCCGCCTACGTTTGTCACTTTTGGTCAAGGAACTCGGCACCACACTCTCGGCGGACCTCTCGGGGAGCAAAGCGGTTTCTTATTGAGTGAGGCTAATTAATGGCAACTCCGAAACCAGATAGCATGACCCAACTGGCGTGGGATTACCTTCTGCGGTTCACCATCGCTCACGAGGCGATGGTTTTGCATATGTACAACAACCGCGCCTCAGAAACAGCGAACCAGGATGTTACCTG
>DATHPI010000023.1:0-4114 GCA_035484035.1 Chthoniobacterales bacterium
ATCGGCTATTTCCCCGTGGGAGTCAGCAAACGGCATTCGTTCAATCACTTCCAGATCGGCCGGAAAAAGGGCGGTTTTGACCGGGTCCGCCTCGGTCCGTTTTTCAAATTTCGATTTTGTGCGGTAAACTGGGTGTCTGAGGGATTTCCTCGGATGTACAGGAATCTCCAGTTAAATAACGCGTTGGCGGTCTTTAGAAGATCACTGGCGCGTTATTTCGTTATGGGCGGGTAGCCCCGGACTTTGAGCCAATGGGCGCAATGCTCTGTCTTCAGCCAGTTTTGGGTTGATTGCTCGTCCAAGAAGCCGGTCACATAGTCGATCTTTCCCCCGGGGCAGGAGCATTTGATCCGCCAGTTGTGCGAAACCCTCTCAGCTTTGAAAATTACATAAGCCAATAAGAGACTGATGCATCGCAGCAAAAGACAAAATTCAAAGTGAAGAGGTGTGTTGTTTAGTTGGCATCCTTGGCTTGGGGGCACGATCCGCGGTGGCTAGCGGGCGTTCTACTGGATCGCGGGCAATCCTCGGCTGCAATTCCCTTAGGTCAAGAAAGACGTCAGCTTGACGTCGCAACTCATCTGCGATCATTGCCGGTTGCGTGGAGATCGTCGAAACAACGGTGACTCGGACGCCGCGTCGCTGCACCGCCTCAACCAGCGAACGAAAATCGCCATCGCCTGAAAAGAGAACCATCTCGTCGATGTGTTGGGACATCTCCATGGCATCCACGGCGAGTTCGATGTCCATATTGCCTTTCACCTTGCGCCTTCCGCTCTCATCCAAGAATTCCTTGGTTGGTTTGGTGACGACGGTGTAGCCGTTGTAGTCGAGCCAATCGACCAAGGGTCGAATCGCCGAATACTCCGGATCCTCAATGATCGATGTGTAGTAGTACGCGCGCACCAGCGTTCCCCGGCTCTGGACTTCCTTCAGCAAGAGCCTGAAGTCTATCTCGAAACCGAGCGTCCTAGCAGCGCCGTAGAGATTGGGGCCATCTATAAAGACAGCTATCTTCCTGAGCGATGACACTTTCCCTCTCGCGACGGATCAATTGGGTGGCAGGAGAGGCTGACTGCCGTTGGATCCTCTGGTGCGAAAAGTCTTACAGAGATTGCTTTATGTTTCAAATGGTTTCTGAGCGCGCCCTACCTACGAAATGCCGAGATGGGCCAATAGGCGACACGGCGGCTCGTACCGATAAAAACGGGGCCGCCGAAATGAAGCGACATCGTTTCCTCCTGACACGAGGCAAGGCAGCAGACTGGTGCCACAAGTTTCCCGAAATATCTCCATCGCATCGTCACGGCTTTGTGGCTGATCTCGCTCTTCCGATGGTCTTTTTTGGGCAGAACCAATTCGCTGCATTGATTTTTGAAACTTAGGAACAAAGACTTGGTTCCAGCGTCATTCGTCCGGGTTCGATGGGGGTCTATCATCGTGTTAGATCGTGCGTATTTAATGCGTCAGCTTTTGACGGTCCTCAAATTCGCCAAGTTAACCTCTGATCCGCGCTTTGCGGCGTTCCTAGCAGAAAAGGCAATCGACCTAGACTCTCAGGCCAAGGCAATTCCCCCTGCGCCGGACATGAGCCCGCGCGCGCCCGACGTCGAGCCGGAGAAATGAGAGCGGTCGGCCTTCTTCCTGCTTCACGGCTTTAAGCGCAGGCGCTGACGGGTCTGCGTCCTCTAGAGAATTGAGCAATTGCTGATGTCCCTGCAATTCCACCGTGCCGTTGACGACATGGAAATTTGGAGCGCAAGTAGCGACAGCTTTTCGTTCGTGATCAGCAACGAGAGCCCAACCGGCCCCGGCTTCCACGGACGCGCGGGCTATCTGGCGTCATGGCGCCCGCTCAATCGGAACATCGGCGCCGTCAGGATCACCAGCTCGCCATTCAAGACTTTTGCGGAGGCCGAAGATGCCTGCAACACGATATTGAACTACCTGAAGAGAGAAACGGATGCCGATCTTTGAGGTGGCTTCACCGATAATCAATGAAGTAGTGATCAGCAATCCGGCTAGACAATGACTGGTTTGGATCGTCAGAAGCGGAAGCCAACCTCGACCGGTTCGATCGCGATGCTTTGAGACCAATCCCTCAAATCCGAACTCGCACGCCTTGCGGAACAGGTCTGGGCCGATCTCGCCTTGCTCGAAATCGCTCATGAAGATGCCATCAGGTCGGCGAGCCAATAGCCGGGCCAGATTGGCCTTGCGCAGAGGGTTGATCGACGTAGGCAAATGATCTTTGGTTTAGCACAAGCGGCATGCACCCCATGACGCGCAGCAGCTGGCGCCCCACCCGACGCCACATCCTCCGCAGCCGCAGCGGCAAGCACGGACCGCGCAGGCCCGGCAAGCGCGACACGCGCGACAACCGCCACACCGGGCAACCCAGGCTAGCTGAACGCCGGTGTGAGCCGCTTCCGTGCCCTCCTTGTCGAACACATAGAACGTCGCCAGGCTTATGTCGGCGATTTCCTCGTCACCGAGAGTAATCTGATGGTTCGGTGAATAATTTGGCGTCTGTGATTCATCGGTGGCCGGTGCAACCGCCGCCGAGGCGCTCGCCACCAGTGAAAAGGTCAAACCAGCAGCGCCCAGGGCGGGCATGGCTTTCGTAACTCGCCTTTGCTTCGAAGCCTGCTTCACTCGTGGCATTTTCGAATCCTCCTCATCTCACACGGGGTCCGAGTTCAATCAGCTTACTTCAAGGGCTGAAGGCCGCTAACCCGACGGGTTATTATTTGGTGGAGTTACCAAAGCTCCGACGGGCGGAGTAAGCGTACAGCTTATTTGTGAGAGGCCCCAGTAAGGAAATGCCGGGGCCTCAACAATTTCTCTCAGTCTAATTGCGATAGATCAATATCCCCTGGTGAGCGCGCCAGGCTTATCCTAGGGCGAAATCCGGCCGAACGTCTGCACCACGGCTTATCGCGGCTACAGAGCGCATTAGTCATAGAAACTCGCCCAATAAAAAAGAGCGAAAAGAACCGCTAGAGGCCCCAGTACGAACGGAAGGATCATCCATCTCTCATAGGCTTTAGTATGCACAGGCCGGTTCGTCGCATGGCTCGGTTCGCTTGGTTGGGTAATCACGGGATAGTCCCTTTCCCTGGCGCAGTCCGCGGTTTCCTTGGTTTAGCAAGACAACAGCCTCTCAACCTGATCCAGATCAAGGCTGCCTGATTCCGTAATGCACTAACGCCAGTCGCCGTAACGGCATGTTCTACACGCTTCAGCGATAGCTGCCGTCCTCAATAGGCCCTGGTTAAAACTCCCGGCTTGTCCCAGTCAAAATCAGGCCGCACGTCGGCACCACGCTTGCCGCAAGCTGAGCAAATAAACTTCGGCTCAAGATCAGATAGCCGAAGATCATCAGACCATCGATCGCCGCTGATCGCGAGCTGGTGGCTGCACCTGTAGTCGGCGCAATAGATCAACAGCCCGCGTACGCCTGACGAGCGCATTTCAGCGAAGGTGATCTTTTGCGGACGGGTGGACATGCCCTATGATTCCGCCGAACGGGGCGACGGGAAGCCGCTAGGATTTGCGTCTCTCCGCGAGCACGAAACAAAGAAAGAGAGTGGCGACAACCAGCCCAAGTTTCATCATGAGCATCTAGGCGCCATCCTGCTGGGCGGCAAGTAATTGCCGCACGGCAGCTTTTCCGATGAAATGGCCAACTGAGCCAGTCTAGTCCTCTGGTGCAACACGATCCCTCGGTGCGCATATCCTCGGAAGCTTAGCAAGCCTTCACTCCGCAAGATTGACAAGGCGCGCGATACACTCTCAATGGTCAGACCAAGGTAGTCTGCAATATCGCGGCGGTTCATCGGAAGGACAATTTCCCCCGGCGATTGCAGTCGCCGGTCCATTTCGATCAGAAATGCTGCGACTTTTTCGACCGATGTCTGGCGACCCAAAAGTAAAAGATGATTTTCTGCGTGCTGCAAACTTCTCGTAAGCAAGTTTAGGACTTCCGTAGTGCCTGCGAGGCTCTCCTCCGAAAACTCACCGAATATTCGTGTGCGCTTAGCAAGGAGAACCTTGGTATCGACGATGGCTTCCGCCGTGAGCCGATGGGCATCACCGTTTTCAACCCCGAAAA
>DATHPI010000024.1:0-4622 GCA_035484035.1 Chthoniobacterales bacterium
TAAACTCTGGGCTAAGTTATCTTGGTCACTTCGGGCGATGAATAAGCAGATTATGGGTGCCGAATCGAACGCACTAACAACCTGTATTTAAGATGTAGCATAGTTAGGCACACCACCCCATTCAACTTCATTCTTGACTGAATGGAAGCATCCGTCAAAGTCTGTCCTCATGCCTTATAGCAATCTAGACTGGCCGATTGCGGCCGCGATGCTGCAGTTTCAGGCCGTTACCCCGAAGGGTGAGCTAGTCCAGGATCAGGGAGCAGACGAGTGGGCCGTTTCTTTACAAGAAGTCGCAGATGCGGGTTTCATCCATTTTGATCCAACAGATTCGTGGTTGCGAATTGCGGACCTTTCGGAACCACGTCTGGAAGAGTTCCTGAAGACGGTGAAGCAGGTTGGGCTCTCGATTCCTGCCGTCACCACGGCTCGCCGGAGCGTTATTGATCCGGATCACGGTGAAGAATACCTCGCCTACAGTCATCGAGTCCTGGATACGGCAGCACGGATTGGCGCCACGGTGGTTTCGTTCGGCTTTTTACAGGCTTTGACGCCCGCCCAAAAGGAGGCGCTCTGGTTTTGGACAGTCCCGGGTCCCAAGAACCCGGATGATCCTGCGGTGTGGAAGCTCGCCGTCAGCCGGTTACAGGAACTGGGCAGGCACGCTGAGGCGGTGGGGGTGGACATTGCGCTCGAAATGTACGAGGACACCTACCTGGGATCTGCGGATAGTGCGGTGGCGATGGTGCAGGACATTAATCACCCGCGGGTTGGGCTGAATCCCGACTGGGGAAACTTGCAGCGGTTGCTCCGGCCCGTAGAGCGCTGGGAAGTCATGGCCGCGAAAACCCTGCCCTACGCCAAATACTGGCACATAAAAAACTATTACCGTTCCGAGGACGCCTCGACGGGCCAGGTCGTTAGCGCGCCCGCACCCCTCGAGTTCGGGGTCATCAATTATCGCCAGGCGGTGCGAATGGCGATCGAAGCGGGTTATCGGGCTCCCTTTTATGTGGAGCATTATGGAGGCGACGGCCTGAGTGTCAGTGCGACCAACCGGGAATACCTGCGGCGTATTCTGCCACGGGCCAAGGATCAGCAACGCTGAGTGGTGCTTAGGTTGGCCCCGGTGGTCGGACCCCATGAGCGCTAGGATAATGCGAGGCGCTTCGATGGGCGGATGGTTTTTGTCCCGGAGGGACGTGCTGATAGTAGCCAGGCACGAAGTGCCCTTATGCTACATTGGCCTTCTGGACTGTCGAGCGACCTCCCAGAGGTATCCCGGGAGCTATCGCCGTGCACCTGGAGTGACGACGCTACGGCGCTAATGTAGCATAGCATAGCATAGGCTTCCAGCCTGTGTTCCGTCGCACCGTTGAGCGGCGCTCGGGTGCAACGATGATGGCCGTGGGTCAGCAAATGCGGCCGTGAGGAAGATCGGACGCGGCGGACTTCCCTCCGGCAAATTGTGTATAAAGCTCAGGGGTTCGACCCCATCGAAGGTATTTTGCCTTGCGCTAGGATTGCAGTTTGCACTATTCTGACGTTAAGTCGTCCATATCCATTCCCCGCGGCAAGTGTTTTTCGGCAACACTCGGCAGAGTGTAGCCGCAAGAGCACCGAGCTGGAACTTTGTCTTTGGCCCCGGCGGTGGCTCGTGCTCTAGAGGTTATTGTTCAGAGCGGTTCCTGGAAGGTTTTGGGTGTTAGGCCGGCCTATCTCAACGAAAGAGAACGAAAATGGAAACAACAACTGGAAATGGAGCGCCGGCTGGCGCTGGCAAAACTTCGTTGGACCCCGATGCCCTGGATCGGCTTCTTGGGCAAATGGTCGGAGATCTTGGTGCGGCTGTCAGTGGAGCACTGATTGTGCTTGGCGACGGTCTTGGAATTTATGAGGCAATGGCTGACCTCGGCCCGGCAACCTCGCAGGAGCTGGCCCAGAAGACTAGCCTCCATGAGCGACAGCTGCGCGAATGGTTAAGTGCACAGGCTGCATCGGGCTATGTCACCTATGACGCGGTAAACGAAACGTTTTACCTGACTGCTGAACAGGCTGCGGTGTTTGCTGATCCGAACAACCCTGCGGCGATGACTGGAGGGTTCTATGGCGTATCGTCCCTCTACCACGACGAGCCGTTGATTGCCGAGAGTTTCCGGACCGGACGAGGTCTCCCTTGGGGGGAGCATCACAATTGCCTTTTTTGCGGCACGGAGAGGTTTTTTCGGCCGGGTTACGAGGCCAATATCAGCGCCAATTGGATACCCGCACTAGAGGGCGTAGGGGAAAAGTTGAGCGCTGGAACGCGTGTCGCGGACATCGGATGCGGTCATGGGATTTCCACCCTGATCATGGCGAAAGCGTTCCCTAAGTCTGTATTCTACGGATTTGATGCGCACTCGGCTTCGATTGACGCAGCGAATCGCCACGCTAAGGAGCAGAAAATCACCAACGTTGATTTCCGCGTCGCTGCGGCGAAAGAGTTCCCGGGTCGCGACTATGGGTTCGTGACCGTGTTCGATGCCCTGCATGATATGGGCGATCCGGTGGGTGCGGCTTCCTACGTCAGGCAGTCCCTTCACCCCGACGGCACCTTCATGATCGTGGAGCCAATGGCGGGAGATTCGCTCTCTGAAAATTTGAATCCGGTTGGCAGAGCGTATTACGGATTCTCGACGATGATTTGCACTCCTGCGTCGCTGAGCCAGGAAGTCGGTCTCGCTCTGGGAGCGCAGGCTGGTGAGCGGCGCCTGCGAGAGGTTCTCTCGAAGGCCGGGTTTACGCGATTTCGCCGGGCTGCGGAAACTCCGTTCAATATGATCTTGGAAGCCCGACCATAAAAAGATCTGAGCCTGCCTGCACTCGAAGAGGGTAGGGGTCCTGGCGAAAGCCCCGGGTTCCGGCGGAGCTTCACCTTACCCGGGTGCTGCGCCGATTTAATTGAAAAAATCTCTGGCCGAAATTGATTTGGTCTACGAAATAAATGGCTGGAATCAACTATTGCCGTGGGTGTGGGCATCACCAATTGTAACCGCACCCATCATCGCCCCCCGAAATATTGGAAACCTCGCCTTGCGCAACCTTCCCGATCACGCTGGTCAAAGCGCCTCGAAGACGCCCGACGAGATTTTGATAACTCTGGATGGTGAAGCGTCCCCGGGGTTACGCCTCGCGAACTAAAATTTTATGGAGAAATCAGCTATGGAAACGATCAAAATTCCTCACACCGACCTGGAGGTGTCCCGCCTTGCCTTGGGCTGTATGGGCCTTGGTGGCGGTTGGGAAGCAAATGTCCAATTGACGAAAGACCATGAGCGCCAGGCTCGCGAGTTCCTTGATACGGCTGAGGAGATCGGCGCCAATTTTTTCGATCATGCCAATATTTACGGTCGCGGAAGAGCTGAAGAAATTTTCGGCCGGGTGCTGAAGGAAAGACCATCCTTGAGGGATAAAATTGTCATCCAGTCAAAATGCGGGATCCGCTGGGCGGATGATCCGGTCGGAACGCCACAACGCTTCGATTTCAGCCGCGATCATATCCTGGAAAGCGTCGATGCGTCCCTGGCCCGTCTAGGCACCGACCATTTGGAGATCCTCTTGCTGCATCGTCCGGATCCTCTTTGGGAAGGAGAGGAAATCGCTGAAGCCTTCCAGAAACTCCGCCTTGCGGGCAAGGTGCGCTATTTCGGCGTTTCTAACCAAGGGCGATTTCAAATGGAATATATCCAATCCTTTTTGCCGGAACCTCTAGTGGCCAACCAGGTGGAAATGAGTGTTCTGCATCATGGCTTCGTCGAGCTGAGTGTTTCGTTCAACCAGAGTTCGCCCCGCTACCCCGACGGTTGGGAGGGAACGATGGAGTATTGCCGGATGAAGTCTGTTCTGCTCCAGGCCTGGAGTCCCCTGGCCCAAGGTGCCTTGACCGGGAACCTGGATGGTAAACCCGAAAATATTCGGAAGACAGGCGCGCTGGTGCAGGAATATGCCCGGGCTCACGAAACTACGCCCGAGGCCATCCTACTGGCGTGGCTGCTTAAACACCCGGCAAAGATTCAGCCCGTGTTGGGAACAACGCGTCCGGACCGGTTGCGGTCCTGCGTCAAATCGCTTTCCGTTTCTCTGAGCCGCGACGAGTGGTACTCTCTTTTTGCCGCAGCCCGGGGAGCATCCATGCCTTGAAGACAAGAAGGGTCGTTGAACATGGCAATTGAACATAAACGCTTAGGAAAACACGGAGTTCTGGTCAGCAACATTTGTCTGGGCACCATGAACTTCGGCTGGCACACCACTCAGGAGGAAAGTTTCAAGATCATGGACCGGGCGCTGGAGCTCGGCATCAACTTCTTCGACACCGCCGACGTCTACGGCTGGGGTGGGGAGCAGGGCGACACCGAGGAGATTTTGGGGCACTGGTTTGGCCAGGGTGGCGGCCGCCGGGATGCGGTGGTCCTAGCCACCAAGGTCTTTAATCCCGTCCGACGCAAGTCCAACCTTGCCGAGCCCAACACCGACAGACGCAGTCTTTCTGCGTACAAAATCCGCAAGCATTGCGAGGGCAGCCTGAAACGGCTCCAGACCGACCACATCGACCTTTACCAGATGCACCACGTGGATCGGGATTG
>DATHPI010000025.1:0-10628 GCA_035484035.1 Chthoniobacterales bacterium
CGTGTAACAACTCTAGCACCGGCCGATCGCTCGGCACCTGTATACCTACCGAGATGCGCCCCCTCAAGCAGCGGCTCAGTTCCCGCCAGCAGAATCAGCGGATATAGGAGATTGCTCAAATCGAACCAGCAGAAATCGTCCGGGGATCAAGCTCACCGCGTGATTTCTGTGTCGGTTTTCGTACTTTTGTTGGAATTTAGCCCGTCACAGCTCAAAAGCGATTCGGATCTTGGAAGGCGAGTGAGGAGATTTGGAATATGAGTAAACCCGTTGTTGAAGTGCAGGTCCGCGCCGTTGGCGCGGTGAGCGAGGGCTGCGCGGTTTTCCTTGGCAACGAGGACAAGGTTTTCGTGATGTTCATCGATCAGAGCGTTGGGGCGGCGATCACGATGTTTATGCAAGGCACGCAAAAGGAGCGACCCCTGACCCATGATCTGTTAGCACACGTATTGCGAGCGCTCGGAGCGAAGATCGATAGGGTAGTCGTCAACGACCTGAAGGACGGCACCTATTTTGCGAGACTTGTCTTGAACGCGGAGAACGAAACGCAACAGAAGAAGATCATCGAGATCGATGCCCGACCCAGCGATTGTATTGCCATGGCGACTCAACAACTCGCTCCCATCTTCGTGAGCCTCGATGTCTGGGATGAGGTAGAAGACATCACCGAGGTGCTCCGAAAGCTGCATGCTTCAGGCCGGTCAAGCACCTCATTGAGGCGATCGAAGCCTACATCGTTGAGCACAATAATGAGCCTAAACCATTTCGTTGGACCGCCACCGCTAACAGCATTTTCGAGAAACTCACCGCTTTTATATCATTAGATCACCTGGAAGCCTTGCGTCACAGAGCTCCCACTCGGAGGGTCCTGGCTGTAATTCCGCAAATTTGGGAGACGATTGCGTGACGGGTCTCAAGTGATCGGTCCACCCCTAATCTGGAACAGAAACTAGTGTCCACGGCGCAATCAGCCACCACCATGTAATCGAGCCATCTGTAGAGTTCGATTCTTTCGCTCGGCCTCAGCCTCCGAATCTCGTCTTCGATTTGTGCGATGGTCATGTGAGGTCACTCCTTTAATTTAAATTGTGCCAGCCTCAATAATACTCCCTTTCGTTGGGCGAAACATCTTGTTTAAGATTGCTACAGATTCAGGCGCCATCCGGTGCGATGGAGGCAGCGCCCACATAAAATAGATGAACAGTGCGTCCTCCCAGGGCTTCGGCGACGAACCGAAGTCAAACTGTTCTTTCGCTCCTTGAAGCCTTCCGACAGCGGTACCCTTTAGCAGAGGAAGAGCACATTCAAAAAAATCCAATGAACCAGAACCTAAACCAGCTTCGACAAAATCATTGTCGGCCTGGCGTCGCCGCTACCAAAGGGGTAAACTTCCTCTTTCCGTTGGAGAAAGAATGCGACCAAGGGAGGAGCATTCTTGCGAGCGCGCCAAAAACGTTCCTTCAACTTCAAGAGTTCAGTCCTTACGGTCTTCACCAGACCTATCGAGATGAAGCGACTGATTTGGAGCTTCCGGTTTTTGTGGTGTTCAATCTTGAAGGGAATCATCAACTTTCATTCGAAATCACGACGGACTCGATTGCCCCAACAGCCGAGCCCAAAAGTCTTCCTTCATATATTCCACTTCAGAAGACCCAGACATCGGTGCGGGAGATTAACAAAGCGAGAGACAGCGGTGAACGGGCTGCCGGTCGCATCTCTTTAATCCTGGGAATTGCTCCAGTGTTGGCTTATTTTTTTTCCGGATTGGGCACTTTTCCCGCCCTTTTTGAAGCCGGAATCCTGATCGGAGGATGGCTTGTCGGCTCTTCCCTGACCTACGTGTTTTGCCTCTCCGTGCTGAATCGGCTCTTGCCTTGGAAGAAACTGATAATGACCGCGGAATTTGACGGCATCCTTCCCAATGAAACCCGCCAAAGGGCGCACATCGCTAAAAACTACTTCGACCATCTCTACCTCATAGTCGACCAGCAACACCGGTGGAAAAGCTCGCTCCTCCCCGATCCGAGACCGCGCGCTTTGGATCCGCTTTTGATCGGCGAGGTAAAACAAGGCCACGCTCGGAAATTCTTCCTGCTTGACCAATTCGATCTGACTCCGGCTGAGCAGTACCTCGCAGACGAATTTGCCAGTGTCGACGGCATTTGAAATCAAGAAGGTCCGCGACGCTTCGCTGCGTGTTCAACACCGACCAGGGTTGGATTATGGAAGCTCACGGGAATGCCCGAATCGTTCCGAGACTGTTACGTCAGCGTTGGCAAGGCGGGCTGCCGGCATGGGACGCAGGTGAAGCTCCGGTCGCATCTGGGTCGCCGGCGTTGCCGGAATGCCGGTTGCCAGCGGCGAATTTTCACCGAACGTCGACAAGCTGCGGGCCGAAGGGCAGGTCGTTGCTAAATCCGTCAGCCAAGAATTAGACCTCTCGGAGGACACGATCCGCCGGGATCTTCGCGAATTAGCGCAGGAAGGATGGGGATCCATTCCTTTGGGAAGGCGTCCGGACGCGCGCAGCGTGACTCCCGGTGCGACGAAGAGGCTGCCCGCTCCGCCGACAACGATGAGTCGGGGTCCTCTGGCCTCCTCGATAGCTTTGACGAGGCGATCCATAAGGCCGATGGCGTGACTGGTGGCGGCCCATAGGCCGAGATGACGGCGTCCCCAGTCTTGACGACGCTGGCGGTCTTTGCCGGATCGCTGAGGTCGTCCTGGACTGCGGTGACGTTCTTGACCTTTCGCACCTTTTCTGGAGTGCGGGCTGCAGCGATGACGACGTGAGGCGATCGACCAGTTCCTTGAGAATGACGCTACCTGCCTTACCTGTGGCTCCGTATAGACGTAGAGAACGACTTTCAACTTGAATGCTCCTTATCTGGAACTGCGGGTTGTAGTGAGGTGGGACAAGATCTATCCACAAGCACATTATGGCGCAAGAGTTCTAAAGGATGGGGATGTAGCAGTCTCCGGTTTACGAAACGCCGGGACTATTTCCCGCCATCACGATCGGATTGGTCGCTGTGGACGCGCTGATGGTGGCGTTGAGCGCGCTGGTTGCTTCCGGTTCGGGAGCATAACAAAACAACAAAACCTCTGAGAGCCAAGTAAACGAGTAAACGTCACAGCCGCATTCGCTCCCCCTACCTCAGCGTAATTTGGTCCTTTGTCCGGTCGTAGAGCTTGGTCGTTCGGGGAGACTCATGGCCAGCCAGCTGCTGGGCGTGCTACAGCCGGCCGTCGTTTTCTAGGTAACGGGTGATGCCGGTTGCTCGCCAGGAGTGACATCCCACGGGTGTGAGAAAGCCCGCTGCTTTCGCCCGCTTCCGGATCATCGCTCGGATCAGCGATGGTTCAAAGGAACTCTAAAATTGCGGCCTTTCTGCCTTCTCGAGGTGATTCGAACGTGTGCCATCTTTCACGTTTCCCTTGGTCTTGCTAGGCTTCCCGGTCAATTTGCTCGTATTCCGGGAGAGCGGTTCCCGCCTTCTGTGAAGGACACAATGGATAGATCTTTTCATCTACAAGTTCCGTATCAGATGCCTGCGTATTGCAGGTCTCATATTACAAGAATTTTGCCTTTACCGCCGCTTTTGTCTCTCGATTTTTATCCTAGCTTGCGCATTGGGCTAGAAGCGAAAAAGCGAATGTCTGAGTATGTTTCCCAGAAACCGGCCGATCTAGGGTAATGCGCTCGGGCTACCCAAGAATCGGAGGCAAGCCATGAGGAGTCGCGAATGACAAAAGTCACGCTCTGGCTTCATATTCCTGATGGGGCTCAAAGAAACGCATTTCTACTTCACAATCTAAATGGTTTTCCGACTTTGTCGGATTGGGTGCCAGTACTGCCACTCGGCAAGGACGATTCTCGGCCAAAATTCCCGGCTGTAATATTTGAGGGAGAAAATCCCAGAGTGGCGTGTCGAAATCACTGTCTAATACAACAAGCAACAAAAGTGAATTCTGTCGCGCTCGCGCAATATCATGCACCGCCAGAACGGCTAACTCAAGGTCCTCGGGCCAAAAATTCTCAGAGAGTTCCATGACGAGCACGCCGATTTCCTCTCTGCGAAGTGCTATCACGAGTTATCTCTTTTCAAATTAGTCTTCTCTTTGTTGGATTGACACCCTCTTTGATTCTGCTTTGCAAGTCACAGCAGTTGTCGTGATGTGTCGGCGCTAAGCTCATAGACGCCTTTCTCGGCATGACCTCGCACAGCTTCGACATGATTCATTCCATGAGTTTAAACCATGTACATCACTACAGAGTCAAGAATGATTAACTCGGTGTTCATTCGAACTTTTTTACGACTTGGGAAAAAGACACAGCCTTTTGGAAAAACGAGAAGATGCAATCGTTCGGAATGATCGGCTCTCGTATACTGGCCGTGGGAAAACAGTCGAAAGCGCCACCCGCCTAATTACTTGTTGCCGCAGCGTAGGTGGCTTTCTACACACCCCGCCGTTCAGCTTCGAAAATGCCGCCCGACTCCGAGTTTACTCGGCACGACCACGGTTCATGTGGTGGAGCCTAAACCCTGTACCGGACTAAAGAGTCAAGATGTTTGATGAGGCTGATTTACGCACGCTGCGCCGAAAAAAAGTGGCCCATAAGCAAAAAAGCATCTTGGCTATTTTGAAATTGGTCGGAGGTGCGGTCGCAAACGGCGCTGAGTTTCTGTTGGCGTAACGTTTCGCCCAGGCGTATAGGCGAATCAAATATTTGCTTTGCAGGCCTATAGATGCGTGCGCAAAACGACGAAAACCGGATTGCAAGTCGCACGCGAATATATAAATATTATGAAAAGACTAATTCTGGCTTCCCTACTAGCTGTCTTCGCGGCCTCCGGCGCACTAGGGCAGCAAATCATCGTTACCGTACCCGGCGGACACGACCGCGAATGGTATGAGCACCACGGCTACGTATGGCGAGACGGTCAGTGGTATCGAGGCGAACCGGGCGGACACGACCGGGAATGGTACGAGCACCACGGTTACGTATGGCGAGACGGTCAGTGGTATCGGGGCGGAGGACATCACCATCACGACGGCTACTGGAAAGACGGTCATTACTACCGTTACGACGAAGACCGCGATTAAAGTTTTTGCAACGATCAAGCACCTCCGGCGCGCCGAAGATTTCTTGTGGGGCTGGCTTTAGACGAGACGCCTCAGATCGAATGGCGTTAAGGTGGTTGGCAGGTAGATTCGTCGCATGCGGCTTCTATCACTTCCGCGCCTGATACCCAGGAGGTCCACGAGCTCTTGCTCAGAATGCTGGAATGCGCACGACATCTAGGGTCATATGGATATTTACTCGAACTCTCCCGAATTGTTGATTGTCGTCGATTCTGAGGAATATAATGGGTGGCAACAACTTCATGATTCCTAGCGCGAAACGCTGAGGCCGTCGCGGCCGGGAAGGATGAAGCGATGAAGCCCAAGAACCATGGCATCAAAAGGGTTGTCGACTAAGCTCGATCCTAAATAGGGAGTTTGGACTTGAGAAAGTTCCAATGTTAAAGGCCATCGACCTGGAGAGGCTGCAACTGATCGTTGGGGCTCTCTTCTGTACCCCTAACCAAACGTTGCTCCTCTTTATGTTGATTAGAGCCGGACTCGGCGGACGCACTCGAAGGTTGTAGTGCGTTAGATTCTCCTATTGTTTCGCGGGATTGGGGTGAAAGTATTTCGCTCTAGCTAAGTGCTGCGAGGACGGGAATACTCGTCACAAAGAGTTACGCAGCCGTTTGTACTCCTCGTAGAGTTCTGGGCTGATCTTGTGGCGATTATCGCGGACATATGCGTCTAAACCCACCATAAGGATCTGAGAGTATTCTAGATCAAGCTGTAGAGCGATAGGGCAAAGAACGGCAAGCAGGCCGCGAGGAACAGAGATGGTAAGTCTGTCTTTCGGATCGGAAGGCTTTTTTTTCATGGCAACTCAAGGTCCCAATTTATTCGTGGTTAGTTGTCGTTCTGGCTTGAAGACTGAGGCATAGTGGTTAAGGAGGTGCTGCCTCCGGCAACCCACTCAACAAATCCTGGGGCGTCCGCACCTGCGAGGATGTCTGCGAAAAGCCCAAGCGAAATCGCTAACATTGAGGGAAAATTGAAAAATGGCCATGCTCACGCAAATGAAACAGGCACTCAGCAATTTGTCCATCTGAAAGGATAACGGCATGAAATCGTTGACCAGTCTCCGTTTTCTTAGAAGTAACCAGCCAATGTTGATTGGGCTTGGGTCTTGAACTCGCACGACAACAAACTGCAATATTGCTTTACCATAGAATGCATTCTGCGTCTGCGAGCTTTTGTTTAGAATGCTGGAATGTGCACGACATCGAGAGTCATATGATTGTGTACTGGAACTCTCCCTAATTTTGGTCGTCGTCGATTCTGAGAAATATAACGGGTGATAACAACTTCATAATTCCTACATTCACGCGTATCCCGCTACCCAAGCCAGGTTGTTTATTCAGCCCTCCCGCATCCAGGTCAAGTTGCTGAAGTCCTATTTTGCGTTTGCCCTTACGTGGTGGTCGGTCTCCTTCCCAGGTTCCCGACAGAAGGTAGTGGGGAACACCACAATGAATCTCCAAAGGTTTAACCATGGCTGGAAGATTGCGGCCTCTCAATACGACTGCTGTGGAAATGTGATGCGTTGAGCATGACTTAATGAAACTGTGCAGTCGGCCGGAGGATCAATCGTTGATAAGACGGGCGTTCGCTGGCGAACTCCGTACCATGGTACAGGGTAAAGAGTATTAAGTACGGGCAACAATCCTGGACAGCTTTAAGGCACATGACCTTGCGTTGGATCAAAAGGATCAAACCTTAACAGCCCGACGGGTGTTCCTGGCATCCCGAGGCGCCGGTGAAACTTGGCGCCAGAAAGTCCAGCAACTCGCTTTACTATGGGATCCCAGCTTTTTGAATATTCTCGATGTGATCATCGACAAATCTGGCCCTTTTGTCATTACCGAGCGTTCCAGAGGTCGCTCTATGGCAGACCTGTTAAGAGAGAGATCATGCCTTGACCTGGAAGATGTCCTGCGGCTAATGACCACCTTGGCGAACGCTCTCGACCTTGTCGCCAGCTTTAGCTTCTATCGGCATCCAATCGAGAAGGAGGTAAGTCGTGATGGCTGGTTGGGCGGTGCATGAGATCGTGCGAGGGACAGACGTGGCTTCTGCCCTTCGTGACTCTCACCACTGCCTCCGATTCTGAGGTGATACGGAGCACGTCGGGGTTTAATCGTTGAGGCGAAGCTAAAAGAGGAAATATTGGTATTTCTCGTGGCTAAACGTTTGCCGTCCTACGTCGTCTTAAACAACGGGGGCGCTTTTGCCTTCGCGAAGGATTTCCAAAACGACATGAGTGACCAATTTTTCTACCTTCAACTGAGGTTTATTCCAAAAATCGGACATACCTTTACTGACGAGCGAGAAGTGGTCATTGAGGTGCCGAAAGGTCTCGTTACCCGCAAATCCAAAGTGATAAACGAGGGTCTAGAGGAGGTAGTTGCCCTCGATCTTGCGAAAAGTACGGCCCTCGGTACATTCCCGACCGATGCGGAACGCGCTCTCGATCTTTATGATGTGGATCCGCCAATTTGGTGTCGTGACCGACCTCCGGTTATGGACGAGCGCCCTTGCGACCACGAACAGGATAGCGCCAGGGCATGGAGGATCGTTTAGGTAGAGGAGCTATGCCTTATTGGAGTGATTTTGGTCATTTGCTATAAAATCCTGCTCGCGGTTTCACGCCGAAGATCGACTGTCCGTCGGTTACGCGGGGCGAAGGATTCTGCCGTTTGAAGCTGTTTCTTTCGAGAATAAAAGAGCATGCAACCTTCCGGTACACTCAGCCGCCACCCAAATGGGAAGGACGTCACCGACGAGCAATACCAATCCTGATTGCAAGGTTGGGATCGCTGCTCACCACCCCCGTTTTGATCGGGTGACTCGTTGGTGATGCGGATGTCGAATGACCAGCGCGATAAATTAGAACCAGTTGGTCGACCCGATATTTTGAACGATGTAGCCTAGAAGGCGAAATGATATCCGGATGATTTACCAGAAGAGCTGGGTAACCGTAAGTTACTCTAACGAGAATCATATCTTGACTCTGTAGTAGGGTATAGGGTTTAGACTCCACGGCATGAACCATGGTCGTGCAGAATCTGCCTTTCTATTCATTGGAAAGGTAGCCCGGCAGGCAGGCGTAGGTGTGGAAACGATCCGATTTTATGAGCGCCAAGGGTTGCTGACGACGCCGATACGAAAAGAGTCAGGTTACCGGCTTTATCCTGAACACGTTCTTGGCAGAATCCGATTTATCAAGCGCGCTAAGGAGCTTGGATTTTCGCTGAGGGAAATTAAGGAGCTCCTGGAACTCAGGAGAACCTCTTCTGCCCCCTGCGAGGATGTTTGCGAAAAAACCCAAGCGAAGATCGCGAACATTGAGGGAAAAATTGCCATGCTGACGAAAATGAAACAGGCACTCAGCGAATTATTCGCGGCGTGTCAGGTACGCGCTTCGCTCGACGACTGTCCTATATTGGAGTTCTTGGAAAAAGAGAGCAATATAAAATGAAGGTCGAAGTCGTTTGCGATCCTGATTGCCGCAGCGTACCTGAAGCGAGAACTCAGCTCTTGCGCGCATTTGCTGAGGTAGGAATCTCTCCGACATAGCGACAACGGCCCTATTCTTTTTGCCGCTTATTGCAAATTCCGACGAAATTATGGGGCGCCTTTGGGATTGGCTTGTCCATTGCGTATTCTTTTACCTATTTTATTCTTTTGGAGGCAACAAAGATTCAAGCGACCCCTGGAAAAGCAATTGTCCCGCTCGTGATCTTTTCGAGACCGGCGACCATCCGCAGCGTAGTCGACTTTCCGCATCCGGAAGGTCCAACAAGCACCATGAACCCACCGTTCTCGATGTGCAAACTTATATTCTTGGCCGCTGTGAATATCGGGCGTCCCCGACCATCTACGTAGGTTTTCACTAATTTCTTAATCTCTACTTAACTCTCACTCATAGCGTTTTATTCTTTTGTTTTAAACTCCTTTTCCACTTGGTCCCCAGACGAATGGCCCGTGGCTGTGCACGAGTACAATCCGGCGCAGGGGCCGTCAGCGAAGGCGGTACGGCATCGTATAAACTCTTGATGGACCGCATTCAAGCGGCTGAGGCTGCGATCGCGGCCGGCAGCGGCAATGATGGGAGCGTTGCTCCACACGCAGGGGTGACGAGCGGTTCGACTATGACCGGCCCTACCGGCTCTAGCTTAGGAGGTGGAATCACAGGGGGAGGGGCGGATAGAGGTCCTACGAATCCTGCCAGCGGCAACAGACTTGCAAGCGCATTTTCGCGCCAGGCTGTCTCCCCCGGCGGCGCAAGTACTTCCGCCGGCTCTGCATCAGCCAGTGCGCCTGAGAGACAAGAAGAGTCGGAAGAACCGCTGACGCGGCCCATGACACCCGATGAGCAACGCGGGTATCCGCCTCCGACAGACCCGCCAGAATGGGAGAAGAAGGTTTAGAGCAAAGGATTCCCCCCAGAGTGAAAGTAGGAGAGCCAGTCGTGCTAGTAGATGATGTGGATGGGGTCGAAGCAGGCCGAGAAGGTTGCATCATGGGTGTACGCGACAACGTGGTAACGGTCGCTGCCAATCGCGCGACCGCTTGCAATTGGTCCTGGCGCGCACCTGGCAGGTTCTGCCTCGGGAGCTCTTCCGCCGTTTGAGCGCAAGGCAAGGGGGAGTAGATGAATGAGGAGAACGTAGATGCGCTGCCGCTTACGAACGTCGAGCTGCTCGACGCCGCGATCTGGCGCGAGATTGGGTCTGAGGAAGCGCAGCCGGCGTCGGCCTTCGTTGAAGCATTATCGCGCCTAGTCGACCGGTGGCTCCTGGTGCGCTCCGATGCGCTAGAAATGGATGCCGTGACTGTCCTGTGCAAAGCGAGAGGCTATATCGCGCGCCAGGCTGCGACTCAAACGAAGGAGATAGAGTGGACCAAATAATCCGGAAAGGGATCGACTGGAGTTACGGTTTAGGCTGCAGCGCCTCCAAGGCGCTGCGTGGATTGAAATGCTGTTGACAGTCGCAGCCGTCGGAGAGACGCCTAGCGGGAAATCACGGGACGCTGCCTGGAAATGCCGGACAAATGGAAGAAGCACGTAGTTGATTGTGAAGAGCCACAAAAAAAGAAATGGAGCCGTCTAGATTGCAAACCCAGACCTCGACGGCGCCGGCGTCGAAGTACAAAGCGCGTTTTTCGGTGATTTCGGAGCGCGAATTGGAAGGGGAAACAATCTCAACACAAATCTCTGGTGCACGCTCGAAGAGGGTGAGACGGTTGATGTCCTCGGAACGCTCAGGGGCGAGCCAGGCCACGTCGATGGCTTTGACCCCGCCGGCAGTGGAAAGAGGACACTCGGAGAATGCGATCCCGCCAGGGAGAAACTGGCGCAACAGACCCGAGATATGAGCTTGGCGCCGGCCATGGATCGGAGCAGGAGGCGGACTCATAAGAATGTGGCCATGCTGATCGGTTTCAATGCGATGCGGGAGTTTGGCGAGCGTGGGATCAGCCAGTACCTCGGCCCA
>DATHPI010000026.1:0-10611 GCA_035484035.1 Chthoniobacterales bacterium
CGATTGCTGATCAACCTGACCAGCCGATGAAAACAGGCAGCTCCAACTTAAAAAAACAACCGTACGTAAAATGGCATTCAACCGTTTTTTCTTAAGCCGCAGGTTGGGAAGGTGGTCTTCGTTTGCCATGCGTGATCCCGTGGCCGGGGGGTGATCAAACCTGGCACGGTTTACAACGGCATGCCCGCATTTCCTTGTAGACTCTTTATCCAAGAACTTTCCGAGGAAAAAACACCGGTGAGGCAGGGATTCGAACCCTGGGTACCCTTTTGGGGTACAACGCTTTAGCAAAGCGCCGCTTTCGACCACTCAGCCACCTCACCAAGTGCGGAGGTGGAAAGGCTATAGCGATGAAACCATGGGCGTCAAACGAAAGTTCAGCGTTCGGCGTTCGGCGGCGCAGGGCGCAGTCAGGACATCGGTAACACTTATGGGTCAGGACATCGGTAACACTTATGAGTCAGGACATCGGTAACACTGTTTCTGTTTAGTTCATTGTCTCCGTGCCCTTCGTGGGTTGCCTTCCTCTTTTCGCGTGATTCTGGCACCAAGGCCGACAGTACCCGCGGCAGAAGTTTCGTCCCACCAACTCCGATCCTCTGTGTCCTCCGTGACCTCTGTGCGATGCTTTCCCTTTCGCGTGATTCGCGCAGCCAAGCCAGCGGTGTCCCAGGTAAAAGTCTTCCCCTTCCGATCCCCCCTCTGTGTCCTCCGTGACCTCTGTGCGATGCTCTTCCCCCTTCGCGTGATTCTGCAGCCAGGCCAGCGGTGTCCCCGGTAAAAGTCTCCCCCTTCCGATCCCCCTCTGTGTCCTCCGTGACCTCTGTGCGATGCTCGACTTATTCTGTAACTCCTGAACTCCTGCAACTCCTGAACTCCTTCCCCCCGTGACCTCTGTGCGATGCTTTCCTTTCTCACCCCAAGCCGCGGCGTTGCTGGTAGGAGTTCGCTCACCAGCCGCTGAACGCTGAACGCTTGCTTTTTCGCTCAAGCCGTTCGAGGACTGCTCACCTATGTTTCTCAGTCGCTCGATTGTCGCCGGCTCGATTTTGGTTCCGACTCTGGTTCTGGCCGGCACAAATCCTCCGCAGGCACCCGAAAAGCCCCATAAAATCACCGAGGTCGGTCACACCCGGAATGATCCCTTTTTCTGGCTCCGGGAGAAAGACAATCCGGAGGTGCTTAAATATCTGGAAGCCGAAAATCGTTACACCGAAAGCGCGCTGAAACACCTCGAGAAACTGCAGGCAACCCTCTATCGTGAAATGCGCGGCCGAATCAAGGAGAGCGACATTTCCGTCCCCGAAAAGATTGACGATTTTTACTACTACTCCAGGACAGAGACAGGGAAACAGTACGGGATCTACTGCCGCAAAAAGGGGAGTTTGGACGCTCCAGAAGAGGTACTCCTGGACGAGAACGCCTTGGCTCAAGGTCAGAAATATTTTAGGATTGGAACCTTAGCGGTCAGTCGGGACCACAAGCTTCTCGCTTACTCCACGGACACCAGCGGCAACGAAACCTACGTCCTTCGGATCAAATCACTCGAGACCGGTGCGTTGTTGCCTGATGAGATCAAGAACTGCAGCGAGTCTTTCGCCTGGGCCAATGACAACAAGACCTTTTTCTACGACCAACTCGATGACGCTCATCGCCCGTACAAGGCGCTTAAACACGTTTTGGGAACAAGCGTCGATCAGGACCCAACTGCCTATGAGGAGAAGGATGACCGCTTTTTCCTCGAGATATCCAAATCACGAGATCAGCGGCTTATCTTCGTCTCCGTCGAGAGTGAACTCTCCAGCGAAGTTCGTTTCCTGAACGCCAGTCAACCTGATGCGGAATGGACGCTGATCCGTCCGCGCGAAAATGACCTGCTCTACCACGTCGAAAATCATGGTGACCGTTTCTTTATCGACACCAACGAAAAGGCCAAGAATTTTAAAATAGTCGAGGCTCCCGTTGCTTCTCCGGGCAAAGAGAACTGGAAGGACTTCATTCCTTACGATCCGGAGGTCAAAATTGACGGCGTGGACGCTTTCAAGGATTATCTAGTCATCTCTGAGCGATCGAAAGGGTTGCCGGCACTTCGGATCTACAATCTCCAATCTGGAGAATCGCACGAAATAAACTTTGATGAGTCTGCCTACGAAGTCTCGCTGGATCGCAATCCGGTCTTCGACACCAAGGTAATCAGGATTAATTATAGTTCGTTTATCACCCCGGATTCAGTCATCGACTACGATGTGGTCACCCGCCAAAAAGAGCTTCGAAAGGAGAAGACAGTGCTCGGCGGGTATCAGAAAAGCGACTACGCTTCGGAGCGCATCTTTGCCAAGGCTGAAGATGGCGTCGAAATCCCGATTGCCTTGGTTTACAAGAAGGGTTTCAAAAAGGATGGCACTGCACCGGTGCTGCTCACCGGCTATGGCGCGTATGGGATATGTTCGGACGCGGATTTTAGCTCAACAACGATCAGCCTGCTCGATCGTGGATTTGTTTTCGCCGTTGCTCAGATTCGCGGCGGCGGAGAACTTGGCCGGACATGGTACGAAGACGGTAAGCTTTTGAAGAAGAAGAATACTTTTTCGGACTTTATTTGCTGTGCTCAATCCCTCATTGATCAACGGTACGCGGCACCGAAAAGGGTGGCGATCCTCGGTGGCAGCGCAGGCGGCCTGTTGATGGGTGCGGTGATGAATATGCGTCCGGACCTCTTCCAAACAGTGATCGCCGCCGTCCCATTCGTCGACTTGCTGAACACCATGTCGGACCCCACCCTGCCCCTAACGGTGACCGAATACGAAGAGTGGGGCAACCCGACAGATCCAAAGTATTTCGATTACATGGCGTCCTATTCGCCCTACGATAATGTGGCGGAAAAACAGTATCCCAATTTGCTGGTAACGGCCGGGTTAAACGATCCGCGGGTCAGCTATTGGGAACCTGCAAAGTGGGTCGCCAAGCAACGAACGCTGAAGCATCAAAATCGAATCCTGCTCTTAAAAACCTATATGGGCGCGGGTCACGGCGGAGATAGTGGCCGGTTTGACCGGCTCAAAGAGACGGCCATGGAATACGCTTTTGCGCTGGACACGTTGCGCGTCCAGACTAGCGAGGAGAGTTCGCAATCCGGCCCGAGCCGGAAAGAACCATTCAGATAAAGGGTACCTGGCGGCGATTCGACGCCAGGGTTATCGATTGCCCTGAAAATCGCTCAGCGTGGGAACAGAACACAGGCTGGAAGCCTATGCTCCGTGGCCCGAAGTGGCCAAAATAGCTTAGCCCAGGGTTTACCCTGGGCTACCCCTTCGGGGCATAAATCACCCCGAAGTGACCTCTCCAGGTATCCAAACCTGCATAGGCTTCCAGTCTCCACCGTTCTTCCAGGATCCGTACAAAATTTAGGGTTTCAACCCCTGGGAATTACAACTCCAATCGCCATTCCTGCTTGGTCCATTGACGGCTGAATTGGCTTTTAGTCAACGCGCGGTGCATCGCGAGATTTCGTTCATCGGCTTCCGCGCAGAAAGTAGAATGCCCTTGGAGCTTCATCACCGACCAGGACTCTGCGAGCAAGAACGAGGCAACGCTTTGCCCACGATAATGTGGAACAACCCCTAAAAACCCCACCATCAACTCCCCGAATACCAGAGCCGATAAGATGATTCCGAGCATCTGTCCGTCCGGACCAATAGCCACTCGCCACCAGCGCGGGTCATAGATTGTCGACTCGACCATCTGCAGAGTCCATTCTGCGTCTCCAGTCCCGCCGAGCTGTCTTCGATAGAATTCAATCTGCGAATCGGAGGAACATTCCGAGGCCTTCTCGATCAGGTCCACTATCTCGGCCCTGGCAAAACGGCCAGCTTCGGCGGAGTGGTAACTCCACGCTCCCGAATCGGATGGACCTGCGAATTCGAACCGGACAACCTTTCGCCACCGGCGAAAACGCATCTTAGAGATAAAAGCCGCGTCTTTGGAATCTTCGGGAATGGTGCAATAAAGTTCGCCGGATCCGAGAGCCCTGGCCCTTTCGATCGCCATCTGGAAGAGTCGAAAAGGATCAATCCTCTCATCAAGGTCGCCGTGCACCCGGATGATCTCGAGTGGAAGGTTGAACTCGCTGGGAGCGGCCAGAACCAACGAAGCCGCTAGCGTTCCGGCGGCAAAACCGAGGACGATCCACTCCGGCTTCGTGCAGGAGAACTCGAGCAACCTCGAGAAATGGTGCCATCTGTCCTCACCTATCTGCGCCCGGAGAATCTCCAAATCGGATTGCCACCCGAATCTGTATCTGCAAGGGTCCATCGGTATGCCGAACGATGTCATCAAACCTTTTGGATTTAAATTTGGTTTAAGAAAAAAGGGGGTTTTTTTTGGGCAGAGGCACGGTCATTGCACAGTTGACCGTGTGCCCGTCTCACGTTAAACCTGATGAGTTCGCAAAGCTGATAATGAACAAGGGCCAGTGGGAACCTAAAATAGTTAACTGGCCTTCTTTAGAAGGTTCTCCCATGCCCCTTGGGGTAACCTATATCCCCGAAGAGAAAGCCTACAATTTTGCCCTCTACTCCAAAAACGCACTGGAGGTAACGCTTCTTCTTTTTAACGAGAAAAACTCTGTCACTCCGGTGATCGAAGTCTGGCTAAAGCCGTTGAGTCACAAGACCAAACGCGTCTGGCATTGCCGATTGAAAGAGAACGATCTCCATGGCGCCGTGCACTACGCTTATCGTGTTGATGGTCCCAGGAACTATGGGGGGAGCCCACAGTATGCTTTTGATCCAGAAAAGTCGTTACTCGACCCCTACGCAAAAGGAGTTTACTTCCCGCCGACGTTTAGTCGCGAGGCGGCCAAGCGCCCCGGATCGAATGCCGGAAAAGCGCCCCTCGGGATTTTTCGTTTTCACGCATCCAATTTTGACTGGAAAGGGGACAAATCTCCGCTGCACTTTTCAGACGCCATCATCTACGAAGTGCATGTCAGAGGATTCACCGCTAGCCGCTCGAGCGGGGTCGCTGAGTCGGTCCGCGGGACCTACGCCGGCTTGATTGAGAAAATCCCCTATCTTAAAGAACTGGGCGTCACCATCGTTGAGTTGATGCCGGTTCATCAATTTGATCCTCAAGAGGGCAATTATTGGGGATACATGACTTTGAATTTCTTCTCGCCCCACCTCACCTATGCGTCAAAGCCGGAGGAGGCCAACACCGAGTTCAAAGAAATGGTTAGAGCACTCCACGCGGCAGGAATCGAAGTCGTTCTCGACGTGGTCTACAACCACACGGCGGAGGCGGACCATTTGGGCCCCACCTATTCTTTCAAAGGGATCGATAATGCCAGCTTCTATCTTCTCACGCAGAATCCCGCGAACCCTTATGCCAACTATTCGGGTACCGGTAACACCCTCAACTGTGCCGATCCGTTTATCCGGAATCTCATTCTAGATAGTCTTCGATACTGGGTCACAGAAATGCATGTGGACGGTTTTCGCTTCGACCTGGCATCTATTCTGACTCGATCCGACGATGGTTCGATCGATTGGGATGATCCGCCGTTGCTCTCTGCGATACGCACCGACCCAGTGTTGAGCAGGGCTCGCCTGATCGCTGAGCCGTGGGATGCCGGCGGCGCTTATCAGCTAGGCACCAGCTTCCCCGGCATGTTTTGGCACCAATGGAACGGAAAGTTTCGGGATGATATTCGTCGTTTTGTCCGAGGCGATCCCGGCTTCGTGCCGCCCGTGATGCGACGACTTTACGGGAGCGACGATCTTTTTCCGGACCGGATCGGAGAAGCGCGTCGTCCATTTTACAGCATCAACTACATTATTGCCCACGACGGATTTACGCTTTGCGATCTGGTTTCTTATAACGAGCGCAAAAACCAGGCCAACGGCCACCAAAACACAGACGGACCGTCAGATGACTATAGTTGGAATTGCGGATTCGAAGGGGATGAAGGTGTTACACCTGAAGTCATGGCCTTGCGCAAACGCCAGGTCAAAAATTTCTTTTGTCTGCTGATGCTCTCTAACGGGATACCGATGTTCGCGGCCGGCGACGAATTTTTACATACCCAGGGAGGGAACAATAACCCCTATAATCAAGACAACGAAACAACTTGGCTCAATTGGGACCGACTTCACCAGCATTCCGACATTTTCCGTTTCGCTAAACTCATGATCTCCTTTCGGAAGGCTCATCCTACCATCTGCCGCAGCAAATTTTGGCGGGAAGAGATCCGCTGGCGCGGCGTTGGCCCAGCCACTGACATGTCCTTTCCCTCTCGGAGTTTGGCCTACTATCTCAGCGGCAAATCATACCAGGATCTTGATCTTTACGTCATGATCAATGCTTACTCTGAGCCACTCACCTTCACCATCTTTGACGGTCTGCAGAAACCGTGGTCGCGGATCGTGGATACAAGCTTCGAGTCTCCGCAAGATATCCTTCCGCCCGGAAGCGAAGTCACGGTCGTCGGCTCGAAATATCTGGTCGGACCAAGATCGATTGTGGTGTTGACCCAGTAAGCTCAGACCTCTTGCACTGTGTCAACCAGGCGTTCCCACCGCAGAGAGAGCGTCTTCAGTTCCTGGGTAACTGAAGCTAACTCTCTACCAACTTGCGCGGGCCGCACGGAGTTCTCGGAACGGTCGGGTTGCTCTAGAAAGCTCGTCAGCTCTTTTTGACGAAGTTCCAGCCTCAGAATTTTCTCCTCGAGGGTCCTCAATTCCTGTTGAAGCTCTTGCTTGACTTCCGAACGTTTTTGGCGCGCGTCTGCCTCCAAACGTTTTTGTTCCCTGCCCTTGCGGGCAGATCCGGCACCGGCCCCGGTTTCAGTCGACTTCCCCTCGGCGACCAGCCCTGCCACGGCAGATTCGGTACCCGTCTTTTCGAGGTAGTAATCGTAATTCCCTGGGTAGGGCGTCAACGCTCCGCCGCGAACATGCAAAACGGAGGTGGCAATTGATTTGATGAAATAAACATCATGACTGATAAAGACCAGGGTTCCCTCGTACTGCTGAAGCGATTGAATGAGCGCTTCGATGCTTGGCATATCAAGATGCGTCGTCGGTTCATCCATGAGCAGAAAGTTGGGCGGATTAAGCAGCAGTTTTGCTAATACCAATCGGCTTTTTTCGCCGCCACTGAGCACACTCACCGGTTTAAAGACCTCGTCACCGCGAAACAGGAATGCTCCAAGCAGCGTCCGCACGACCTGCTCGGAAACTTGCTGACCGCAATCGGACGCTTCTTGCAAAACCGTGTGGTCCAGGTTCAGCGTATCAACACGGTGTTGAGAACAGTAACCAACCTGAACATTGTGGCCAAGTTCTCGCGATCCGCTCTGGATCGGTAAGACCCCGGCCAGAAGCTTCAACAACGTTGACTTGCCGGCACCATTCGGGCCAACCAGGACGGTGCGTTGGTTTCGTTCGACCGTATAATCAAGGCTCTGGTAAACTACGGTTTCTCCGTAAGCGTGATCAACCCCTTTTAGCTCGAGTACCTTTCGGCCACTGCGTTCCGGCTGCGGAAACTGGAAAGCCACCCGCCGTCCAGCGGAGTCCGGCGCTTCGATTTTATCCATCCGTTCGATCTGTTTGCGCTTGCTTTGCGCTTGAGATGCTTTGGTATTTTTCGCGCCGAACCGATCAATAAAAGTCTGCAACCGGCTGATTTCTCTTTGTTGATTTTTATAGGCGGCCAGGTGCTGTTCCTGGCGTGCAGCCTTCTGGGTCAGATATTCGTCGTAGTTGCCGCGGTAGGATATCAGTTTGCGTTGATCGATTTCCACCATTCGGTCAGCCACCGCATTCAGGAACGAACGGTCGTGCGAGATCAGGAGAATCGCCCCGGAATAGGTGCTGAGATAATTCTGTAGCCAAACCAGCGATTCCAGATCGAGGTGGTTCGTTGGCTCATCGAGAAGAAGCAAATCCGGTTCGGTCACCAGCAGACGTCCGAGATGCGCTCTCATGATCCATCCACCGCTCATCGTCTTGGCCTGGCGAGCATAATCTGTTTCCCGAAAGCCCAAACCTCGGAGAATGCGTTTGGCCTTCGCTTCGATCTGCTGGTGATCGGACGAGAATGATTCCTCCTTGGACAACTGGTCCTGGTTGTTCGCGGCCGGATCGCGAAGCAAAGCCGTCGCCACCTCCAGCACGGTTTCGTCGTCGACCGGTGCGCTTTCCTGCGGAAGATACCCGACTTTTAAACCACGCTGCAGAGCCACTTCACCACTGTCGGCTTCGTCCAAGCCCAACAGAATTGAGAAAAGCGTCGTTTTGCCGGCACCATTCGGTCCGATCAAAGCGATTCGCTCCCCACGGTTCACTTGGAGCGCAGCGTCCTCGAAAAGTATTCGGCCGCCGAAAGATTTTGAAAGCCGCGAAACGGTTAACATAGTGAAGCCATACCCCAGTAGCGGTGCCAACTGTTCAATGTTCTAAGTAATCCCTGTTTCTTTGGATGGTTGCGATGTTGGTACTGCAACCCGCTAGGGTTGTTGCGCCAAGACCGCGAGAAGGTCGCTCGCTTGCTTGCCGGTCGATGCGTGCGTGTCCATCCAGACCAATTTCCCGTCCTTGAACAAATAAGCCTGACGCGCTGCGAGGCTGTTCAAGATTAGGGGTACGCCGAACGCCGAGGTCACCTTCTTCTGCCGATCAGACAGTAAAACGAATGGGAGATGTTCCTTTTCCTGAAATTTCTTCTGTGAATCCACTGTATCGAGACTGACGCCAAAAATTTTCACGCCGTTGTTTTGCAGTTCACTGTAGGCGTCCCGCAGACTGCAGGCCTGAGCAGTGCATCCTGGAGTCATCGCCTTTGGATAAAAATAGACCAGCGTGTATCCACTGTTACCGGCGACGCTGAGCTGAACCAGTTTTCCATCTTGATCTTCGGCGGTCGCCGCAGGAAGCGGATCCCCGATATTCAGTTTGCCATTGGTCCGCTGCTTGGAGACCGCCTTAACGACCACTACCAGGCCGGCCAGCAAAATCAGGGATACGAACAGGCGTTTCATGGTCGATAGGATAGCCCTTTCGCCTCCTTCGTCCAGAGGAGCGGATAAAACCGATTCCAAACCTTGGAGATTTGGAGACTCGCTGCATACCGGGATTCCGGCCTACTTCTTCTCCTCTTGCAGCATTTTCTCGAATTTTTTCACCTTCGGCGCGACTACAACCCGGCAATATCCTTGATCGGGGTTTTTGGCGAAATAATCCTGATGATAGTCTTCCGCTTTGTAGAAAGTAGTGAGGGGCGCAATCTCGGTCACGATAGGATCGTTCCACTGTTTCTGCGCCTCAGCCTTCACCTTCGCAGCGATCGCCTTCTGATTCTCATCCTTGTATAAAATGACGGACCGGTAGGAACTCCCTACGTCCGCACCCTGGCGATTCAAGGTCGTGGGGTCATGGGCGCGAAAGAATTTCCGCAGCAAATCCTCGTAACTGACGACAGCTGGATCGAACTCAACCTCAATGACTTCAGCGTGCCCGGTTGTTTCGCTACACACCTGCTCGTAACTGGGATTTTTCGTTGTTCCACCGGCGTACCCGGAAAGCACGGATTTGACCCCGTTAACCATCTTGAATTGAGCATCAAGACACCAAAAACAGCCGCCGCCGAAAACAGCTGTTTCCAGTTTCGGCGAAGATTTTGTATCGTTCATTTGAGCAAAGGAAACTGTGTCGAATGCCGTGCAACAAGCAAAAATCAATAGTGCGAAAGTGATCTTCATTTTACCCATAGTCCACACAAACAGAGCCCACAGAATGGCAATTTATTCCAAGCCCGGCCCTTTCACGACGAGGACCGGGCAACGGGCGTGTGCGACGACGCGCTCCGCAGTGCTGCCCACCAGCAACCGCGAAATACCACTTCGGCCATGCGATCCGATGATGATCAGGTCGACATCGAAATGATTGGCCATCTGGACGATCTCATCAAATGGATATCCCACCCGGAGGTACGGCTCGACCTTTACTCCCTTTTTCGAGAGCTCTTGAGCGAACAATTCGAGGTTCTCCCGCGCCTCAAGCTCGGCGGCATCGACGTGCGACTGAACCTCCGCGCAATTCTGCCTTCGGCGTGCGTACGGAGTCACGACATAGTCCGGTACTTGAAAGACGTGAAGGAGGTAAATCGTCGAGTTGTTCCTTATCGCAGTTCTCGTTGCGTACCTTACAGTGCGTTTGGAATGCTCAGAGAAATCAATCGGAACGAGAATTCTCGCGAAATCAGGTTCAATTTCATCCTTCTCGGCAATATCGCGTGAGGATGGTTTCGGGGACGTGTCTTGCAGCATAACTTGTTCTCTCAATGGAACGCTAAGTCATACCCTGCACGAAAGCACGCACATACGGACGGGAGTCGGAGAGGAAGTCGGAGACACCGCCGCCTGGGTGCGAGAAACACGCGCAAGGGGAAAGCATCGCACAGAGATCACGGAAGTCACAGAGGGGGGATTGGAGGTTGGGGCGAAACTGCTTGCCGGGGACACCACCGCTCTGGTGCGAGAAACACGCGCAAGGGGAAAGCATCGCACAGAGGCCACAGAGGTCACAGAGGGGGGGATTTAGGTTGGGGGCG
>DATHPI010000027.1:0-10507 GCA_035484035.1 Chthoniobacterales bacterium
CACCTCTTCCAACATGGCATTCGTTTGGTCGAGATCACGATGGACAGCCCAGGTGCCGTTGAAGTCTTGGAGTCGCTTCGGTCACGTATCCCTGCCAATTGCCTTCTTGGTGCCGGGACGGTGACTGATCTGGCTCGCGCAGAAGCAGCGCTGGCGGCGGGTGCGTCGTTCATTGTCACTCCGAACATCAATCTGGAAGTTATTCGCGCCGTGCGCGCCCACGGGATTCCAGTGATGCCCGGAGCGCTGACTCCCACTGAAATTTGGACCGCCGCAAGCGCCGGCGCTGATTTCGTCAAGGTGTTCCCTGCCAGCGCGGTTGGGCCTCGCTATTTTCGCGAACTTCGCGGTCCCTTTGCGCAGATTCCCTTTATGGCATCGGGCGGTGTCAATTTGGAAAACGCCGCTGAGTTCATCAAATTCGGGGTCGATGCCTTAGGACTCGGTGGCGGACTAATTCCAAAATCCAACGACGAGTTCGACCAGTGTGCAGCTCTGGCCTATCAACTGTTGGAGGTCGCTCTTAAAGCACGGGATTCACGATGAGTCCGACTTTGGATCTGCTAACCTTCGGTGAAACCATGGTTCTATTTGCTCCTTCTGAGCGTGGGACATTGGAATCTGCTCCGGCTTATCACGCATCCATTGGAGGAGCCGAGTCTAACTGCGCGATCGGCTTGGCGCGGCTTGGATATTCAGTGGCCTGGGTCAGCCGTCTGGGCCGTGACCCATTTGGTGCGCGAGTACTCAAGACGATTCGTGGAGAGGGCGTCGATGTCTCTCGAGTCCAGATATGCGACTCAGCGCCGACTGGCCTCATGTTTAAAGAACCGGGTCCTGGTAATACGACACGAGTTTTCTACTATCGCCGCCAATCGGCGGCGGCGGCGCTGCGGTCAGAACAATTTGATTCTCTCAGCGCTAAATACCTTTTCGTGACCGGGATTACACCGGCTCTAAGCGATTCGAATCGCAAGTTAACATTTGAGTTAGTGGAACGTTTTCGAGCGGCGGGTACCAAGGTGGCGTTCGATCCAAACATGCGATTCCGTCTCTGGAGCCCCAGCGAAGCACGAATTGTCTTTCTCGAGTTGGCGCGAAAATGCGACATCCTGATTCCTAGCTTAGTCGAGGCCGAAATTATGACCGGACTTAAGCAGGGCGAAGGCGAATCGATGCTGGACACACTAGTCTCACTGGGACCGCCCCAGGTCGTCTTGAAGGCTGGCGACAAAGGCGCCTGGTACGCGGACGGTGCGGAACGCGGTTTTTGCCCGTGCCACTCGGTCCCGGAAATTGATCCCGTGGGTGCAGGAGACGCGTTCTGCGCAGGGCTCCTTTCCGGACTGCTCGACGGCCAACCTCTCCGGGACGCGGTCGCACGGGGTGCCGCTCTTGGCGCGTTCTGCGTCTCTACGTTCGGTGACTACCAGGGGTTACCCGACCGGGCAGGGCTCCAAGCGTTCACGGAAGGGAGTTCGATTCCCGGAAGATAAAAGGAATACCTAGAGGGCTCCAACTTCGTCAAAGACAATGCAATTACCGTTACCAAGTTGATACGCGTTTTAAAATTTTTTTTAACCGAGGTCCTCTCATGGCAGATACAGAAACAACGAAATTAAAAGCTCCCTCGCCAAGCCCTCACCCGATCGCCGTGAAACTTCGGAGAATCCTCGTCTCCGTCTATTTGGAAACTTCCGCCGCACTGGATTATGCACTCGAGTTGGCGAAGATCCCTGGAACGCATTTTGTGCTCCTGAACGTCATTGAGACGCCCAGGTCTGAACGAAACCTGGGAGCTTTTGCATCCGAAGAGAACAAAGCAAAACTTGAGTTCCGGCGGGAGCAAGCGCTGCATCATTTGGAAGCCCTGTGTGAAAAATTTCAGACCGCAGGTGCACTCTGTACGGCCAACGTCCGGATCGGCATTCCCCACGATGAGATCCTAAATGAGGCAGCAGCAATTGCTCCAGACTTGATAGTTGTCGGGAGTACGGCAACTGCAGCATTTTCTCGCTTCTTGCTGGGCAGCACCGCAGAACGGGTGGTGCGACATGCCACCTGTTCGGTTTTCGTAGCCCGCCGCGAGCAGGCTTGATCGAATCACCCGCGTGCGGGATTTCACGTCGATGCGCTTTGAATTCAAACCCACCGAAAGATTTGGCAGAAGGAAGAAGGAGCTTAAGGCACCGAAGGATTTCTACTATCCATGAAGCCAAATATTAACAACGCAAACCTCCGCGATTGTCGTACGTCGATTCTGCCAATCCTGCGGCCTTTCTTCGCCTTGCGCCAACTTGTGAAGTTCGACGTTCCTCTCTTACGAAAAGCTTGGTTGGTAAAACTAGCCTTTCACTATCTAATTTTACCCTTGTCTTATTGACACCCACCATGCGTTTACTCTCCGTTCTGTCCATGGTCGCCGCCGGCATTTGTGTATCGATTCAAGGCCCGGTCAATGTACGCCTTCGTTTGGCCGTGGGGTCACCCATCTTCAGCGCGGCAGTTTCGTTTTTTGTCGGTGCTTTGGTCCTTTCGTGTGTTATGGCTCTTGGCGTATTTGGTGGATTTGGACCCGGATTTCGTGGCCTTCAGAATGCACCACCATGGGCTTTTTTGGGCGGCGCATTGGGCACCACTTTCGTGCTTGGCTCCATCATCGCGATTCCCCAAGCCGGATCGGTGATAGTGATCTGTTCGGGAATCGTCGGCCAGATGATCGGTTCTTACCTAATCGACACGTTCGGATGCTTAGGGGTCGATAAAGTCCCGTTTAGCTGGCTTCGACTAAGCGGCATTGGATTTTTGCTGCTCGGCGTTTTTCTGGTACAGCGCAAATGACCTTTCATCGGACTAGATTTCTGGCTGCTTGGCGGGCGCCTTCTTTAGCAAGCCGCGATTTTGTTTACTTGTTATGAAGCCGAAGAAGCAGCGCGCCGACTTCGACAACCGCAGGTTTGCGAGCCTGGCCCCCTTGGCTCGCGAAATCCCGGATATCGATTCTGCCATCGCTGAGATTGCACGATTGTCAGCCGAACTTACTCTGCCCAAAGGAACAGTCCACATCATCAGCGACATCCATGGCGAAGATAGAAAGCTTCGTCACGTGATTAACAACGCATCGGGCACTTTGCGTCCGTTGGTCGAGCGCCTTTTCAAGGATAAAATGCCGGCCGAAGAGCTCCAGCAATTCCTCACCTTGGTCTTCTACCCGGGCGAGGTGGTTGAGATGCTCGAAACAAAGATTCGTACCGCCCAGGCGCAAAAGAATTTTGCTATCAAGACGCTGCGCGCGCTCTTCGAGATCGTCCAGGTCTTGGGGGTCAGGTGCACCCTCCAACAAAGCATGCGTCTCTTCCCTGCACCCTATGGCGAACTATTGGCGGAAATCCTTCACGAACCTTCCACGGATCGCGATCGTGAATATATTGAAGCTATCGTCGAGGAATTGTCTCGCCGCGGCCGCGTGCTTCACCTCATTCACCTTACCTGCAGGGTCATTCGAAACCTTGCCATTAATGAGCTGATAATCGCCGGCGATTGTTGGGACCGTGGACCGCGCGGTGATCGAGTAGTGGATTACCTGATGCAGCAGCCCAATGTCTCCTTTGTTTGGGGCAACCATGACATGGCCTGGCTGGGAGCGGCCCTGGGTCATGAGGCGCTCATTTGCCAGGTATTGCGCATCACGTTGCGGTACCGCCGGCTCCTGCAACTCGAAGAAGGCTATGGTGTTCCCATCGAGCCACTGGAAACGCTCGTCCGCAAGGTGTACACGGACGATTCGGCAAAAGGTTTTGAGGTGAAGGGCTCAGGGATGCGCGATCCAATCACGGTGGCCCGAATGCAGAAAGCGGTGGCGGTCATGCAGTTTAAGCTCGAAGGGCAAGCCATCGACCGCCACTCGGAATGGCAGATGGATCATCGCCGCCTGTTGCACCGAATCAACCGTGGAGCCGGCACCATCGAGGTCGACGGCCAAGTCTATCGGTTGGAAAGCGCGTATTTCCCGACGATTGATCCTGCCCAGCCCTACAAACTGGCCCCCGAGGAACGGATTTGTCTCGAACGGATTCGCAGCTCTTTTCTAGCCAGTCAAAAGCTCTCGCAACAGATGCGCTGGATGGTTTCTCACGGCAGGATGTGCCTGCGGCGCGACGAACACTTGATCTTTCACGGCTGCGTGCCGGTGGACGAGCATGGCGAGTTCTTGCCGATGCACGTGAGCGGACGGCCGCACTCGGGGAGCGCCCTATTTGAGGCGATCGAAAATGCGGTTTACCGCATGCTTGACGAACCCTCACGGCAAGACCTGGACCTACTCTGGTATTTGTGGTGCGGGCCGCAATCGCCGCTCTTTGGAAAAGACCGTATCGCCACCCTCGAACGCGATTTAATCGAAGACAAGAAAACCCACCACGAAACCAAGAACCCGTATTTTCACCTGATCCATGAAGTGTGGTTTTGCGACAAGATCTTCGAAGAGTTCGGTGTCGATCCCGCCCACGGCTTGATCGTTAACGGTCACGTGCCGGTGCAAGTCGAGAAAGGCGAATCGCCACTCAAACGAAGCGGTAAGGCGATCACCATTGACGGTGCCTTTTCCGAAGCCTACGGCGATCATGGATTCACCCTGGTCCTGGAAGCGCATCGGACCTTTCTTGCCAAACACCACCATTTTGAATCGATCGAAGCCGCTCTCCACCAAGGTGCGGACATCATCCCTAACATCACCGTCGTGCGTGAGTGGAAGCCCTCTAAACGAGTCGCCGACGGTCAACGTGGCCGGCTGATTCGATCCCTCATTGCTCAGTTAGAGCGGCTGATCAAGGCCTACAAAGGTAATCACCTGCAGCAACACCTAACCCTCTAACCAGCAAATCGCTCAGGGAGACAACCATAAACTGATTGACCCATTCCCTATGATCGTAACCACTGCTGACCTCTACACAATCGCCTACGGTAAGTACGCTATCGGCGCCTACAACCTCGACAATCTGGAGCAGCCCCTGGGCTTGTTCAAAGGCAGCCTCGAGTCTCAAGCTCCTTTATCACTCAACTGTCAAAAGGCGCTCGGAAATACGCCGACAATGGGATTTTGGAAGTCATCATTCGAAAAGTCCAGGAGAGATATTCCAGTGTGTCTCGGGAGTTTTTCCTCGATCACCCTGAATAGTCCGCTTTCCGACCGCCTGGCACAACTTTTGTGGAAGAATACGTCAAGTTTATCGCCCCCAAAACCAAAATACTTGATTCAGCCGGACAGTTGATTCGTCCGTTTTTAACGAAAGAACCTAACCAGTCATAGCAGTCGACTTGAAGGTCGGGGCGCTAGTCTAAACCCTCGAGTCTTTTGCACAGATTGTCCCAGCACTGCACCGTACCCAACCATTGTCACTAATAAATCACATCTCATTTGGATGGATCAGCTTTAAAACAGAACTCTTATGTCAAATATTACCGGTATTATCGCAAGTTACTGGACAGTGGCGGGTGGCGCCTATCCGCTTGCGCCAAGTGAAACAAGTACGTTCGCTTTTTCTGATCGGGTGGAAGCCGCGGCATCTGCAGGCTACAGTGGGATGGGATTTATTCATCAGGATTTGGTAGCAGTGCGAGCCGAGCTGGGCTTCTCAGAAATGCGAAGGATTCTTGAAGCGAACGGTATCAAGGACGTCGAAGTCGAGATCATTACGGATTGGTATGCAACGGGCGAGCGCCGTGCAAAGTCTGATGCGATAAAGGCCGATTTACTTTCTGCAGGTGAAGCTCTCGGCGCTCGCGCTGTTAAAGTGATGGGCGATGCGACTGACACCAAAGCCAGTTGGCCGCACCAACTGCTTGTCGACTCATTCGTCGGTTTGTGTGCCGACGCCGGCCGCGTCGGAATGAAAGTCGGCATCGAAATTATGCCATGGACGAATTTTAGTACCATCGCGAACACCATGCCTATCGTCGAAGCCGCCGGGACGGCAAATGGGGGATTGTACCTGGATATTTGGCTTATGGTGCGCGGCGGTGTTGATCTCGCAGAAATTGGCCGCCTTGCCCCAAAATACATAGTTTCGATCGAGATTAACGATGCGGCGAAAGAAGTGCCTGGAGGTGATCTGTGGAGCGACACGGTGAACAACCGCCTACTTTGTGGAGAAGGTAGTTTTGACATTGCGCGCTTTATGTCGGAAGTGAAGAAGGCAGGGTATTCTGGTCCCTGCGGTATCGAGATTTTGTCGAACGCACAGAGGCAGAAACCACTCGCGGAAGCCGCGGCGAGCGCGATCCGATCCGCCCGTCCTTACATCGAGCTAACTATTAGGCCAGAGTGATGGTGAGCTAACAAAATATCCCCAAGGCAATTCATCATGAGATTCTCCATTTGTAGCTGGACTTTTGGAAACGCGCCCATTGAGCAAGTATTCGCCTTCGTTTCTGCCGCGGGCTATGCCTGTATTGACCTGACTGCCACGGTCGATGATTTTGATTGCGATCGAGTGGCTCGTTTGGCCCGAGACTTTTCTCTCGAGATCAGCGGACTCACCTGCGACAGCGGTTGGCCAGCGGAAGAGCATGATTTGGCAAACAAGAACGCTCTCAACCGGCAAAAGGCGGTTGCCTATTTTAAGCGCCAGATTGAATGCGTCAGGACGGTGGGAGGGGGCTATTTGATCGTTGTTCCTTCCGCGGTCGGGAAATCTGCCCCCATGGGAAAGGATACTGCCGAAGACTGGAAGTGGGGCATTGAATCGGTTTGCAGCCTGACGGAAACGGCGGAGGAGCACGGCGTGACCCTGGTGATCGAGCCGCTGAATCGGTACGAGAGTTGCATTGTTAACACCGCTGAGGACGCGTTGCGCTTTGTGAAGGAGGTCAACCATCGCCGCGTAAAAGCGTTGTTGGACACCTACCATATGAACATCGAAGAAGCCGATCTGCACCAAGCCTTTTTGACGCTTCACGATTGGGTGGAAGTGGTTCATTTCGCGGACAGTAATCGGCAAGCATTAGGCCAGGGGCACATCGACTTCAGCAAAGTCGTCTCCGGGATGAAAGCGATTGGTTTTGATAAAACCATCGTACTGGAGTGCACGGCACCTGGGCCTAATCCTTTTAAAGCCGACAAGGGAGAGAGGACGGCGCAGATCATGTCTGAGTACGCCAAGGAGTCACTGGCCAAGCTAAAAGAATGGTTTGTCTAAAGCCGTCACCTGGCCGGAGGTCCCAGCATTTTTACCGTTCCAAAACGAATGAAACAAAAGTGAAGCAAAATGTCTAAAGTTAAGATTGGAATTTTGGGGGCAGGCTTCATCGCCAAGGTGCACGTCGACAATTTGAAAAAAGATGAACGGGTCGAAGTAGTCGGGGTGGTCGACCTGTACTTAGAAAAAGCTCAGACGTTGGCGAAGGAAGCGGGATCTCAAGCGAAGGCCTTCGGCTCCTTGGAGGAATTACGTTCGCTCGGGGTAGACGTCGTCTACGTCACCACCCCGAATACGTTACATGTAGAGCCCGTGTTAAAATGCTTGGAAAGCAATTTACATGTATTTAGTGAGAAGCCCATGGCCACTTCCTTGTCTGATGCGCAACGCATCAAAGAGGCGGCCGCAAAGTCCAACGGGATTTATAACCTCGGCATGAACATGAGGTACGGCCACGTCTTCAAGAAAGTAAAAGACGTGATCAAATCGGGGGGATTTACGCCTTACATGGCCCAGGTGAAACTGAACCGTGGAGAACTATTGAATCCACCCTGGACGGCGAATCCTCAAGTGACGGGAGGTTTTCTGTACGAAACGCCAATCCATTTGCTGGACATGTGCCAATACCTGTTCGGGGAAGTGGAAACCGTAAAGTGCGAAGCCAGACAAAGCATTTCCGAGTCTGAATTCGATGATTTTGCCATTTTGCTTACGTTTGCGTCCGGGACCATCGGCACGTTTGTAACCTGTGCGCATGCAGGATGGAGTTACCCTTTTCAGAGGTTAGAGGCTTACGGCAAGTACTCGACTATTGCGGTGGAAGACATGGAAAAGGTGATCTATGCCCCAGGCCTGAAGCAGGCGGCGGAAATACAGGATTTTAAACAGGTGCCCTTCGAAGAAAAGTGGGGGTATGTTGAGGAAGATCGGTTGTTTATTGATGCTATTGTAAACGGGTCAAAGCCTCCCGTTACGGCAGAAGACGGGTACCTCCTTAGCAAGTTGTTGGATGGCATCTATGAAAGTGCCAAGACCGGCAAACTTTTGGATTTTCGGAAGTGAAATTCTAAACGAATTCGCCTCATTACCCCACACAAACTCCCCATACCCAAACATCCCATGCTTATGCAAAACACCATTCAAAAGCAATTCCACCCCCGCCGGCATCGCGCGAAGTCTAGCCGCCTCGAGCGCGCCGTGATTACTATGGCCTTTGGAGGAGGGAAGAAATGAAGCTCGCCAGAGTTTTGCTTCCGCTGATCGCCGTGACGGCGATGGTTTTTGGCGGTACTTTAGCCCAGGCCGCCCAATCAAAGGTCAAAATCGGGGTTACCTTGGCTATGTTCGACGACGTGTTTATAACCAATGTCAGGGATGCTATGACCAAGTGGGCCAGTGCCCACCCCGATGTCGAACTCACCATTGTCGATGCGGCCGGTGACACCGCCAAGCAGGTGGGCCAGGTGGAAAACTTCCTGGCTCAGGGAATGGATGCGGTGGTGATTCTTCCCGTGGATACCACTGCAACTGGACCGATGACCAAGGCCATCGTCAAAGCCGGCAAACCCCTTGTGTATGTCAACCGCAAGCCCGAGAAGTTGCCAAAGGGCGTCGCGTATGTAGGGTCCAAATCCATTGACGCCGGAGTCATGAACATGGAGGAACTGGGTAAAGCCATGGGCGGCAAGGGCAACCTGGCTATTTTGATCGGTGAACTGAGCGATGAACCCGCCCACGGCCGGACCGATGGGATTAAGCAAGTGGTGAAGGAACAGTTCCCAAACATCAAGGTCACGCGCGAACAGACCGGCCACTGGAAGCGTGAGTCGGGCAAGACGATCATGGAAGACTGGCTGGCATCCGGCCAGGAGATCGACGGTGTGGCTGCAAACAATGACGAGATGGCGTTGGGTGCCTTGCAGGCCATTAAGGCCGCCCGGAAGATTGACAAGATCCCCGTCGGCGGAACCGATGGCACCCATGACGCTTTGGAGTCAATGAACAAAGGCGAACTGAACAACACCGTGTTCCAGGATCCCGTTGCGCAAGGCGAGGAAGCCGTCAATGCCGCCTACCTGCTGGTCAAGAAAGAACCCAATCCTAAAATAGTGGACGACAACGTCTGGATTCCCTACCAGAAAATCACCAAGGAGAACTACAAGTCCTTCATGAAATAAGTCCTCGTTCGACCATTGTCCTCAATCACTATTTGGCTGCCAGCAAAATTCGATACAGGGTGGCCTGACCAATACCAAGTTGGCGGGCGATACTTGTCTTAGTGGGGGCTACACAAGGGAAGCTGCGATAAGACCCAATAAGCATCAGCGGACCGGATTCAAAAAGTGCGCCGAGGTAAGCCTCGTGACGGCCTAGCGCTACTCAATTTCCGAAAATAAAAAAAACGCGAAAAGAATTTGCACAACTGTGCAATCCATATGTAATATCCCATCGTTCAATCCCCATGCCTACCCTGATTGCCACACCCCTACCCTCCGCCGGCAGGGACGCAGAAAATGAGACCCGCGAAAAGCTCGTCGTCGCCGCAGAAAATTTGTTTGCGCTCCACGGGTATAAGAGTGTCAGCGTGCGAGCCATCGCCGCGGCAGCCGGCGTCAATTGGTCTTTGCTCGGTTACTACTTCCGCGGCAAAGAGGGCCTGCTGTTCGAGGTTTACCGACGCCACTGCAACGCGCTCAATGCCGAACGCTTCCAACTCCTAAAGGCGACCAGGGCCGAATCCCAACCGCCGCAGCTGGAAAAGATCATCGAAGCCTTTGTCTTGCCCGCGCTCTCCGTAGCGCAGACCCCAGCCGGCGGGGTGTCCTTTATCCGGTTACGCGCGGTTCTGGCCGCGGAAGATTCCAAACTGCTCGACCAACTTGTCACCGAGAATTTCGACTCCTCGAGCGGCGAGTTCATCGATGCGCTTTGCGAATGCCTGCCCGAACTTTCGCGCGACGAAGTGCTCTGGCGATTTCATTTCATGCTCGGCACGATCTACTACACCGCCTCCGGCCCGCACCGGATCAAGGCCTTTTCTGAGGGGCGGTGCGACCCTGCGAACGTTTCGAAAAACATGAAGCACCTCATTCCCTTCCTGGCTGCCGGGTTTCGTGCTCCGGTCAGCCCCGTCTGCCAACCCCCAACCCACCTCCCGACGGCTACCCAAGGCAAAAAAAGCCGTGCGCCGCGCCGTCGAGTCACCCGATGAGTTCTAGAACCGCAATCCCCTGCATGCTGATTCGAGGCGGCACCTCCAAAGGTGCTTACTTCCTGGCTTCCGACCTCCCTTCGTCCCGAGAGGAGCGTGA
>DATHPI010000028.1:0-13642 GCA_035484035.1 Chthoniobacterales bacterium
GTCATCGCCCAGCGCAGCGAATTGTACAACAAGAAAGATGCCGGCGGGATCGCGGCAGAGTTCACGGAAGATGCGACTTTTGTCGAGCTTCTGCCCAGACTCGAGGTGATGCACGGGAAAGCAGAAATTCAGAAGCACTATCAACAACTCTTTGATGCCGGTGCCACCAAATTTTCCCAGAAGATTACCCAGGTGAAATTGAACGGCAATGACACAGGGGTGATGGCTGGCGAATACACGGTCTTCGCAAATGCCAAGAGCATAACCGGGCACTGGTTCGAAATACTGCGGCAAGAGGCGGGGACATGGAAGACCGCGGTCCACGTTTTCGCTCGGCCCGAGCCGATTATTGAATGGCAGCTTGAGTTCCCTTAGGTGGGCCCGGAAGGCAAAGCGCTTACCTTGCTCACGCGTTCTCAGCATGCCACTACGCTGATCGCTTACTGCTGCAGCGCATGCGGGTAAAGCTTTTTTCGAATTCCACCGCATGAACTTGAACGCCGCAGCCGGGTAGATAGGCGTTTCTTCGTATATGAAGGTAGCTGTCATTTAGTAACAATCCTCACGCACCGATCCCTAAAGCACGCATAATGATGGCCATCGAAAATAATGCAAAGACCGTTCCCAAGACAGTGCTGCTGGTTGATTCCAGCGTAAGCACATTATATTTAACTGCAAACATCGTGGTCATGATTGCCGGTGGCAAGGCACAAAGCAAAATCGCTTCTTTCGCCAACACACCCGTGATACCAAAAGCAACAACCAGTCCCCACATGATCAGAGGATGCACGACAAGTTTATTAAACACATTGAACAAAACGGATTTGCTGACGCTAACCTTATCCTGGGACATGATTAAACCTAAGGCGAACAAAGATACACCCGAAGTAGTTCCGCCGATTAATTGTAACGACTCGCGCGCGAGTGCTGGCAAGGGGAGAGAAAAACCTGAAAAAATAGCTCCGATAATCGGGGCTAGAACCAAGGGTTTTTTGAACACCTTCAGCACCAAGGACATGATATTGGTTTTGACCTCCGAAGCTCCCTCGATTTCAAGAATCGAGACGGTCAAGGGTATCATAATCAAACTGGTTATCACATTGCCGATCACGATCGAAATCAGAGATTCTTCACCAAATAGTACCAGGAAAATAGGAATCCCCATAAACGCCATATCCGGAAACGCACAAACAAATGCTGTCTGGCAGCTATGGCTTATTGACATGCGTCGGAGATAGCGGTTGACCAGGAACAAAACCAGATACATCCCGAGGAGGCCAAGACTTAGACCCGCAATGAATTGATAATTAAATAAGTGTTGCAGCGAGGTAGTGGCAGTTTTAGCAAAAAGAAGACAAGGAAAACTAAAACTCATGACATAGGTTGCCAGACTGGAGCTATGCCGAGCATCAATAATATGCCGCCAGCCGGCAAACCAGCCCAAGCCAATGACGAACGCCAGCGGAATTAGTGATTGAAAAATTAGTTGCATATGGAGCTGGGGGAGGTGCTCTCCATGAAGTAATCCCTTCACGCTACCGGAGTATGGAAGGGAATGTCAACGAGCGGTTCTCCTTTGCCGGCAATATCCGGCGCCGATCCGTGAACCGGCTCGAACATCGAAGGGAAAACGCGTTCCGGATTCTATTTGTCTTACAAGCGCGTTTGAGTCACGCGTTGTCGGCACGCCACTATGTGAGCTGCCTTTGTGTGCTACGAACCTCCCGGCGCTTTCAGTGGAGCAGCGGCAATTGTTCCCTGCGCCATATCGGCCGGGGTGCCAGCGGCGGCCCGCGGTAGCCGCCGACCGATCGGCGTTTTAGTCCGACAGCGCTTTCATCTCGCGGTACAGGTCGGCCTTGCCTTCAAAGCCGATGCCGGGTAGATCCGGCAGTGTCACGTAACTGTTGACAACTTTGACTCCGTCGGGGAAGCCACCGAACGGCTGGAACAGGTCGGGATAGGACTCGTTGCCCCCAAGCCCAAGGCCAGCGGCGATATTCAGCGACATCTGGTGGCCACCGTGCGGAATGCAGCGGCTTGGGGACCAACCATGCTCCTTGAGCATCTCCAACGTGCGCAGGTATTCGACCAGACCGTAGCTCAGGGCGCAATCGAATTGAAGGTAGTCGCGGTCCGGGCGCATGCCGCCGTAGCGGATCAGGTTGCGCGCGTCCTGCATCGAGAACAGGTCCTCCCCGGTCGCCATTGGATTCTTGTAGTAGTTGCGCAGCGTGGCCTGCAACTCGAAGTCAAGCGGGTCGCCCGCCTCCTCATACCAAAACAGGTCGTACTGCGACAATGCTTTTGCGTAGGCAATCGCGGTGTCCAGATCGAAGCGCCCATTGGCATCGACGCAAAGCTTCTGGCCGTCCTTCAGGACGCTCAGAATTGAGTCGATGCGGCGCAGGTCTTCGTCGAGCGATGCGCCGCCGATTTTCTTTTTTACGACCGTGTAGCCGCGGTCGATATAGCTCTTCATCTCATCTTTGAGCTTCTGGTGATCCTGGCCCGGGTAGTAGTAGCCGCCGGCGGCGTAGACGAAGATTTTGCGATTGGGCTTGCCGTCGCCATAGCGGTCTGCGAGCAGCTGAAACAGCGGTTTTCCTTCGATCTTCGCGACTGCATCCCAGACCGCCATGTCGATCGTCCCGATGGCCACCGAGCGCTCGCCGTGGCCGCCCGGCTTCTCGTTGGTGAACATCGTGTTCCAGATCTTGTGCGGATCGAGGTTCTTGCCGCTAGAGTCGATCAGGGAATCCGGCGTGGCCTCCAGCACGCGCGGGATGAAGCGCTCGCGCATCAACTTTCCTTGGCCGTAACGGCCGTTCGAGTTAAAGCCGTAGCCCACGACCGGCTTGCCGTCTCGCGTCACATCCGTGACGACTGCGACAAGGCTCAACGTCATTTTGCTAAAATCAATGTACGCATTGCGGATCGGGCTGGCGATGGGGATGGTTTTCTCCCGGATTTCGACGATCTTCACTGAATACTCCGTTTGGGGGTTTGTTGTTTGTAGATATCGCCATTGCCGCGGCTGCAGGCTAATGCTAATTTTTTTGGTTTTGATGCCTACAAAGCATCATTCATGAACCTCTCCTGGCTCGATGACTTTCTGACGCTGGCGGCGATCGGGAACTTCTCTCGCGCGGCGGCCGAACGCCACATGACGCAACCGGCGTTCAGCCGGCGCATAATGGCCCTCGAGGAGTGGCTCGGTGTCGATCTCTTCGACCGCGGTTCGAAGCCCCCACGGTTGACTGAGACCGGCCTATGGTTCCGCCAAGTCGCCCAAGATCTACTGGCCGAGGTCGCCAGGGTGCCGGGCGAAGCACGGGCGATTGCGGAAGCAAATTCGGCGACCCTGCGCTTTGCCGCTACACACGCCCTGTCGTTCACTTTCATACCGCGCTGGCTGCGCGGGCTAGAGGCGCGCACGACCATAGGGCCGATCCAACTCCTATCGGATGTCTACAAGCGGTGCGAGGCCCTCTTGCTCCAGCGTCAAGTTCAGTTCGTGCTGAGTCATGCCCATGAGCGCACTCGGGGTCCACTACACAGCGAAGGTTACCGGTCACTAATCCTCGGTTCGGATGAGCTGATTCCCGTCTCCGCGGCGGACAAGAACGGACAACCGGTCCGTCGGCTTTGCGATGCAAGCAAGAGCGCTCCATTACTCCTGTTGGATTACAGCGATGAATCTGGCTTGGGAGGCATCTTGCGGGCGGTGCACGGCCCGGCGCTGGTACACCTACGCGTGCAGCACGTTTTCACGGCACACCTGGCGTCAGTGCTGAGAACGATGGTCCTGGACAATCGCGGTGTGGCCTGGCTGCCAGCAACGCTAGTCAGCGAGGACATCATGAGCGGCCGACTGGCCGTTGCCGCAACCGAGGATTGGCGCATCAAGCTAGAGATTCGTCTTTACCGCGATAGAACCCCTCTAGGTCCGGCCGGCGAGAGGTTTTGGGAAGCAGTTTCCTCTGCCACATAGGCTCTTTCTTAAGAGATCTAGATGTTGGTGGTGATCTCTTCTCACTTTGGCTGGCGATACTGCGATACTTCGACCAAGTCGTTTAATGGGTCATGATTAGAGGGGTATTTAATTTATCTAATGTGTTTGGTCGTTGGCGACAAAAGATGCGATCCTCAAACTTGGTGACGGGGGTCACCGGTTTTTGGCATAACCCACTGTTACGTCGGACACCATCGCGCTAGGGTTTCATCGTTTCATCAACTTTTGCCCTCAACGCACGGTATATCCGCCATCGGCTGCGATCGCTTGGCCGACGACGAAGCTTGAGGCGGAGCTGCAAAGCCAAAGTACCACGTCCGCGATCTCCTCGGCACGACCAATCCGCCCGATAGGCACCTCTTTGAGCATCGCCTCGAGGGCCTCAGTCTGACCGGCAGCCTTCATTTGGTCGGACATCGCCGTCTCGATGAGACCCGGACAGACGGCATTGATGCGAATGCCCCTTGCGGCATATTCCAGAGCCGCACTCTTGGTGAGACCAATTGCTCCATGCTTGGCGGCGTGATAGCTTGCCCGTTCGGGACCGCCCACGAGCCCTCCGAGCGAAGAGCAGTTGACGATCGCGCCGCTGCCTTGCTCGCGCATCTGGCGCAGTTCGAACTTCATGCAACTCCAGACACCACGGAGATTAATGGCCATCACGCGGTCATAATCTTCTCGTGGATAATCCGCCGTTTCGGCCAAAACGTTTTGCACGCCCGCATTGTTATAAGCTGCATCCAGGCGGCCGAAAGTGGCGACAGTCTGTTCAACCATAGCTTCCACCTGAGCGTCATCAGCTACATCGCAATGGATGGCGAGTGCTTTGTGACCTTGGGCAGCTAGTCCCTTGGCGGCAGAACGCACCGCCTCCTCATTCCAGTCGGCTAACACCACTGAAGCGCCTGAGCCGGCAAAAGCCTTTGCTGTCGCGAGGCCAAGTCCAGATCCGGCACCTGTAACTAGCGCCACTTTGTTTTCGTACGATATGTTCATAACTAAGATCTTCTCTGAAAAGGTTAAGGTCGCGCTAAGGCTTGAAGGTTTCTTGGCGACCGCGATAGCGGACATCGCCCTGGGCCACCCGCAGTAAAATGCCAGATGGGTGATGGTTTCGATGAGCTCGGCCTCCGTGACTCCGTTCTCTCGGGCGCGTTTTAAGTGGAAGGGCAGTTGCTCGGTGTTCCCACCGGCGATTAGCGCGGTGACGGTGACAAGACTAGCGGGCACGCTTAGAGAGTTCTGGACGCTCCCAGATGTCGCCAAATAGCACATCGTCGGTGATCTGCACTAGCTTGGGCCTTCTTGATCTCGGGGAGATCGACTTTGACTAGGTACTCCGTCCCGTCCTCGACAATATCGACCACAGGCGCCCATTCAGCGACAGTGATCGATTCCTTGTCGCCGTCGTCTCGGCGATTGAGCTGACAACCTAACGGTGGAGAGTCGATGTTGCATGTCCTCCAATTCTCGGAAAGGATCCCAGTAAGTAATACTTTCATTTTTGTCGTCTTTTTGGCGGAAGGTTCCATTCATGCGCGACCAGGCACCGCATGCGCGACCAGGCACCGCCAGTTTGCCGGGTTCTGCTAGGAATACTCAGGTAAGCCGAAGCAAAGCACATCAAAAACCATGCCTTCGTTACAACATACGTAAGTCACAAAACATCAGCATGTTAGAAATAATGACAACCAAGATATACGCGACAAGTCGACTCACTCTGACGCTATTTGCGAGTCATCTGGCTCAGTAGACACGGTTTCCTCTCTGTACTGTTCTCCACTTAAAGTTTCGCCGCTGCGATACTCCCTTTCACAATCATGCGCTTCTCAAATTCATCACCGAGACCAATTTGCAAACCACAGAATTTCGGTAACCTGGTCCGTAAGTTGATGGCGGTCCTGAAACTGCCGATTGTGGTTGGGCGGAACATCTTGTTTAAGGTTGCTACAGATTCTGGCGCCATCCGGTGCGATTGGAGACAGCGCCGACCGTAATGCGTCAGATTGAGTATGCGCCTCAGTTTGGACGAAGACGCCGAGAAGAGCTTGATGTTGAGGGAATAACGATGAATGAATCTGATAACGATGAATGAGCCGCAGCAGCCGACCATTGAAACGAGTGAACACTCGGGGACCTCGAAAGAGGAACTTTCGCGCAGGAATGATGATCAGCTTTATCTTGCACTTAGCTCGGCGCACATGGGCATCTGGGATTGGCATCCGCTGGATCACGCCATGCATTTGGATGAGCGGATGCATGCGCTCTTTGGACTGATGCCCTCAACATTCGGCGGTCGCTACGCGCAGTTCCTTGAGATGATTCACGCTGAGAACCGGCAGCAAGTAGCCAGAGAATTTTCCCAGGCGCTTGAGAGTCGTGCGGAGTATGACGGAGAGTTCCATGTGGTTTGGCCAAATGGCAGTGTTCACACGCTCAGAGCGAGATCAAAAGTGTGTTGTGACAAGCAGGGAAAGCCAGTGCAGATGACCGGCGTTTGCTGGGATGTGAGTGAGCGCGCCGAGATGGAAAGCGCCCTCGCACGAGAGCGTTTTCTCCTAAAGACGCTTATGGATAATTTGCCTGACCACATCTACTTCAAGGACAGGGAGAGCCGCTTTATTGCAGCAAATCGCGCTATGGTAGCATTGTTCGGTCTCGAGGATCCAGCGCAGGTGCTAGGCAAGACCGACGCCGACTTGTTCACTCCAGAGCACGCCCAGGCAGCGCTCCACGATGAACAGGAGATTCTGCGAACGGGACAGCCTCTGCTGAACATGGAGGAAAAGGAGACTTGGCCCGACGGACGTGAGACGTGGGTTTCCACGACAAAGTTGCCGCTGCGAGATCCCAGCGGACAGATCATCGGCACCTTTGGTCTCTCGCGCGACATCACGGAGAAGAAGCGAGCTGAAGAAAAACTCGCCCTGCTCGCAAGAGAATTGGGCGAAAAGAATGAAACCCTTGAGCAGGATTTGGAAATGGCTCGAGACCTTCAGCAGGCAATGCTGCCGCACCGCTATCCTCGCTTCCCCGATCATTCTATCAAGGGAGAGAGCACGGTACGCTTCTATCACTTTTACCAGCCCTCAATGAGCGTAAGTGGCGACTTTTTCGAAGTCCTAAAACTCTCTGATACCAGTGTAGGGATCTTTATCTGCGACGTGATGGGTCATGGAGTACGTGCAGCTCTTGTGGCCTCCACAGTTAGTGCTCTGGTAAGTCAACTGAGAGATTACTTAGGAGATCCGGGCGAGTTGCTTTCCCGGCTCAATCGGGCACTTCGCTCAACACTGGAATATAGTGAAGTCCCTCTCTTTGCTTCGGCCTTTTACCTGCTTGCTGATTTGGAGAAAGGCGAAATCCGCTACGCGAACGCGGGACATCCCAATCCTTTGCGCGTTCATTGCGCGCCCGAGCGCTCTGAAACCTATTCTCTGAACGGCAGCAAGCATGGTCCGGCGCTCGGGCTTTTTGACGACGCGGTTTACGCCAACAGCCATTGCGAACTGTCGCCGCAGGACACATTGCTTCTCTTTACAGATGGATTATTTGAAGTTGAGGGACCGGATGGAGACATCTATGACTATCGGCGGCTGCTAGAAGCTGTGAATAGGCGTCGTGGATTACCCGCTTTTCAATTGTGTCAAGAGGTCATCGAAGAGGTGGAGCGATTCTCCCAGGGCAAGCACTTTAGCGATGATGTGTGCCTCGTTGCAATGGAAGTTGGCCCAGTGAGTATATAGTTAACACGGCGGAGAAGCTATCGGTCAAGGGCATTCCCAGACCCAAGAGGAGCCACGAAAACAACCCTAGAAACCAAATGCGGATAATCGAAGTGGGAATCATTTATGTAACACCCTGGCATGCGCTTGCGGTACACGGCACAAAAAGAGGCCAGGCGGAGCCGAAGCCCGCCTGACCAATGTTTTGTCGCGTCCGACTCTCTACAGATTTCGCTCTGTCTTTCTAAAAGGAGAATCGTCCGACGAAGCGACGAAGGCACATCACTCTCTAAGAGTTCACTACTCGAAATAACTTCTGGACCCCTGGTTGCTGCCGTGCGGGGAACATCCGCCTCCTTCACATCAGAGTGGGCCTCCCCTGTACTGGAAATGTCATGAGCCCCTTCTTCCTTGAAGATGTTTTTTGCGCGGTTGGTCTCATCGTTACTCTCGGAATGAACCGAGATAAGGATGCCGCCCTCCTTTACTTTTCCTTCATAACGCTTGGCTTCGTACTTGAAGATCTTTATGTCCACGAACTCAAGGATCTCTTCAGCGCAGAACAACAAGTCATAAAGGCTTTACCTAAGATGGCGAAGGCGGCGAGCAGCAAAGAACTTGCCGCTGGATTTCAAGAACATCTTGAACAGACAAAAGGGCACGCGCAACGCCTAGAGAAAATTCTGTCTAGCCGCAAGCAAACTACCCGTGGACCCAAATGCAAGGGAATGGAAGGTGTTATTGCTGAAGGGGCGGAAATGATCGCGGAAGAAGCGGATGTCGAGGTTAAAGACGCCGGATTGATTGCGGCTGCTCAACGGGTTGAGCATTACGAAATGGCCGGATACGGAACAGCTCGAACCTATGCGGAGCTTCTAGGCGATAAGGAGGGCGCCGAGCTTCTCGCGCTCACCCTTGAAGAAGAGAGACAAACTGATCAGAAGCTGTCCGAGTTGGCGAAGTCCACCGTAAACGTGCCTGCAGACAAATGAGTGTCTTTAGCAGAATCTGCAGTGATCAGTTTCTACACCGATGCTGCTGGATCGGCCGCCAAACATGTTGCCGGTCAAGCATGATCGCTTGAGTCTTTCGCCCAATAAGGAATCAATCCCACTGAAGGGTGTCGAGCGATCGCTATTCCGTTTCCTGATTAAAGCGATGTCAGCACCTTCTGACTTCGCGCGATATTGTAACTAATCGGCAAATCGGTCTGCTTTGAGATCGGGATGTGATAGAGCCGCGCGAGCTCTTCTTTCTGAGTTGTTCGACGGTACGCGGCCACACATTCTCTAAAGCTGGTAAGGTTTGAAAGGCGAGAGAAGGGGAGGACGGATCAGGGGAGTCTAGCTTAGTGGTTAGGTTCGGGGGTCGATTCAAATTGTGGACTTATCTCATGGAGCCGAAATTCTTGATATTGTTTTGCAAGTAATCCAATAAGCTCCTGAATCTTTTGATCCCTTGCGCCTGCCGGGTGTTCTTCATAAAGATGTCCAGCAACCAACAAAATAAGGTAGAAATACCGAATGATGGACTGTCCTACGTCTGACTCCCAGAACTTCTTAGATTCAGCGGGGTCGGAGAAGATCTGCAAAGATCCGAATGTCTCTGCGCTTGGTACTCCTTGCAGATCAACCGGTATAGAGGCAGAAGGCTGCAAGCTTATTCTCGGCTGCAGAGCTTGCGTTAGCAGTCCATTCTTCGCCCCAATTGTCGCGAGAGCGGTTACCACCTCCCTAATGAATTCCTCCGAAAATCCTGGGCCTATTTCATCATGCATCTGACTCAAAAAAAATACTAAGTGCCACGTTAGACCGAAGGCCGACTGTGGAAGAAGACCGACCACCTGAAAAAGTATTCCAACGAAAGATTCGATGTGTGGGTCAGATCCGGACGTACCGATTAATAAATGATTTGAAGAACCGGCATCAACGTCACCAAAACGACATCCAATGAATGCGCCGTCTTTTCTGTCAATCGACCAATGAAGCTGTCGAGCCGTCACCATTCAGCAGCATTCCCCGCTCATAAGAATTCAAGTAGGCGAGCTCGAAGTCGGTGTTGAGGCTGCCCGGGGCAAGAGAGCTCGTAAAAGCTTAATGGCCTCATGGTGGTGTCAGTTTATTTTCCGTTTAGGAGGATTTGTCCTGGGGCTTTAACGGCTCCTCTTCCTCCTTCCCCGGATCATTGGTAATATCAAAAGTATCCCCATCCACCAGTTCGTCCGACGTACCTCTAGGCGCGTCCTTGTCAGCAAGTTTGTTTTTATCATCGTTCATGTTTTATGTTCGTGGCGCATGGACGTCTCGGTCCTGCTAGAAACATCGCCGGGAATCCAGCACAGTAGGGAGCAGACTAAGGGCAACCAAAAAGTTGTAGTTCGATGTGAGCGCTCTCCAAGAGTCATTACCACGTCCTTCGAGCAGCAAAGTTAAGAAGCCGCCGCGGTGGCCGGTGGGACTCGCCTCAAGGCCGATTTGGAATCGAGGTGGTGAGCATTACTGTTCTGATCTCGGAACCCGGGATCAATCAACCTAAGGATGCTGCAAGCCTTTGCGAGAACCCGGCCAGGATAGCGCGGGTAACAAAATCGGACCGCAAAGTCCAGTGGATTTTGGTCGCCCCGATGTTGGCGTACGGCTGCCAGGTCTCGGCATCCCAAGAGGCTTCGGCTGTTTTGGTACCTGACCATTATCCTTGCATTGTTACCTGATCGGTTGTCTTTTTTTCTCAACGTTTCTAAGAGGAGACTTCGGCATGCTGAACGGACCAAAAGGCGGGCTTGATCGACGCGACTTCATGATCTTAGCCCTCGGCTCCGTCGGCGCGACGGCGGCGGCTTCCGTCAACGCAGACGCTGCGATGGCCCGGGATGCAGCGGTGTCTTCTGCGGCCCCAGGAATGGGCGCGCAGCAAGGAACGGTCTACACGGGTGACGTGATCCAGGGAAAGAAAGTTATCAGCGCGCTCGATGTCAACGACCTGGAACCCGGCAAGCATCTCTTCTATTTCCAAGGGGTGCAAATGCCGGCAGCGCAGCACTGGTATGTTTCCGTGATCGTCGTCAAGGGAGCGAAGGCGGGCAAACGCATCGCCCTTATCAGCGGTGTGCACGGCGACGAGATCAGCTCGGTCCACACGATACAAACTGTCATGAGCCAACTCGACCCTGCAGAGATGTCTGGTTCGGTAGTGGCAGTTCCGGATGTGTCGCGCCCGGCTCTCGAAACCATGGCGCGTCGATGGCCCAACTCGGGGCGGGGGATCGACCTCATCGACATAAATCGCGAGTGGCCTGGGAATGAGAATGGTGCCAGCGCGCCTAGCCGACATGCCGGGCTCCTTTTCAATCGCCTCTTCAAGCCGAACGTCGATTATGCGATCGATTTCCACACCGGGGCGACCGGGATGAACATCACGGCGTTCCACCTTGCCCGGCTGGACCTGCCCGAGGTCAAGGCAATGGCAGAGCTATTTCCCATCGACCAAATCTTCGACAACCCCGCCTATCCCACTCTTCTAGCAAACGCCTTCATTGATGCCGGGATACCGGCGTTCACGCCCGAGATCGGTGCTGCGCGCATTCTGGACCACACTATGATCCCCTGGTTCGTGGAAGGCACGATGAATGTTCTCAAATATCACGGGATCATCGTCGGCCCGATGGGCCGTACGGGACGGGACACCAACATTTTCATTGCCAACAGCGGGCACACTCTCCTTGCAACCCACGGCGGATTTGTCGAAATTCTGGTGAAGCTGAACGAGAAGGTTGAAGTGGGACAAAAGGTTGCCATTCAACGCAACACATTCGGCGAAGTGGTCGCGGAATACTCCAGCGAGGTGGCCGGAGAGATAGCGGGCTATCGAACGGACGCGACGGCCGAGCCAGGGACGCCCCTGGTATTCTTCTTCTACAATGCGATGCCCCATGAAAACCCAGTTGACTACGCCGAATAAGCCCTGTGTCTGAGGAATCCCCCTTGGGCCAATGGCTGCCATTGGGCCTCCAAAGATTCAAGCTTAAGGACCTATCGTGCGCAGGGAAACCTGGCCGGCCCCAGTCATCGAAGGCTCCCTTGCACGAGTCGCAGATATGGCAGGCTGACCATCGCAGCGGGCTCAATTCGCCAACGTCCGACCACTTGGCTCTGTAGCCTGTAGGACTCTGGTGGGCACGACCAATAAGGACTGCGCATCTACTGAAACTTCATCTTTCGCCGCCGATGGATACAAACAGAGTATCCGTACGATCAAAGGACTCAAAAATACGTTTCTGGGGGTCAATGATAAGCTCTAATACAGGACCAATCCGTCCTGAAGCCTGGTCGAACAACTTGACAGCGATTGTGGCCATCAACAATCCATCAGAGTTATATATCCTTAGATCCTGGAGTTTATACCCTCCAGCGCTTTCAATCTCACCGAGTTGAATCTGCATACGGTTTAGAATCTGAGCAACTCGTGGATCAAAATCCAAGAGTTTACGCATTCAACCAATAGAATTTTCACTGAGGTACCGTCTGACGATCGGAGCTGACCAACGGATCATCCTTCACGCTACCAGCATGACTTGATCGAAAAGCGAAAAGGAGTCGGCCAAGCGTGCCAAGTGACGATTAACAATCTCCAAACTTTCCGAAGAGATATCAGGGTCTGCGGCCACCGTTTGGATATTACGGATGGAGTTAAACATGAACTCGTCCATACTCTTCCCGATCTGTACGACGCTGTCCTCCAGCCGGGTACCGATCTGCTGTTGCGCCTGTTCAAGCAGCGTCTGGCGAGAGACCCAGATGATCACTGCGATCGGTATCAAGGTCACCAACAACCGGATCTGAGGGGATCGAAAACAGGCCCCGAATCCGGTTTGCGGCTTGTCCTCTCCAAATTGAGTCCCTCAAATGTGCCGGAATAATTATTATGCCCGACCTGAACCGCTACGAAATATTGTTCACCTACCTTGGCAATATTTATGACCTTTGCGGTAATAAAAGTCATTTTTGTGTCATTTTTGATCCGGTCTCCGGGCAAGAAGATTCGCCCAATTGTATGGGCCTCTCCCATACTCTCTTCGACCGGTTGTTCTTGCCTTTAAGCATGGCAAAATGCCGATGGACCGTCATGGCTTGTGCCTCTCTACGGAGAATCCCGCTGCGACCATTGCGGAATTGGTCAAGCGGTTTAAAAATCTGGGCGGCTGTGCCTCCTGCCCAGAAGGCTATCAATGCGTTAGGCAATATTGACATCCTCGTGATCAATGTCGCCTTTCAGCGGACCTATGAAAACTGGCGATGAGATTCTGGAGGTTGCCAGAAACAAAGGAGTCAACATCGAATATGTCGACCGTGCGCGAACTGGTCTTCCGACGGGGACCGTCCTGGCAACTGTCGATGTCTTGGGGAATGCAAGTACGCTGAAGTGACTTGCCTGACCTTGCTTGGGTCTGTTTTCCGTGGGAAAAGCAAATCGTGCTGACAATATACGTGAGAGTTCATGCACGTAACTAGCAAGGGACGACAAAACGCTAGCCGAAGACGCCAACGTTAGGAGATGCGAAGGTTGGCTGGGTTGATTACATGCGCAGTCAGCTAGGGGCGAAGAATCTGGCCAACGAGATGCCTCGGCGATTGTGCTGATCCTCTCTTGAGGCAACCGGCCAGATCCATCAAGCTTTCAGTCTCTGGGCGGATGAGCGCTGCCTACGGTAATCGAAGCGATCGCAAGCAAAACAGCGCTTCCAATGAACGTTGCCACAATCGAAAGATGGTCGAGCAACAGTCCCCCGAAACCCGCGCCCAGCATGATGGCGAGTTGAATCGTCGCCACCATGAGGCCGCCGCCGCTTTCTGGCTCGTCGCTGATACCTTTGGACAACCAGGTAGACCAGGCTACCGGGATTGCA
>DATHPI010000029.1:0-14665 GCA_035484035.1 Chthoniobacterales bacterium
TCGCACCGTCCCTCCGGGACGAAAGCCCAGCCCATCGAAGCGCCTCGCATTATCCTAGCGCTTATGGGGGTGAGTGCTGTAGCCGCTTCGACAATTCACTCATCTTAGCGCCATGCGGTCTCTCTACAAACATCAGATTTCGTGATAGAGCATAAAAAATAATAATTATCTTGTAAGGACCAGACGGCTGACCGTTCGCTCCGAAAAGAAGATAGTGAAAGGAACAGAACCAACCATTATATGTCTACCCAACCAACCATCAGCCTCAATGACGGAAACGTAATTCCCCAACTTGGCTTCGGCGTCTGGCAGGTGCCAAATGAGGAAGCAGCAAAAGTGGTCGGAACCGCCATCTCAACTGGATATCGCTCCATCGACACGGCTGCGATTTATGAAAATGAAATCGGCGTCGGAAAAGGAATCGCTGCCAGCCCGGTGCCGCGTTCCGAATTATTTATCACAACGAAACTTTGGAACGATCAGCACACCAATGCACGTAATGCACTGAACGAAAGTCTTAGCCGGCTTGGGCTCGACCAGGTGGATCTTTATTTGATCCATTGGCCGAAGCCGCGTCAAAAGGCGTATCTGGAGGCCTGGAAATCGTTGGTAAAGCTGAAGGAAGAGGGACGAGCCAAATCGGTCGGAGTATCCAATTTTACAGTCTCGCACCTCAAACGAATTATGGATGCGACGGGCGTAGCACCATCAGTCAACCAGATTGAGCTGCATCCGCGGTTTCAACAGAAAGAGCTGGTGGCTTACCATACGGAGCACCGAATCACTACGGAATCATGGAGTCCGCTCGGCCAGGGCACCTTGCTCGAAGACCCAACACTCAAAGCATTGGCCAAAAAGCATGGCAGAACGCCAGCCCAAGTGGTCATTCGCTGGCATCTGGATCGTGGCTACATTGTGATTCCGAAATCGGTGACGCCGTCGCGCATCCGCGAAAATTTCGATGTGTTCGATTTTTCGTTGGATGCCGATGATTTAGCAAAGATCGCCGCCCTGGATCGCAAGGATGGCCGAATTGGTCCTGATCCTGAGACTGCGAATTTCTGAGCCGCCGGTGTCGGAGCCAATAAAGGCAACGGAGTTGCGGTTGTACACCCGCTAGTGCGGGCGCTGGAGGCCCGCAGGCTCGACGATCGTCCGCCTGGTCGCCGATGCTCTGAAGCGCGCACCGTTCCTGGCGCAATTAGTGCACGAGAAGACCGACGGAAATCCATTTTTTGCCATCCAGTTTTTACAAGAGCCTCGCAAATCGACGGAAAATCAGATATCTATACTGCCGCCAGTCATGGAACAAGCATCGTCCTGACTGTGCCATCCCATCATGAAATCGTCTTCCACATCTGCCGCGAAGGTTATACGGGTCTTAATTGCCGACGATCATCCGGTGGTCCGAGAAGGGTTGGTTACGATTCTGAAATCAGAGAAGGACATCGAGGTCGTAGCTGAAGCTGCTGAGGGAAAGGAAACCTGTGAGCTCTACCATGAGCTTGCTCCCGACGTTCTCTTGCTCGATCTCCGGATGCCGGAGAAAGATGGCCTGCAGGTTATCACGGAGCTGATGTCGCACGGCGAACCCAAACCACGGATCATCGTGATGACAACCTACGAGAGCGAAGGGGATGTTCGCCGAGTACTAAAGGCCGGAGCCAAAGGCTACCTGGTGAAAGGGGCAGATCCGCAGCAGATCCGGGAAGCTATTCGAAAAGTTGCCGCAGGCCAATCCTTGCTGCAGCCTGAAATCGCTTCCAAGCTCGCGGAATCCATGGCCCACCCTGAACTTTCGGAGCGGGAGCTTCAGGTTTTGCAGTCGATGGCTGTGGGTAGAAGCAATAAAGAGATAGGCCAGGTTCTCTACATCAGTGAGAACACGGTGAAGGGTCACGTCAAATCTATCCTGACCAAGCTGGATGCGATCGGTCGAACCGAAGCTATTGCCATCGCCAATCGGCGTGGGCTTATCCAAACCAGTTAGTCTATATACTATATTAGGTAACCTTTCAGGTTGAGGTTGGCACGGTCAGTACGATGCTTGTTCCGTGGCCGGCGACCGTCTTGATATCTAATTTCCCGCCGATTTGTGAGGCTCTGAGGCGCATGTTGCGCAATCCAAAGCCTTCACTTTTCTCCAGATTGGCACTGGAAATCCCAGTTCCGTCGTCTTTTACCTGAAGAATCAGATTAGGGGGCTCCCAGCGAAGCGTCACGCTGACCGCTGTAGGCCTGGCGTGGAGAACGGCGTTGCTGATCGCCTCTTGGGCAAAGCGCAGCACTTCATCTTGTATCCTCGGTGGCAATCTTTCTTCGGGTAGGTTATCGGACCGGAAATCACAGCGCAATAGATCCGCAACGTTTGAGGTTTCCACCAAACGTTGCACCCTTGTCGTCAACCTTGATTCCTCAATGGCGCTGGACTGTAGGCTCAGAATGGATCTGCGCACTTGAGCTAAGCCAAACTTTGCGATTTCGTTGGCCCGCTGAATTTGGCTAAGAGGATCGCCTTTCCCTGCAGCTAGTTGCTCCCTGGCGACCCCCAGTTGCATCGAGATGCCGGTAAAATTTTGTGCCAGCGCATCATGAATCTCAGCGGCAAGCCGTTCCCGTTCGCGTGCCATGGCCGCTCGCATTTCCTGCGCGCGCTTTGGATCGCTGATGTCCATGACCGCTCCCATGAATTCAAAGCTGCCCGACTCGCCTTTTGAGGGACGACCGACAACTCGTAGATATTTGACGGATCCATTGGGCATCAGCAACCGATGCTCAAAATCGAAATGCTTCCGCTCCTGTGAAACGCGATCGATTCCTTGTCGGACTAGCGCTTTGTCTTCCGGATGAGTTCGATGAAATACTAATTCCAACGTAGGCTCAGTCGAGGGGTCATATTCAAAGATACGAAAGGTTTCCGGCGACCAGTAGATTTTCCCGCTGGAAACTTCCCAACCGAAACTGCCCGTGTGGCTTAATTTCTGCGCCTCGGCCAAGTAAGCTTGACTTCGCCGTAGGGCTTCTTCGGCTCGAATGAGGTCGATTCGCTCCTCGGCTTCCCGTAACGCCCGTTGCACTGAGGGCACGATCCTGGCCAGTCGCGTCTTGAAAACATAATCCGTCGCGCCGATCTTGAGTGCTTCAATCGCCACTTCTTCGCCCAAGGTTCCCGAAACAAAGATCAAGGGCAGATGCGGCCACTTTTGTTGGGCAATCTTCAAGGCAGACAGGCCGTCGAAGGAGGGAAGGATATAGTCTGCGAGAATCAAGTCAAAGCCGCCCTCTTCAAGGGAGGCGATGAAATCAGCCTCAGTTTCAACCCGCGTTACCTGGCACTCGACGCCGTCGCTCGCCAAGGTCTCCTGAACAAGCTCTGCGTCCCTTGGGTCATCTTCAAGATACAGGATACGCAACGATTTCATTTTTTGCAGGAGCTCCGTGAACCTGGCCATAGTGGCAAAGGGAACGCGAAGGGCATACGATACCTTAGCTCTTTTTAAGTCGAAACCGTTGATCCTGGAGGTGATAAGCCTACCATCAGGCCCACCGCATACCTAGAGCTCGAAAGAGCGTTTCTTACCTACTCGAAAGAGTTGACGCCGGCATAACCCGGTGAGGAGGTCATCCAGTTGTGTTCCCGTACCACAGTGCGGGCGTTTGCCTCTTGCAGTGTGCTGGTTTGCAGGATCGTCAAGTCGTCACCGACCAAAACGCCCTCCTTAGCACTCTTAAAATTGTTATCAATATCTTACTTCTCATGCATTCAACTTTACTATTGTCAGCTGATTCGCAATGACTCTAACGAGTGATTACAACCAGCTCTTAAGTCACAGCTAACGATCACTGGAGGTTTTGCGGCGCCGCCGACCGGTTTGGATTATTGAGGACCGGATTCGGGACCAAATGGCCATGGTCTATCGAAGCCTCTGCTTTCCGGGTTATAGGTTGCGGGACCGATGGTTACATTATCGCCGGTCTGGGGCGCTCCTATTACAGCACTTTGCAAGTTGACGGCCTGAGGCTTTCCCGGCGTACCAGCGACATCGGAGCACGCGGCAAGCGCCATTGAGAAAATCACCGGAACCATCAAGAGGAGTCGACGGTGACAATTGATATCAATTGATTTACGAGTTTTCATACCTCTAGATTCTATTAAGAGGGAAGAAGTGGCTAATTGTATGTCATGATTACCTATCACGAATAGTGATAGTAACAGCTCCGACACAGGCTGGAAGCCTATGCCACATTAACGCCGTCGCGTCGTCACTCCAGGTGCACGGCGATAGCTCCCTGGGATGGCTCTGGGAGATCGCTCGACAGTCCAGAAGCCCAACGTAGCATAGGCTTCCAGCCTGTGTTCTGTTTGCACCGCCGGGCGGCATATCAAGTTTCTACCGTTTAGCAAAGGAGCAAAACTTATCTGCCAGCCTTTCGCTCCTTCAGGGCGATTCGTTTATTGTCACGGTTCCCAGGGTTGAAACTCTGTAGCCTGGCATCCCTCTGTAGGGCAGGTAAGAAACGCTCTTTCGGGCTGTGGATATGGAGTGTGCTGATGGTACGCTGGTAATCGTCAGGATTGATTGCTGCCATTTAAGCAAGAGATAAATAGGATAATCCGCTGAAAGGATAGGTACTGTTATGATGATTCGTACGACAGCCAAATCTGTATATTACCCAATATCGGACCGAAAACTAAAATTCTATGTCGGTGGCGCGGGATCCGTCGAGTCGACAGGTGCTGCGGCTTGCCGCCTCCTTGGCTGGGGAGGTCGCTGTCGGCGACTTGAATAAAAATAACGATTGGAACAAATTGGATGTCGAACACAGAACGTCGTACCTTTATAAAAATGATAACCGCAGGCGCGGTGGGTTCTTTGGCTAACCTGGCAGCGCTCGGCCAAGACGGAAGATCGCCCGTGATACCTGAATCCTTTCTCCTTCAAGCGAACGACTGGGTGCCAAACAATCCGGTTCTTCCCATCCTGCTGTATCGGGGCGTGATGACACCGCAAAATGCCGAGAAAACAGCTTCGGCCTTCGAGGCGCTCTTCGAGCGCACTGGCTGGCCGGCGCAATGGCGAAATGGCGTTTATTCCTTCCATCATTATCATTCTACCGCACACGAGGTGCTTGGGTTTGCGGCCGGTTCGGCAAGGCTGACGCTGGGCGGCCCCGGAGGTCGTGAAGTCGAAGTTCGAGCTGGGGATGTGGCGGTCCTTCCGACGGGCACAGGCCATTGTCGTCTCGATGCCACTCCAGACTTTCTGGTCGTCGGAGCCTATCCGCCCGACCAGACTTGGGACATCTGCCGAGAGGCACCAACGGCCGCCATGACTGAGCGAATGGCCCATTTGGCCTTTCCGAGTTCCGATCCGACTCTTGGCCAAAACGGCCCTTTGCTAGGGCTCTGGAGACGAGCCTGAATGAGCGCGAGAAATAGTGCCCTTTTTGCTAAGAAATTGAGGATTACGAATTCACAGGAATTGCCCCAGACAGAAGCCGAGTCTGCGCCCGGGAGCCCCGGCTTAGCAGTGAGCGAGGCGGTGGGAAGAAATCAAGGTGGGAAGGAGCTATGCGCCGCGAGGTCCTTGGGAACCGAGGTTCTTCCCCAACAATTCCAAAACACAAGCTCCGGCGACAAGAACGCGCCAAGTATCCCGGCTCAATAATTTTTTCAGTAATTGCCAGTGACCAAGCGGCTTCGGTTTCTGGGCCTCGGCGAGTCCTTCCGGCACAGCTCTTTCAAGAGATTCAAGTAAATTCGGGTCAATGGCGTCGGCGATTTTGGCTAGGATCATCGCGTTGCGAATTCCACGAATCACTTCCGGGGTGTTTGCCGTATCAACGAGGATTTGCAGCACCTTTTCACTTGAACCGAGCGCGCCTTTTGCCAATTCGAGGATGCCTCGGTCGTGGAGGCCTTGAAGGATGTCATAGGTGGTGAGCAAAGCCTCGGCATGTTCGTGCGGGGCATTTTTCAGCCGTTGGTAGAGTGCCTCGCGGGGATCGCGCGGCGGGAGTTTTAGGAGAATTGGTTCGGCCATAGGTTCGCCTTAATTTCTTTTGGCCGCATCCTGAACGGGTTCTCCCTTGGGCATTTCATAATCGGCCCTCTTCCACTTGCGCTCGACCTCGACGCCGCTTTGAGGCGTCCGATGGCCGAAGCGCGAATTCGTTTTTGGGAGCGGACTCTCTCCGACTTCTGGCAAGACGACCATCCGCACGGATGATTCTTTGTATGCAGGCGTGTGGGTTACGGAATCGGTGTGGCTGCCAGTCAGAAGATTCACCGGGCCCTCGGCTGAGTTCATCGGCATGTACAGCTCCTTGCCCCGCACGCGGTCGGTGACCAGGGCGCGGACTCTAAGTTTGCCGTAAGGCGAGATGAGCTGCACCCAGGTCCCGCTTTGAAGGCCTCGTTCTGCGGCCAGCTCAGGGGAAACCTCAAGGAACGCGTGCGGGACTTTCTCGCGGATACCAGGGGCACGCCAGGTCATGTTACCTTCGTGAAAATGCTCGAGCATGCATCCGTTGTTAAAATGCAGGTCGAACTCCTGGTTGGCAGGTTCCGCGGGAATGGACATGGCAACCGGGTACAACCTGGCCTTCCCGTCAGGGAAGGGAAATCTTTTGACATAGAGCAACGGTTCATCGGTTCCGTCAGCGGCAACTGGCCACTGTAGAGACTTGTAACCTTCCAACCTCTCGTAAGTCACCCCTGCGAACAACGGGGTAAGAGAGGCGATTTCCTGATAAATCTCCGACGGATGCTGATAATTCCATTTTGCGCCCAGGTGATTTGCCAGACCCTGGATGATCCGCCAATCGGGCCGACTTCCCTCCGACGGTTCGAAGACCTGGTAAAGCCGTTGAATGCGTCGCTCCGTGTTGGTGAAAGTGCCTTCCTTTTCAAGGCTTGGGCTGGCCGGGAAGATCACGTTGGCGAACTGACAGGTTTTGCTGAAGAAAACGTCCTGCACCACGAAAAACTCAAGTTTGGCAAGCGCTGAGTCGACATTGTTGGAGTTCCCGTCGACCAAGGCGATTTCCTCGCCGAACAGGTACATCGCCTTAAGCTTACTGGCATGGATTGCCTCGATCATTTGAAAATTATCCAGGCCCTTGGTGGACGGGAGTGAAACCTTCCAGGCGGCTTCGAAACGAGCGCGTACTTCCGGGTCGTGCACCTTCTGGTAGCCGGTCAGGTTTTCCGGATGGGCTCCGTGATCGCCGGCGCCCTGGACATTGTTATGGCCGCGTAGAGGATAGGCTCCTGTGCCGGTGCGCATGTAATTTCCGGTGACAAGGAGCAGATTGGAAATGGCGGTGGAGGAATCCGAACCCATGCTGTGCTGGGTGATGCCCATCGCCCAAAGGATGCAGACGCCATTGGCCTCCACGATCATGCGCGCGACCTGCTTCAGCAGTTCGACGGTTAGTCCGCAGGTCTTGGCGGCAAACTCCAGGGTGAACGGTTCCAGGCTCTTGTAGTACTCATCGAGACCGTTGACCCACTGATCCAAAAATTCAGTTTTCTCCAAGCCATTATCGAGGATGTAGCGAGTGATCGCGCAAAGCCAGGTGAGGTCTGTTCCCGATTTTGGCTGAAAAAAGAGATCGGCGCGTTCTGCCATCTCGTGCTTGCGCAAGTCGGCAACGACAAGTTTTTGACCGCGCAGCTTATGGGCCTGTTTGATACGGGTGGCCGCGACGGGGTGCGCCTCGGCCGTATTACTGCCGATGATCAAAACCAGACCGGCATTCTCGATGTCCCGGATCGATCCAGAATCACCGCCATAACCAACGGTCCGGAACAGACCTTCAGTGGCGGGTGCCTGGCAGTAGCGCGAGCAATTGTCCATGTTGTTGGTGCCGATGACCGCTCGGGCCAACTTTTGCATGAGATAACTTTCCTCGTTAGTGCATTTCGAGGAGGAGATGAAGGCGAGCGCATCGGGTCCGTTCTTCGCCTTGATCTCGGTGAATTGCTGCGCCACCAGGGTCAGGGCTTCCTCCCAACTTGCCTGGCGAAACTGGTCGCCTTCACGGATGAGTGGTGACGTCAGTCGGTCACTGCTATTAACGAAATCCCAGCCAAATTTTCCCTTCACGCAAGTGGAAATGCCGTTCGTCGGCCCCTCTTCGGGCTCGATCTTAAGGATGTGCCTGTCTCGAGTCCAAACATCGAAACTACAGCCGACACCACAATAGGTGCAGACCGTTTTGGTCTTGCGGGTGCGCGATTCGCGCATGGCCGATTCGGCTTCGGAGACTTTCAGAATCGAGCGATAGCCCATGTCCGGCTCAATGCCTTTGATGATATCGATCATCCCATTCAACGCCGGCTTCGGCAGGCCACTCATGTAGCCGGCCTCCCCGAGCATCGATTTTTCCATCAGCGCGTTGCAGGGGCAGACGGTCACGCAATGGCCGCACGAGACGCAACTCGATTCGCCGATCGGCTTTCCGCCGTCCCACAAAACGCGCGGATGCGGATCCTCCCAGTTGATGGAGAGCGTTTCGTTGACTTCGACGTTCTGGCAGGCCTCGACACAGCGGCCACAAAGGACGCACTGGTCCGGATCGTACCGGTAAAACGGGTTCGTGGCGTCGACCTCGTACGGTTTCTGGGTGAATGGGATTCTCTGATGATCCACTGCGAGCATCTTGGTCGTGTTATGCATCGTGCAGTTGCCGTTATTGTTGTCGCAGACCGTGCAGTAGAGCATATGGTCCTTGAGCAGACGGTCGAAGGCTTCCCGCTGGGCGGCGTCAGCCCGGGCCGACTTGGTCTGCACCTGCATGCCGGAGGAAACCTTTGTGGCGCAGGCGCGCCCAAGTTGGCCATTGACCTCCACAATGCAAGTGTCGCACGTTTGAATCGGGCCGAGTTGATGATGGTAACACACACACGGGATCTTGAATTCGTGGCGGAGTAGCAGATCGATGAGAAGTTCATCGGCTTTTGTTTCCACCTCCTGAGCATCAACGATAAATTTGATCATCATCGGAAATCTCCTGGCTTGGAATTTCAAAGCAGAAAGGAGGATGCAGCGCGCCGAATCTTAAGCCTGCGGAACTACTGGCGCAAGGCCTGAGCGTCGAACCAGGCAAAGCGCACTGATGAACGCAATCACGTTCGGCTTTGGCATTGCCGCCATTGACGGTGTTGGACGTGGCGAGGCGTCACTCTTTTTGTCGGAAACGGTGTGCCTATAGCGGCACGCTCATTTGGATTCCGAACACCCATATGTTCGTGGCGCTGTGGTAGCCGCCGGGATTGATAATGTACTGAAGATCCGGCTGAATGTTTGCCCCGCGAAAGACGTCGAACGAGTAGAAAATTTCCTCGACAAACTCGTTAGACTGTACACCGAAACCGGAACCAGGATGGCTGGCGACGAATTGTCGCTCGGTATCCCGTACATTGTTGGCGACGCGGTTATAACCCGTTGCTATACCGCAGGAATCGTATGGTCGCTTCGACCAAGGGCCCCAGTAGTAAAGTCCGGTGAACGCTTGAAACTGCTGAAAAGCGGTCTGAGGATCCAAAAAAATACTCCCTGCAAAGCCACTTAATCCAGTCTTTGGGCGCGCTGGATCCGGCGCAGTAACCTGTTGCCAAATACTACCATAAACACCCCAATCTCCTGTGAACATGGAGCCTAAGAAGGGCCCCGCAGTCGGTGCACCAGCTAAGACGCTTTTGGCGGCTCCGGTGGTTTCTTCACGGTTCGTGTTGCCCCAGGCGCCCAAAACCCATAGTCCCGGTAGATCCTTTCCGCAAATATGCAGCTTCGGTTTCCAATCGATTTCGAACGGAATAACGGCTCCGCTGGTCCCGCCCGGATTGTCGATCCGGAGATAATAATTGTTCGAAATCCAATAGTTGTTGAAAGCAAAAACGCCGAGTCTCAAGGATAATGACTTGGTGGCGTTCCACTGTAAATCCGTCCCCCATTGACTCACCGGCCAGGTGAACATGCTATAACCCGCCACGTTTCCGGTGATTCCTGAGGTGAACGTCAGGTTTTCAAACGGGAAAGCGTAAAAGCCTCCGAATTCCTGACTCATATTCATCAAACCCAGTTTGAATTCCAACAAGTCGTTAAATAAGTTCTGTTTGAACCAAAAATCGGTGATCCGCCAGGTTTGTCCCCTTCCGTACACTTCCTGAATAAGTTGGAGTGTATTTGGATTGGTCTGTGCGCTCAGATTTTCTCCCGTACGCTTAGTCACATAGAACTCGAAACTGGCTCCGTCCCACCCAATCATTTTTTGGAAGTCCAAGTCGAGTCCGAAAAGGGCCTGATCCGTATAAAGCCAGGACTGACTCTGCCCTTTCGGATAACCGCTGAAATTGTCCTTACCTCCACTGAAATTGGTGGCCATCTCACTGAAGTAATCGAGGTTAAAATCGACACCATGGTTGTGAAGGAGGGTCCGCCACCCCCACCAGTCGCCGGTAACGTATCTATCCCAATACTCCCTTCCTTGTTCCGGGGTCAAATGCATGCTGGGATCAAAGGGGACCGCGGGTGAAGGAGGCATCGGTGCCGTTGGGGGCGGTGGAGAGGGAGGGTTGGTTAAAGAAGCAGGGTTGCTTTCATTTGCGGGAGCGCTGCTTCCATTTGGAACCCCAGCCGCAAAAGCGGGGAAGGAACACAGACACAACAATCCAGTCGCAACGAGAACGGCTTTGCAGAATATCGAGGCGAGTGAATTCCTTTTCGTCGCGGCATCCAAAGACCACGAACACCATAATAGTCTAGCGATATTCTTCATAAGGTAACGTCGCTTCGCGGTTGCTGGGGGAATCCAATGGCCATATACGGCTTTAGGTACGGCCTTAGGTTGGATCCTTCGTGCGAAAGTTGTAGCAAAACGGCATGTTGGGTGTCAATAGTTCGTCCCATCTTTCTGCAGTCGGAGATCCAAATCCTCTGAACCAAGCGCTGTATTTAGTAGCCGGCTCCCCTGGTAAGGAGTCGTGTTCAAACCTACGGGCGGCGGATAGGTGAAGGCCCATTTCAGTGGCGGCCCTTTTGAATATTCCTCCCATCCGAAAAGGGCGCGTCGGCGACATCGGCAACGGCTGTGATGCCGATGCGCGCCGCCGCTACGCTTGATCCTAATAACTATATTCGCCTGACTCTGATTGTTCCTGCCGTCGCGCTGAGCGCTCTTCAAGCATCTTCTACCTGATGGACAATGCCACGCGAAGAGAACCAGAAGAGGGGACTATTCAAATGAATCAACTAGTAACTCAGATAGAGACGACTAAAGTTTTAGCTGACCGGCCTCGCAAGCCAAAGCGAAAGGCGGCGACAGTCATCGTATTTTTCCTGACTCTGGATCTCCCGATCAACGTCCTAAAATGTAACCGTGCACTAGCACTAGCAGGCAAGGAGATAAGATGATCTATTCAAAGAAAATAAAACTTCCCAGCGGACTGCAGGGGGATAGCTCTGCTGGATACGCCAATCTGGATGAACACAAAATCGACATCCAATTCCACAGCGAGATGCCAGCTGCCATGACCGACACTGCGGACGGCCTCCCGGTGCCGCAACGCTACTGGGCCGTTCTCACCATCGCGCTGGGACTGATTATGGCCGTGATGGACGGCGCGATCGCCAATGTCGCGCTGCCGACCATCGCCCAGGATCTGCGGGCCAGCCCGGCCTTTTCGATCTGGATCGTCAATGGTTATCAGCTCGCGATAACGATCTCGCTGCTGCCGCTGGCGTCATTGGGAGAGATCATCGGCTATCGCCGGGTCTATCTGCCGGGGTTGCTGTTGTTCACGCTTTCCTCTCTATTTTGCGCGCTGTCGCACACGCTGGTCCTGTTGACCATCGCGCGTGTCGTGCAGGGCTTTGGCGCGGCCGGAATCATGAGCGTGAACATGGCCTTGGTCCGATTTACCTATCCGCGTCGGATACTGGGGCGCGGCATTGGCTTCAATGCGCTCGTCGTGGCCGTGTCCGCTGCGGTCGGGCCGACGCTGGCCGCCGCCATCCTGGCGACGGCGACGTGGCCGTATCTGTTTGCGATCAACATTCCGTTCGGCATCGCGGCGGTGGTGATCGGAATGCGGGCTTTGCCCCATACCCCGCGCAGCCGCCATGCTTTCGACTGGCAAAGCGCGCTGATGAGCGCGATCACGTTCGGCCTTGGTATTGCCGCGATCGACAGTGTCGGCCATGGCGAGACACCACTCTTTTATCTTTCGGAAGCGGTGATCGCGGCCATCGCTGGTATGTTGCTGGTGCGTCGCCAGCTCACCGCTGCTTCGCCGCTGTTGCCGGTCGATCTGCTGCGCATTCCCATCTTCACCCTGTCGATCTGCACCTCGATTGCGTCTTTTTGCGCCCAGATGCTGGCATTCGTCGCGCTGCCTTTCTATCTGAGCGACCGTTTTGGCTATTCGGGAGTGGAGATCGGACTGTTGATCACGCCCTGGCCGATCGCGATCGCTTTCGCGGCGCCGCTTGCGGGGCGTTTGGTCGAGCGCTATCCCGCTGGCCTTCTGGGTGGCATCGGACTAATGCTGTTCGCCGGAGGACTAGGCACGCTCGCGTTTCTGCCCGCGCATCCGGCGACGCTGGACGTGGTGTGGCGCATGGCGCTCAGCGGTGCCGGCTTTGGCCTCTTCCAGTCGCCTAACAACCGCACGATGATCGCGGCGGCGCCGCGCGAACGCAGCGGCGGCGCGAGCGGCATGCTGGGCACGGCGCGGCTGCTGGGCCAGACAATCGGCGCAGCGTTAGTGGCGCTGCTCCTGGCGCGCTATCCGGTGGGCGGTACGCAGGTAGCCCTGTTGGTCGGTGTCGGCTTCGCAGTGTTTGGTGCGGCGCTCAGCACGCTGCGGCTATCGCCGGCCGGTGCGCGCGGCTCCGAAGCGGTACGTGTGAGGGAAGGCCAACGCGCCACCGGCGAGTGATCGCCCAACTAGGATTTTGAACGCAGCCGACAGTAGAGGCATTGCCCCGGCGGTGATTCGAGCGAACGCAGCAGGTATGACAGTGGTTGCCGGAGCGTAGATGCAACGGTTACTTCGAACAATAAGCAGGCAGGCGAATTGGACGGCCGCTACGTCGCCAATCGATTAAAGGGCAAAGTTTTAATGGGCGTTGAGCGCAGAAGGTCTCACGCTCCTGAGCCAAGGGCGGGCTCTGGAGAGGATTCGCTCGTTTCAGAGTGTTTCTTGAGCTTGCCGAGGAGCAGGAACACCGTCGGAACAAAGAACAATGTCGCTGCAGTTGCGAACATCAGTCCTCCGATCACGGCTCGGCCCAAGGGAGCGTTCTGTTCGCCGCCTTCCCCTAGACTCAGGGCCATCGGAACCATTCCGATGATCATGGCTAGCGCCGTCATGAGCACGGGCCGAATCCGGACATATCCGGCCTCGAGCGCCGCTCGATAAGGATCTTTATACTTCTCGAGCAGTTCATCGGCAAATGTGACTACCAAAACGCTGTTTGCGGTAGCCACTCCCATACACATTATCGCACCCATCAGCGCCGGCACACTCAACGTAGTGCCCGTCACGAAGAGCATCCAGATGATTCCAGTAAGTGCGCAAGGCAGCGCCGTGATGATGATGAACGGCTGCGTCCAGGACTGGAAATTGACCACCATCAACAGGTAAACAAGCAGCATCGAAAACGCCAACCCAGCATACAACCCAGTATAGGATGCATGCATCGTGGTCACCTGCCCGCGGACATGAATGAAACTACCTCTAGGTAGATCTTTCCGGGAGGCATCTACCAGTTTCTGTATATGATCCGATACGTATCCCAAATCTTTACCATCAACCGCTCCATAGATGTTGATTGCCGGTACGATGTTATAGTGATCCTCGACTGGAGTCGTAGTACTGCGCGAAATCGAAGCGACATTAGCAAGAATCTGGCCTTGTCCTTGACCTCCGAGGATAGGGAGGTTTCGCAGATCGTCGAGAGAAGGCAGATCGTATTGCGGCACTTGGGCGTTGAACTCGTAACTAACTCTATTCCCTGGATCTACCCAGAAGTTTGGCGAAGTCTGTTCTGATCCGGACAGGGCGCTGAGCACGCTCTGGGTTACATTTTGGGCTGTGATGCCGAGGATCGATGCGATGCTGCGGTCTATCGAGATATTCAATTGAGGGACATTATTGGGCTCCTGAATCCGGAAATCCACGGCCCCCGAAATCTGGCGGATCTGTTGCGTTAACTTACTCGCGAAGTTAAAATTGTCTGTCAGGTTGGCCCCGGTTATCTGTATATCTATCGGGGCCGGCATCCCAAAGTTGAGGGTTTGGGAGACGATATCCGCCGGCGGGAACCAGACACCAACATCGGGAAAATCGTGCGGCATACGAGCTCGGATTGCCTGGACAAATTGATCTGTCGGGCTATGGTTTTCATTGAGCGAGACCAGAATATCGCAATCCGCTGCGCTCATGGTTCCCGTGTTGTTGTAGGACGTGTTAATACCGCTGTACGGGATACCCATATTATCAACAATCATCTTTACCTGGTTGGCCGGAATGACTTGCCGGATCATCTGTTCGATCTGATCCGCCGTTCGAGCGGTTTCTTCGATGCGGGTACCGGGCCTCGTACGAACGTGCATATCAAATTGTCCGGTATCGACAGACGGAAAGAAGTTTTGC
>DATHPI010000030.1:0-4793 GCA_035484035.1 Chthoniobacterales bacterium
AACGAGACGCGTGTCGCCCAGGAGAGAGCGCGTCGTTACTGGCAGAAGAATGGAAAGCGATTCGGCGAGAAGGTACGGTATCTTGCCATCGAGGCTGCTGCCGTCATGCCCGGTGACGTTATTCAGCCTCTGTGGGGGAACATGATCAACGCCCAGACTGGCTCTGGATTTCTGTTACCCAGTGAATGGAATCCCGGCCGGATGCGCTGCATTATGATTTTTGACACTCAGACTTCCGATTTTGCCACCAAACGCGGTTTTCTGGTGATCGAGACTCCGCACCGCGGCAGCTTGGCCCGGTTTGGCGATTACATCGCCCTTTACATTAATACAGGTTCATTCTGGTAACGCGGCCGGCTTGGAAGATGCCGTTAGGCAAACTGGGCCGATGGATTGAAAGGATGATTTTCTTACCGGCACCTAAAGCTGGCTTGGTTCTTGCTGTCATTTGCGCCATGCCAGAACAAATGCAAAGACCGCCGGTTCATGTTCCGTGGGAGCGCAAATCAGGAGACGAGGGAGGTCCAAAATCACCCAATGTCTCAAAGCCTGATACAAACAGCTTGCTCAAGCGCTTGCGCTCAATAGATCCGGACCAGTCCAGAAAATACCGCCAGCGTAGCGGACAATAAGTCTTCAGTCCTCGCAGCAGGAGCGGGATAAGTGACTCAAGGAGAATGGGCCATCGCCAGATTTGTCTCTCTAGCGGATTTTCAAGTCACCAAAAATCCGCCATCAATACGAAGAGCCAGACCGTTCAACATCGCCGCTCCATCGCTCAAAAGGAAACAAACGACCGAAGCGATGTCTTCGCACTCGGCAAACCGGCCCAAAGGAATTCTAGCCAGCATCGGTCCGCCCTTGACCGGATCGCTCCAAGCTCGTTTACCCATTTCCGTCAAGACAACCGTCGGATTAACAGAGTTGACTCGGATCCCGTACTGCCCCAATTCGACCGCCATGACTGCCGATAACTGATCAAGTCCGGCCTTGGAAGCGCAGTAGGCTGCGTGATCGTGCAGCGCCTGAAAAGAAGCCATACTGGAGACGTTCACGATCGAGCCGGCAACACCCCGTTCGATCATTTGGCTGGCCACGACCTGGGAAACGATCATCACGGCGCGAAGATTGACCGCCATGGTTTTGTCCCAGGCCTCTGCAGTGGTTTTCAAGAACGGTTCCAGAATGGCGATTGCTGCGTTGTTGACCAGGAAATCGATTTCTCCGGCTTTTTCGGCTGCTCGGCGGGCCTGTTCAGGGTTACCCAATTCGGCGATGATTGTTTCGCAGCCGATCTCTTCCTGCAAGCTCTGCAGATCCTTCTCTGTCCTGCTCAGAGCGACAACTTGCGCATTGAACCGGTGCAACATGGTGCTGATTTCTCGCCCGATGCCTTTGCCGGCACCGGTGATCAGGACACGTTTCTGATTGAAGTCGAAATGGAAATCATTTGGGAGTTTCATATGGCGTTTAATGATTCGAGCGTGCCTTTTTAGCCGAATCAATGACATTCTTTTCAAGCTCGGCTGGCAACTCTTCATAATGGCCGAACTCCTGAAATGAGATGTCGTTAGAATCCACCGGGTGCATTTTCCCGTCGTGAAAATTGACATTCACGTCTACAACTCGATATCCGGCCAGAATTCCTTACGTTGCACCGATGGGGAAATGGAAGCTCTTTTATCGTGACCCTCTTTAATTGCATGCAGAAAATTTGGGTGCTCGCATTGCTGGCCCTTGGCCTAGGTTCTTCCTACGGAAATGATGCGATCTACCCAGCTGCGCCGGCGGCGAAAACGGCAATCGATTTCGATAACGCCGGCTTTCTCATAAACGGTCAAAGGATGGTTGTCATGTCCGGCTCCATACACTATCCGCGTATCCCGCATGAGCTGTGGGCGGATCGGCTGCTACGCTTGAAACGATGCAATTTCAATACCGTTCAAACCTATGCGTTTTGGAACTATAGCGAGCCCAGAAAAAATCAGTTTGATTTCACCGGCGACGCCGACATTAGTAAATTTCTTTCCACCGCGCAGGAACTCGGATTGTACGCCACGGTGCGGCCCGGCCCGTATGTCTGTGCGGAGTGGGATTTTGGCGGTTTCCCCTTGTGGTTAAAATTCGAGGGAAAACTGATTGTGCGTTCTTCCGATCCCGCCTATCTCGCCTGGAATGATCATTGGTACGAGAAAATCATTCCTATCATCGCAGAACATCAGATCAATCACGGTGGCAACGTCATCCTTGTGCAATTGGAAAACGAGCATCCTGACGGTTCGGGCATAGTCGAGAGCAATCCTTATTTTCAACACCTCCATGACGAGGCGGTTCAACTCGGTCTGCAGGTGCCCCACTTCATGAGCGGCTTGAATCATGGATTCAACCCGACGCCTCAAAATATCGATCCTGCGCAGCGGCAGAATCCTTGGATGACTACTGAATTTTGGGCGGGGTGGTATGATGCGTACAGAACGCTGCTCGCAAATAGATATCGGGAGATCGATCAAACCCAATGGTCCATCCTGGGACACGGTGGAGGAGCGTATAACTTCTACATGATTCATGGGGGAACGAATTTCGGTTCCTGGAATGATCAGGAAACCGGAGCTAGCTACGATTACGGGGCGGCGATCGGCCAGGCGGGAGATCTCCGGCCGATGTACTATCGGATGAAACGGGTAAATCAGATGGGACAGAGCTTCTCTAATATTTTGGCTGATAGCACGAACGCGGACGATGCTTACAAGGACTTTGTCAGCGGGCCTGGAATTGAGATCCTCGGCGCCCGCAAGAGCGATGCCGGGACACTTGTTTTTATTCGGAATTCAAGATCTGAGGAAGGTATCGCGATCTTCAAATCTGGCGAAACATTGAACATTTCGAGCGACGGCACTTACCCTATCCCTCAAAATGTAGCCCTGGATGAGAGCGTTAAAATAGTGGATGCGACGGTGCCGATTTTGGGTATTGCCCGCAATGACCAGGTGATCACGGTAATTGTCTACGGACGTCCAGGAAAATTCGGACGGCTTACCTTTTCGGGAGATATTACGCCCGGCACCACCGCAGCGGGCATCGATGTAAGTTCGTCAAAAGGGGGTAAAATTAGCCTGACAATTAAATTCCCTCAACAGGGTGTGGAGGAGTGCCAACTTGATCAATCGGCGCGGTCGATCCGTATTTTAGCAATCAACGAGGACCTTTCCCTCTACACCTGGATCCTGGGCGAGGAGGGTAAGCAATATGTCGTTTGTGGCCCCGCCTTCGTCCAGGATTTGCAAGAGCTAGACGGAAAGCTGTCGCTGAAGATCGAGCGCCCATATGGAAAGGTGTCTTGTGGCCAAGTAGCGGTCTACGGTGCCAGATCGAGGAGCTGGCATTTAGCTGTTCATGCCGATCCCAGCATGGATTCGGAGCAGCCTCCTGCCCTCAGCGCCTGGCAGATGGCGATCACCAGGGAACAGGCTCCCGATTTTGACGATGCAAAGTGGTTGAAAACCTCTGATCCCGAACAAATGGGAAGGGACGGTGATCATGAACCCTTCGCCTGGTACCGGACGCTTGTGGACATTCCTCGCGGAGGTAACGGCATGCTTCATCTGCGCGGCTTGGATGAGGTTCGAGTCTATATCAACGGAAAGTATGTCGGAGGCGAACAAAGCATCACCGCAGATTTTGTCGAAGGCCAAAACACTATAGCCGTCCTGGTCTCTCATCGGGGGCGCTCTAAACAGCTCGGATACATAGGATCCTTAGAGCACCGGGACGACAAAGGACTCTTTGGGCCGGTTACGCTGGACATTCAGGGGCAACATCTCGATCTCAAGGGATGGGGAATGCGCGGAGGTCTAGGTGATTCGGCCCAAGTAAACTCTTATGGCGATTTGGGGACGACTCATGACCTACCCGTTTTCTATCACGCTACTTTCATGACGAAACCTCCGGGCGAAACTGGCGCCCATCCTATACTTCGCGCCCAGTTCGCCGGCCTGGGCCGTGGCACTATGTGGATCAACGGTCACAATCTGGGGCAATACCCGGAAAAGATAAACATTAACGGGCTTTATGTTCCTGAATGCTGGATCAGGAATGGCTCGAATGATTTGGTGATTTTTGATACACACGGGGCTCCCCCCTCACAAGTCCGACTTGAGGTGGAAAAAGAAGCCAGCCGCGAAGTGATTTCCGCATCCGACCCCGTGGATGCAACAACCCCGATGCTCGTAGATCCAGAGTAACCGACGCCAGATTCAAGCTCTCATCTCTACCCTAGGAGACGCACGATGAGTTTCGTAACACTCTCCTTCGGACAGTCAGGACTTCATCCCTGCACCACGTTTTTGTAATTTATTTTTTTGGTCTTCGAAGAAAAATTCGGTGGCTTGAAAATTCTGCAACCCCCTGAACCCCTGCGACTCCTGAGCCAGTTTGTCGAATTCACTCGCGGAAGAAAGGAGACCTGGTAGCGACTTCGCGAAGAAAAACCATCGACTCAACGGGCTTGATTTGAGAGAAAGCAAAATCCGGTAAGAATTATCCACGGAAGGATAAGGCGAGAACAAGTACCGGTGCAGGAAATATTTTAATGCTCACAATTATTCAACAGTTAGGTGGTTTGAAAGCTGGATTCAACAATTCGCTCAACGCAACTTCACACCGTGTCCGACAACCAAAAAAGGGAATGTCTTCCTTCTGCGGTTTTTCATCGACGATTGGAAGTATTTTCCTTGTCGGCCTTTCGCTTGGGCTCATGGACTGTCGAACCGCACAGGCAGCTCCGCCGACCGGTT
>DATHPI010000031.1:0-5371 GCA_035484035.1 Chthoniobacterales bacterium
AGGTCAGTCTTTACCCATGGCAACCGGTCACCGCCGTGAACTTTCCCTGCCCTACCTTTGCTGAGACTACTGCCACGATAGGTCACTACTGTCTGTGAAACGGTGCGAAACATCAGGCGCCGCACTGTGGTGAGCTTGAAAAGGAACGGGAGCAAAAGAGGCACCAGGCGCAGTCGCACTAAACGGGCAACCGCTCCGTGGCTGGTGGCGCCGGTGAATGCTTGATCGGTGGTCGCGACCAGGCGACGGGCAAAGGCTATCCGTTCGGGCTCGTAACTGTCCAGGAGCGAAGCATTCGCACGTCGATGCAGGACTGCCGCGAGTTTCCACGCAAGATTTACCGCATCGCCGATGCCAGTGTTCATGCCCTGTCCGCCTACTGGACTGTGGATGTGTGCAGCGTCACCGAGCAGGAAGGCACTACCCTTGCGGAAATGATCGGCGACACGATGATGAACACGGTAGGTCGAGAACCAGTTCACGCGTTGGACATCCATCCGCATCCACTCGATCACCCGTTGACTGACATCGTTCCACGAAAGATTGTCGTGCTGGTGTGCGGTTTCTTCGCGTATTGTCCCCACGAGTCGTGCGCGTCTTTCGTCCTTCAATGGAAAGACGAGCAGAAAATCGGTGGCGTCCAAGCCGGCATGTAACTCGCCGTTCATGGTCGCTCCGCTCGCTTCCACATCGGCGACATAAAAGAGATGGTCGTATTGCCCGCCCTGAAAACCAATCTCTAGCGTTTGGCGTACCGCGGAATGTGCGCCATCGCACCCGGCGATAAAAACAGCGGTGCAAGTTTCTTGGCCGCCATCCGGACGCTTCAGATGTGCGTGCACCTGCCCCGCCGCATCCTCGAAGCCCAGGACCTCCGTCTCGCGCTCCACTTCGACCCCTAGCTCGGTCAATCGTTCGATCAAAAGACGTTCGTGCTCGTCTTGGGGAAAGATCAGGGCGTAAGGGAAGGGAGTGAGGTCGGTGCCGAAGTTGCCGAAGGCGGCTCGCGCTTTCTTTTCGCCGGACACCCAGAGGTTGACGGCGGCGAATTGCCGACCTCGCTGGACAACTGCGTCAGCGAGGCCGATTTGCCTGTACAGTTCAAGAGTGCGTGCCTGTACTGCTAGCGCGCGTGACGTCGTCCCGGGTTCCTTGGTCTTGTCGACGATCCTCACGCGCACGCCCATCCGTGTCAGCCACAAAGCCAAGACTAGACCGGTCGGGCCCGCGCCAACGATCAGAACGTCGGGATGGTGATTTGCAGGGTCACTCACCGTCTGAAATCGCTTTCGAACTGAGTAACGGCGAACCGATTTGGGCATTGACGCTCATGAGCCTCGCCAAAGCCGCTGGCACACCGATCAGCGAGATGACAATGGCATCAGGCTCTGCCAGTTGCTCCAGCGTCGGAGCCGGCGGCGCGTCTCCGCGCAATATCCAAATGGTCCGGACTCCCAGACCCTTCGCAGGCCGGATATCACTATCCAGCCTGTTGCCGACATGAACCGCACGGCTAGCCGGGATGCCCGCTTTATCAAGAGCGTATTGAAAGATCTTGTCGTTGGGCTTTTCAATTCCAACCAGGTCCGCCAAGACGATCACCTCGAAAAGGTCCTGCAACCCATCCCTGCGCAAAGCTCTGAGCGCAGCCTCACCTGAGTTGGCGACCAGCCCTAATTTAAATTGGGCCCCCAGCGCTTTAAGTACGGGTTTGACGTCCGGATAGAGCGCTGAGGATGGATACTCCCAATAGGCACGCGCCAGTTTCGTCAACCTTGCTCGATCCTGATTGGGTACAAAATGATTCGCGATCGCTGTGCGCAAGGAACCCGAAGCCCGCATTCGCTCGGCATCATAAACCTCCCAGAATTCGTGTTCCTGGACCTTCGGATCAATCTCACGAACGGCCCGCAGCAAGGCTCGCGTGTAAGTAGAGTCGTCGTAGATTGTTCCGCCCAAATCGAACAGAACCAGATCGACGTCGTTTTGGCCTGCCAGAGCGGCCATCGCTGGCGGGTGGGCCAGCAGGCAGGTCGACTCGGCGAATGCCGAAGCGCCAAAAGCCGCCTCCCCGATGCCGCTCCAACCAAGTGATCCTTGTTCCACTTCTTCGGGTAAGGTGAGAAACAGGGAAAGGGCCGCGCTGACCGCGTAGAGGCCGGCAAAAATCCACATTACGCCCTCGACTCCCAACGGCCCAATGAAGACGGCGACGATGGCTGGACCAAGCATCGCACTGGCACCCGCCCCAAGGTTGAGCATCGAGATGGCGGCGCCTTTATTTTCTGGCGCCAACAGAGGCATGATCGCACTCAACGGCACGTAGCCGGCAAGAGTGGCCCCGTAAAGAACGGCAACGACGACGCACAGCCCGAAATTTCCGCGGTGGGCAGATGGCACGTAGTAAAGAAGAAGCGTGGTGATCGTGCAGCCGATCCCGCCCACGTAGGCGACTGTCCGTCGCCAGCCGAGTTTGTCCCCCACGATTCCCGACAACAAGTTTGCGATGATGTTGCTCAGGAACATGTAACTGAGTACCTGCAACCATTGGCTCAGATACAACCCGACGACGGTCGTGAAGAAGGTTGGCAGGAATACCAGGAAACCGAATTGTGGAGCGGTGTTGATCATGCGGACCAGACAGCCGATCGCCGTTTTCGGCTTTTCCCAGGCAATGGTGACACTGGCGAAAATCGAGCCGCGCGGCTTACTTTCCGTTTCCCCAGGCGCCGCCCCGGCTTTTCTGGGCAGTCCTGAAAGAGCGGCGACTCCGCCGATGATCACCATCCCAAGCGAAAACCAGAAAGTAAGATACTGGCCGACGTAAGGAATAATCAGACTCGCAAAAAGAGAACCTAAGGTCGGTAGACCTGCGCTGAAAGCGAACCAGAACCACCCCACGGCGGATCCCAGCCGTTTGGTCGGCGTGGCAGTGGTGATTAAGACAAGGAAGCCGTAAGCGAACAACGGATAACCGATGCCCCGAAGTCCGTAGCTCACGAGCATCGTCGGGAAATTACCTGTCGGGAGCGAGAAGCCCAGAAAAATGACTTGGAAGACGGCCCAGGCGATCAGGCCGATCCACATTACTAAACGCGGTCCCCAGACATCGGATAAAGCGCCGGAATAACGGGCACCCACCGTCGCGAGAGCGCCATAAACCGTGAACATTAAGGCGATTTTTTCCTGGGAAATTCCTTCGCCATGAAGGAAGTGCGCTAGATACCCTGACTCGACGCCGTCCCCCATCATGAACAGCAACAACCCGAAATAACCCCAGGCGAGTGGTCGGGGAAAACTGAAGCGGTCCAAAAAGGAGCCCGTTTGGAAGGAACTAGGCGAGGCCTGGGACGCAGTGGCCATTGTTAGATATTACGTCTGTCGCTCTCCCTCTACGCAACTGAAATCTGCACCGGTTCTGCGGTTTGGGAAAGCGCGTTCAGGGTGGGGCGCAACTCCGGCCTTTCCGAGTTGTTTTGCCTGGAGGAGGTCACCCTGGGAAACGAATTTAATCGTCCATAGGGACATGAGGCGTCACCATTTGGGGTGACGTCGCGGAAGCAGGACCACCTGGAAAGCCCCGGCTCAGACGGAAGCTTCGCCCTACCTGAGCCGGCGGGGAACGGGAGGAAAACAGAGGCACACAAAGTGCTGCTTTTCTCCCATTCTTGGGTTGAATAGAATGTGCAAAATGCAGAGATCGGGAGCAAAAAAATATATGGATGCTTCAAGTACGTTTCTTTTTGAAGTCGTCTTTAAGGATATGCCGGTTCTCGGAGAGAGTCAGGCCAGGCAGGGCAGCGACCGGTCGATTATCGTCGAAGTTGAGCCTGACAGGATAATCCAGAGAGTATTTCCTCATCCAGCAGAGGATGACCGTCAGTTTGCCAAGGAGTTGGCCCCTCAATTTGCGATGCAGGTCGTTCAGAAAGATCTACCCCATGGATTTGAACCCGCATATTCGGTGATGGAAATCGAAAAGCTACCCGGTGAACTCCATCTTTGCCCTCCGAAATTTCAGGGCAATCGATTTCGCGCCTGGCTGATCTGAAATCTGAAGACGCCCTGCGAGATACTTGATGCGACCGTGCGCGGTGACCTTCGGCAAATCTGACGGCTTGCCAAGGAATCGAGCCGGCCCGCAGATGGGTCTTTCGGCCGGCTCCTGTCGGCCCCCAAAAAAAAATTTGTCCTTACTCTGAGAGTACCCTGGCAAATGTCTGCAAAATGAGCGAAGCGGAAGTGGCGCCGGCGTCGAGAACACCTCTTGAACGTTCGCCCAACCGGGCAGATCGGCCAATTTTAGCAACCAGATCGACTGTCGAATCTTTCCCCTTTTCGGCGGCATCGGCCATTTTCTTGAGTGCCTCCTGGAGCGATGCCCCTGCATCGACAGCCGCCTGATACGCCTCCTGCGCGGGGATAACAGCGTCCATCAGAGTTTTATCGCCGATTTTGGCTCCCCCAAGATCTTCCAGACCGTCGCGCGCTGCCTTGAGCATTTCACCGAACAGCTTGGCGTCCGTCTCAGGTTTACCCTTTGCCTTGAGACTCATCTGAATAAAAAAGGTGCCGTAGATAGGACCCATCGAGCCGCCGATCTCGGTCATGAGAGTCTTACCGATCAGGCCGAGACCTTCGCTTAGAGAAGCCTCTTTGTCGCCGAGGCGATCTTTGATCAAGTTGAATCCCTTGGCCATATTTATCCCGTGATCGCCGTCGCCGATCTTGCCGTCAACCTCGCTGAGATACGCCTTGTTATCGACGACCGTCTGGACTTGGGCCAGGACCACTTTACGTCCCTGAGAATTTGGGAAGTTCGCCATATAACTTGCTAGTACGAAAGTTGAGTTAGGCCCATGCTTTCGGCTTCTACATCAATCAGGGCTTTAAGTTCGTCGTCCACCTTCATCAGGGTAAAGGTGATACCCATCATTTCCAGCGAGGTGAAGTAATTGCCGACATACGACCGGTGAATGCTAATCTTGGCTTCCTGGAGAAGGTCGTACACCTTGTTGAAGGCGATATAAAGTTCCATCACTGGAGTGGCGCCCAGTCCGGAGACTAATGCCACCACGTCGTCACCTGCCTGGAATGGGAGATCCTTGAGAATATAGTCGAGGGCTAAGCTGGCGATTTCGTCTGCCGATTTGAGGTCCTCGATCTTGACCCCCGGTTCACCATGGTGGCCGATACCCACTTCCATCTTTCCGGGCTCGATAAAGAAGTTTGGTTTTCCGGCCGCCGGGATAGTGCACGAAGTAAGTCCCACCCCGATACTTCTGGTGTTGTCGATGGCTTTTTGCGCGACCCGGATCACTTCATCCAGAGAACCGCCTTGAGCCGACTTGGCGCCGCCGCATTTCCACAT
>DATHPI010000032.1:0-2917 GCA_035484035.1 Chthoniobacterales bacterium
CACAGAGGTCACGGAGGTCACAGAGGGGGGATTAAGGTTCAGCTGCGGAAGGCTCTTTGGTGGACAGCTCGGCTTCTGGGCGGGAGACGTGCATCAAGTGGCTGCAAACTCTCTTGCCTTTAAACTTTGCAATCCGAAGGGCGCAAACGCGATCTCTTGTGTCCTTTATTGGATCAGGTAACTCAGCTCAGAAGGCGATCAATATCACCTTTCCTATGAACAAACCGTTAAACCAGTAGCGCTTTATCGAGGGCGAAAATTTGAGCAGCCTAGAACAAATTTATCGTTAGCTATGAAGGTACTGAAAAATACGGACGATCTGGGTAATCGGACTAAATCTTCGTCCCGACTGCAAGCGCGTCCAAAAAGCGACGTTCAATGCAGGATTCCTTCTGCTCTCCATAATTGCAAAGCCGAGGACTACCAGTGATTAGTGATTTGGCAGCGTTTTCGTCGTCAGGCCAAATGACGCTAGTGGCCCGAAAAACCATTCAGTTATTAATCGCTGCCCTCATCCTGATTTTGACCGCCAGTCATTCTCATGCCGGTCTCGGGTGGACACTCGCGCAATTTGAGCAACAATATGGCAAGCCTGTTTTAGATCAGGAGGAGATTGCGGGACGGAAAGGATACATATTTACCGCGGAAGACTACATCATTGCCGCTTTTTTTCGTAACACGCAAGTTTCGCGTATTCTGTACATCTGTCGCGATGGTTCAGTGCTTGACTGGGAAAGGGCGAGAGCTCTTCTAAGGGCTAACGCGCCGGATGCGGTCTGGGACGATGCCTCCAAGAATGAGGCTGATAACACCTATCGGGTAAACGGCACTAAAGACGGCTTGGAAAGCTATTACGCATCTTTGGCCGACGACGGGAAGATGCTCGCTATTTGGACTCAGAAAGATGATGAGGCTGCAAGAACAGAAACCAAACTCGATACGCCTCTAGTCTCGAGCGTTGTGGGTGTGCCGGCAAACGCGAGTGCCTCGTCTCCGCCGCAGCGGTCGACTTTGGTGCACGCAACCCGGACAAAGATCGTCAACGCTAAACTTCGGTCATCCCGCCGTGAGATTTTTCACGTCGCAAACTCTGATGCCAAAGCACGATCAACCGAGCCCTCACATCAACATGTCGGGGGCTACCATCCCGCCCCTACCCCATTGTTAATGAATGCCGGCACCGGACTGTACAATTCGGATTATACTCAACCCTTTAAGGATCAGAAAAAAACACCGGGCCCATAAATAACTCTCGTCTTATAGAGATTAGGCTCTTTGTACACAATGTGTCGGCGAGAAGGAATGACTTGCCCGCCACTCTATCGATTGCTCGAGAAGTCTTATGCTAAATTACGCCGTCGCGCCGGTCGTTCCGGGCGGGCGGCGACAGCTCCCCGGTTGCTTCATTGCTAACTAAACTAAGAGATTGACCGCCTCGAAATGAAAGGAATTCTCTCATGCCCCTCGCCCGCATTGATCTACCAACCGGCAAGCCGCCTGAATACGGCCGCGCCGTCGCCGATGCCGTGTATGAGGCGATGATCGCAACTCTCAATGTAGCCAACAACGATCGCTTCCAGGTAATTTCCGAGCAGACCCGGGAAACCCTGCTCATCGATCCAACCTATCTCGGAATTGAGCGAAGCACGGACGCGCTTATCATCCAACTCATCCTCAGCGAAGGACGAACGGTCGAGGTCAAAAAAGCCTTCTACAAAGCGGTCGCCGACGGACTGCACGAGCGCCTTGGCCTCAGACGTGAGGACGTTTTCATCAACCTTGTCGAGGTGAAGAAAGAAAACTGGTCCTTCGGTAACGGCGTTGCCCAGTACGTGGTCTGAATCAAGGCTTCCCGGATGGCACACCCTCGCCAACGTTACGCCAATTTCGTGAAGCCGTCGGGGCTCCAGCGTTCGCTACCCACTCCGTGATGTACGAAGAAGAGGCCAGCGGGATCGTACTTTTCCTTGACGGCGAGTAGCCTTGGGTAGTTCGAACCCCAAAAGGATTTCTGCCACGCCTCGTCAAAGAAATTACTCTCCGAAACATATGAACCGGCGTCCGGGAGCAGCTTCCGCACTTCATTCATGGCTTTATCGATTGCATCCGCATGTTGGCGAGCGAGCGCCAGGTCAGGCTCGTGGCTGGGAATGCCGGGATAGGCCGGCGGCCCCGAAGCCGCGCTGATGAGAAGTGCGAAGGCGTCGAGAGCCGATGGATTCACCGCTGTGTCCCGGGCTGCGGCTATAGCCTCGGGAGGAGCTCCGGCAAGGCCTTTGTTGACGTGCAAGGTCACCCCCCAATGCTGAGCTGCCGCAAACAGCGCATCGGCAAGGTTTTTCTGCTGGTCCTCTTGGAGCAGAGAGGCGGGAATCCACGCCGATTGGTAACCGTGCAGCACCTGACCCGTCTCCCCAAGATTGCTTGCCCAGAAGATATTGGCTTCCGGCGCGCCTGGGCGGTCGTCAGCGAGCACAAGTCCGGGGGCTTTCTTGAGAAATTCAGGGTCCCAAAATTTTCGTGCCCGCAGAGCTATGATCTTCGGCTCTGACAAGCCGAAATCCTGCGGAGAGGTTGCCAGCCAATCGAAGAAAGGACGCCAGATCATCTCGGCTTGGTGCTGGTCCAATCCTTGAAACACCATAGCGATCGCTAGGACGTTACCCGGACGGAAGGCGATCTGCTCACCCCAATGCGGATTGAACAGCGACTCACCGTAGAATTCGATGACCTTGGCTATCAGTTGGCGGAAGGCATTCGCCGATGTTGCCTTTACAGTCGTGAACACCGCACCGAAGAATTCCGGCAGATCGTGTGTCCGCAACGTGAGACGGGTCACGACGCCAAGGCTCCCCCCGCCGCCCCCCTTGATACCCCAAAACAGGTCTGGATTCGTGCAGGCGTTGGCGATCCTTAC
>DATHPI010000033.1:0-4385 GCA_035484035.1 Chthoniobacterales bacterium
ATCGTTGCGAGGGCGGAAGCAGGTGACAAGTCGATGAAGCGGGTTTTCGAACAGATGGGGCGTTATTTAGGTTTAGGTATCGCCAACCTGGTAAATCTGTTGAATCCGCAACGGGTTGTCATCTGCCAGGGATCTATTCGCTGCGCTCATCTTTTTGAGGAGAGTTTACGCTCGGTTGCCGAGCAGATGGTAATCCCGCCATTAAAGAAGGATCTTGAGATAGTGATCCATTATTGGGGAGACGAAGTGTGGGCCCGAGGTGCTGCGAGCCTGGTCTTACTCGAATTGGACCAAAGAGGCCGATCCGAAATGCCAAAAGGCTCTTCGGTTTCCAGTCGTCCTACCGCGCGAAATGGGAAATTCCACGCCGTCAATGCTTCTTCAACCTGACGGAGTGAGGACCGATGGAAAGAACCGAAAAGCAATCCCTGCCCGTACTCTTGCGTGAGGATCGAGGTGCCGTTTCGATCCTTACCCTAAACCGACCGGAGAAACTGAACGCGCTGAACAACGAATTGATTTCTGCTCTCATGCACGCTTTGGATGGCATCGAACTGGATCACGCCATCCGAGCCATCGTCGTCACCGGAGCGGGCCGCGCCTTCAGCTCTGGAGCCGACATTACTGCGTTCCAACGCCACATTGAGACCGGTCCAGCCGAGGCAGTGGCCCACTTCATGAGACCTGGCCACCGGATGACCCGACGCGTCGAATCGTTTCCCAAACCGATCATCGCCGCGGTAAACGGGTTGGCATTCGGTGGCGGGTGCGAATTGGTCGAGGCCACCCACATCGCCCTCGCCGCCGAGAAAGCTTCTTTCTCGAAGGCCGAGATCAATATTGGAATTATCCCGACGTTCGGCGGCACTCAGCGTCTGCCTCGAAACGTCGGTCGGAAAGCGGCCATCGAGCTCATCCTGACCGGGAGGACATTCGACGCAACCGAAGCGGCGCGCCTTGGTTTGATCAACCGCGTTGTGCCTGGCTTCGAGTTGCTCGAGGAGGCGGTCAAGCTAGCGGAGGCGCTTGCTATGAAACCGCCGCTTACGGTGGCTGCAGCGCTGGCGGCCATTCATCGCGGCATGGATGCTTCGATCGACGACGGTCTGGCGATCGAGGAGGCCGCATTTGCCAGCATCGTCCCGACTCATGATGCTCGAGAGGGTGTGGCGGCATTCCTGGAGAAACGTCGCCCGGCATTCCTCGGCCGATAAAGCGGTCGGAGCACGGGAAATTGTCTGTTGTTTAACCCAAGAGTCACCCCTGAAACCCTCTGAACCATAGCAAGGGCCGGTCTCATTCACACGATTGGTGGGAACTGATGCGTTGAAGCCGGGACTTTGCGAACCTTCTTTACCGGGCCTCTCCTGGCCGACCAGAAGTATTTGGCAGATGGTGAAGCTTTCTTCGGTAAGGATGCCTGAAAGTCAGCACTTTTTATTTCCTTGTTGTTCTGCTTGATCTTAATTGAATTTTTGTTCGGCACCGCAACAAACAGGAGCGTGATCGCATCTTTATCACGCCGATCCAGCACCCCAAGCAGCGAACCAACTTGCGCGCGAAGTCCAGTTTCTTCGTACAGTTCGCGCCTGAGGGCTTTGACGAGCGATTCACCTCGCTTCACCTTGCCACCCGGAAGAGTCCAAAGCCTCAATCCGAGAGCCTGGCGCACCAATAGAACCTTTTGATCCGCGTCTTCGATCCAAGCCATAACCGAGACTTCTTTGGTCGGCCGCGTTCTCGTGATTTTCGGTCGGGGCTTGGGCATGGGTTATAAAAGACACCGAAAGCTCGGATTAAAGCAATGATCTCAATTGCTGACTCACCTACAAAACAGACACTAAGTCCTGAGTCTTTCATAGAATCTCAGTGCTTCAATCTCGGAAGCCAGCTTTTTTAACGGATAGACTCCGTTGATTCCGCCGGACGCCGGGTCCTGAATCAGGTAGTCAAACCCGGCTTTGCCAACCACCACCACAAAGTGCGTCACCCCATTCGGCAGATGGATGCGAACGATCACCGGGTTGCCGCGCAAGAGATTCGAATCGATCAAAAAATAAGAAGGTAAATCTTCGTAGGCACGCCGCGCCCCGCCCGGATGATAGTCGGCCGCCTTCTCCCAATACAACCAGCCTTGGGGGGTGTAGCCGCCGCTGGTTGTGAGAAAGCTGTTGAGTCGGCCCGGATCGATGTCTTGCCCGTAAAAGGCCAGAATCATCGCCGCCGAGCTGACGGCACAGCCTTCCTGTCCCATCGTGGAGGGCGTCGGTCCTAACTCATCATCCGCCCACTTTGGATCGTCTTGAGCGAATCGCTGGACCGGCAGAACAAGTTTGGAGAAAAAATAAAGTCCTCCCGTCGAAGGAATTTTTCTGGCCACGGAGTAGTAGTACCCGGCAGAAAAAATGATCAGCACTCCCAGGATTCCTGCCAGTACGTAAACACCAATTCTTCTCAAGGTACGAATTTCCTCGTGCAGGCCGCTCCCGCTATAAACCAAATTCGATGAACGGCCTCTCTCTAACACACAATCGGAGGTTCTCTAAATACTCCTGGTTATTCAGGCAACGGCGACGTAGTGGCTCAACCCAGACAACCACGCTTACCAGCGAAACGACCGTGAGGCGGTCGAATTACTCTCCGCTTTCTCCCTGTTCAGCTCTCAAAGCATCGGAAATTTTTTCGACTTTAATCAGGTTCGTCTTCCCAGGCATGTTGTATGGCGTACCAGCGACGATCGTGAGGACATCCTCCGGTTTTGCTCCAAGGACCTTGGTTGCTGCGTCGACGCTCAATTTCACCAGGTGCGCGGTTCCGCCCACCGGTTCATAAAGCATTGGCTGTACGCCCCAACTCAAAGCTAGTCTGCGACACACATCCTTTGAAGAACAGAGCGCCAGGATCGGCATTTTTGGACGATGGGACGCAACTCGCCGCGGAGTACTTCCCGAGGCAGTGGCCGAAACAATCGCTTTGGCCGACACGGAATTGGCAATCGCATGGGCCGCATGGGCGACAGCGGCCTCCAGATCTGCGCGATCCGGAATTGCTGGAGGAATTGGCAGCTCTCCCGAGATCCAGGCAGCTTCAGCCCGCGCGGCAATGGTGGCCATGGTTGCAACCGCTTCCACTGGAAAACGCCCAACGGCCGATTCCGCCGAGAGCATGACGGCGTCGCTCCCATCCAGAATGGCATTGGCAATGTCCGCAGCTTCCGCCCTGGTCGGCTTATGAAAACTGATCATCGATTCCAACATCTGGGTGGCAGTAATCACCGGCACTCCTTCGTCGCGACAAACGGTGATGATCCGCTTCTGGGCGATCGGGACATCCTCGAAACTCATCTCCAGAGCCAGATCCCCTCGGGCGACCATTACTCCATAACACTCACGAACAATGTTTTGTATGTCGTCGAGAGCGTTCTTCCGCTCAATCTTCGCGATCACCGGAATTGAGGCGCCGCGTTCGGCCAGCGCTTGCTTGAGAAACCGGACATCTGAGGATGACTGGACGAAAGAGAGCGCCAGAAAGTCGAGTTCCTGGGATACCGCAAAATCGAGATCAAGATAATCTTTGGTGGTCAGCGACGGCAACGAGACCAGCCGATTCTTAAGGTTCACGCCTTTGTTGCTCTTGAGCTCGGCCCCGCGAACAATCTCGCACACCACATCTCCCGTTGCCTTGATCTCCAGCACTTGCAATTCGATGTTGCCGTCGTCCAGAAGGAGAATGGCATTGGCAGCCACATCGCGGTGGAGCCCTTTGAAACTGACAGCGATCTTGGCCGGCGTCCCCACGATGTTCTCCGAACTCAAGATGATTTTTTTTCCGCGTTCCAGCTCGATACTACCGTTCTCCATTTCTCCCACCCGGATTCTTGGCCCGCGCAAATCCCCGAGGATACCAATATATACCCCCATTTCATCGGCCACTTTACGAATCCGATCCACCAACGGCTTGGCCACCTCTGCCGAGCGGTGGGAAAAATTCAATCGAGCCACGTCCATCCCTGAATCAATCAAACGGCGCAGCATCTCCTCGCTATCGCTTGCCGGTCCAATCGTCGCCACAATCTTCGTTCGTTTTGAAGGTCCACCCATCCGTCAATAGTGACTGAAGCGCCCTCAGAGAACAAGGGCGAATCCGTGTCCTCACGGGAGTTTAACGTTCGCTTTGTTTCCGATTCATAGGAAAATGATTGCGCGCAAAATTTAGCTTGGCATTGGGAAGGATTATTGCGCAACAGTGGACTGAATTGCTGAGATGATTACGATAGCGAAAGAAGACCCCAGTTCCCCAGATGTGTCGCGACTGCTTTCTGCATTCGTCGATGAGGTCAAGAAACGTTACGATTCCCCGCCCGCCGATGTCGGAATCTTCGACCC